>CAYSVX010000054.1:0-10087 GCA_964434665.1 uncultured Anaerolineaceae bacterium
CTACCACCTATCAGCTATCAGCTACCACCTATCAGCTATCAGCTACCACCTATCAGCTATCAGCTACCACCTAAGAGCCGCGAAGCGCGGGTGCGGTATTTCTGCGGCGATGCCGACCCGAACCTGATCGCCGAGCGGGTGCTCAGGCTGTGCCGCGGCTATCCGAACGGCAAAAACGGGATGGGGATCGCGGTGCCGGATGCGCTGGACCTCGATTTCCGCAACCACGCGTTCAGCGATCCCGAAAGTTTCACCTGGCTGCAAAAAGAAGTTGTGCGCCGGGGGTACGATTTGCTGATCTTCGACGGTCTGTCGCAGTACCTGCCCGGCATGGCGGACGGCTCGGCATCCGCCGTGGGCGCGTTCCTGCGCGGTCTGCGCCATCTCACCAGCCAAACCGGCGTGAGCGTGGTTTTGATCCACCAATTCAACAAGCGCCTGGCTGCCCGGCTGAACAAATGGGGGCTGCCCACCTCGCAGGGGGAAGAACGCGTGCGCGGCAGCAGCGAGCTGCTGGCGGGGGTGGATAGCGTGTTGCTGCTCAGCCGACCCGAAATGATGAAGCTGGGGGGCATGGGGCGCAATGTGCTGAAAGTGGTCAAAAACCGCCTGGGGCAAGCGGGGGCGCGCCTGCAGTTCACGATCGTGGATGGTGAGCCCACTAAGGCTGATGGCGTCGCCCATAACACTTTGTGTCAGGGTGCAAGCGAGGGACTTCGTAGCAGCCTGCATCTGCTGTTTGAACGCCTGGGTGCGCAAGCCCAGCCCAAACCGCGCCGCCTGGTGGATGCCGCTTTCGACGAGATGATGCGGATCCTGATGACGGAAGACGAGCGCAAGTTCGACCGCGCCGAGCTGACCAGGCTGCTGCAGGAACGGATGAACCTGCCCTCCACCAGGATGCTTAGAGAATCGTTCAGCATCCTCGGCAAGGATGAACGCGTCCGCGTCGATAGGGACGAAACCCGCAAAAAGCGCTATTCCTGGGCAGTGCCTGGCACCGGCGCGCTGGAGAGGAAGGTCTACGGCTTGCCGCCGGCGATGGCGCTGGACGTGGCCAGCTCGTATCTGCTCAGCAAAGCCCGCCTGAGCCTGGCGGAGCAGCAGATGGAGAGAATGAAAGACAACGCCAGCTCAGCGGAACTGTTGGGGCAATTGGCTGATGGGCTGAAAGGGGATGGTGAGGGTTTTGACGGCCAGTTGTAGTCGAATATTTCAATGTATTCCTGTAAAGAGTGGAATGGGTATAATTACAATGGATATCGGTAATCACCAGCATCAGGAGGATTGGAAATGGCTAAAGAATGGAAAAACACAAAAGAGTATTTCATCACTTATGGCATTTTGATAAACGCTGCTAAACACTCAGGTTTGGCAACCTACCAGGAAATCGCTCAAGCTTGCGGTCTTCCAACCGCTGGGTCCTATATGGGATCTGTTGTTGGGGCAATTCTAGGAGCCATATCAAAAAACGAAATAGAACATGGTCGGCCGTTTTTAAGCGCAATTGCAGTGGGTGTTAGCGGAAAACCAGGTCCTGGATTCATTGATTGGGCAAAGCAATTGCATGCAGCGAATGAAAACCAGGACGAAGAAGATTTCTTCACCCAGGAGTGCAAGAAAATCTATGACGCGTGGAAGACACCTTACCGTGTCAGTACAAGCAAGAATTAACAGGATCTGAGATGCCTAATTTTGAAACAAATCCTAAACAGCTAAAAAAAGATCTGCTTAATCTAATCGATGTACGCGACATGGCTCTGCCTGATTTTCAACGTGATTTCGTGTGGCAGCCACGACAAACGCAGGAGTTGATCATATCGCTTTCAAAAAGCTTCCCCGCGGGAAGTCTTCTTCGGATCGAGAGTGACAAGCCTATGTTTCAACCTCGCGCTTTTGCCGGAGCACCTGCTTTAGACGGTCATAGGCCGAAGTATCTTGTTCTTGATGGTCAACAACGATTAACCTCACTTTATCAGGCTTTGTATGGCACAGGCGATTACCTGTTTTATGTAAATATGAAAGCCTTAGTTGACGGTAAAGGCATTGACGATGCATTTTTCTATGACAGACGCGATCGAGCTCTGACCCGTTATGGGTCCATAAGAACTCAAGCAGAGAACAGGATTTTGCCATTGAGCGTGCTCTTCGGCGATGAAGGATTTCATGCCTGGCTTGATGAAATCGAAGAAGTACTTGAACAGGATGAGAAATCTAAAGGCTTACCCTCCGATGAGAGAAAAGCAATTCGAAATCAATATGATAGTTTTGTCGCGCCGATTGTGAATTATGAATTTCCGGTTGTGACTTTAACCAATAACCCTTCCCTTGAAGCAGTTTGTACAATTTTTGAGACATTAAATAACACAGGCGTCCGCTTGAGCGTGTTCGATTTACTTTCTGCGCGTTTTTTTGCAGAAGGTTACAACTTGCGAGAATTGTGGGAAGAGGCGCTGGCAAAAACTAAATATTTGGATTTGTTCAACATTGACCCATATTACATACTTCAAGTTATTTGTTCTCAGACAATTAATTCTGTCAAGCGGAATGATGTATTGAGTTTAAAAGCGCCACAAGTTGTAGCAGCATGGGACGACGCGATTTGTGGTATGGAAGAATTTCTAGAAATGCTTTATTGTGAGTGTGGCGTCATTACTCCTGAATTGCTCTCATATAACACAATCGTCATCCCTGGAGCTGCCATATTTATGAGAAATATAAATCTCAAAGGTGTGGCATGGGTTAACTTTCGCCCTAAGATTAAGCGTTGGTATTGGTGCTCTGTTTTCGGCCAAACATACGAGTCTAGCCCGACATCACAAGCAATAACAGACATTTCTCAATTTCAAATGTGGTTAGAAGGTGGAGAGGCACCACAGAGTGTTGCAAATTTCACGTTCAACTCGAGTGATCTCTATAAAATTACGACAAAGCAAAGAGCTGTATATCGCGGGTTAATGTGCTTGGTATTGAGAACACCTTCCCTTGATTTTCACACAACTCAACCGATAACTACAGCTCTGATTAAACAAAGTGGCATAGATGACCACCACATTTTCCCAAAAGCTTACCTGGCAGAATCAAGTCAAGGTTCTACCCGTTTTGATACGAACGAGGTCGATTGTGTTTTAAACCGCACACTGATTGATAAAGAGACCAATCAAAGAATCGGAAAGAACCCGCCTTCAGTTTACTTGAAGGCAATCGGTGACCACCTCAAGGACCATTCAGGCGACCCCTCCGTATTAGAGCGGATATTGGCCTCACACCAATTACCGCCAGAACCTGATTCCCCGTTATGGAGAGACGATTTTGTTGGTTTTTGCCTAACCAGAGAGGCTTTGTTGAAGTCCCTTGTAGATCAGGCAGTGATTAATGGCTAATAAGCGAAGAAAGTTAGTAATCTTAAATTTCTATTAATGAGTTAAGCCTTTGGAGGGAGTAAAGTTTTGTCAGACAAACAAGTCAAATCCAAGCAGCGGGTAGCGGATCACGGAGAGGTTTTTACCTCTGAGCGTGAAGTCAATGCCATGCTGGACTTGGTCAAGCAGGAAACCGAACGCATCGACAGCCGCTTTCTCGAGCCAGCCTGCGGCGATGGCAACTTCCTCGCCGAGATCCTGCGCCGCAAACTGGCTGTGGTCAAAAAACAATACGGCAAAAGCCCGGCTGACTATGAAAAATATGCCGTCCTGGCAGCCACCAGCATCTATGGCGTCGACATCCTGCAAGACAATGTGGAAGAGTGCCGCGCGCGCATGTTCGCCATCTGGGATGAAGAATACACCGCTGCCTGCAAGCACGAGGTCAGTCAGGACTGCCGCGACGCGGTCAGGTTCATCTTTCAGCGCAATATCCTTTGCGGCGACGCGCTGACCCTCAAAACTACCGCTGGTCAACCCATCATTTTCTCAGAATGGTCGCTGGTTTCCGGACCCTTGCTCAAACGCCGTGACTTCCGGCTTGACGAAATGCTGGAGGGTCACAGAGAACAAATGACTATCTTCATGGATGGCTGGGAGTTCGACCCCGAGATCCAGGCTTTTATTCCCACTCCCATCCGCGAGTTCCCGCCTACCGATTACAAGCGAGTGCAGCATCATGCCGAATGACTTCTACACCAACACCTACAACCCCGATGTGCTCTCCTGCCTGGCAAATCTCTCCAACGACGAAGTCTTCACCCCGCCTGAGATTGCCAACCAACTGCTGGACCTGCTGCCACAGGAACTGTTTGCCAACCCGGACGCCAAATTTCTTGACCCTGCCTGCAAGTCCGGCGTATTCCTGCGTGAGATTGCCAAGCGTTTGTTGAAGGGTTTGGAGCCAGTCATACCCGATCTGCAGCAGCGCATTGACCATATTTTTCAGCATCAACTTTACGGCATCGCCATCACCGAGCTCACCAGCCTGCTTTCACGGCGCGGCGTCTACTGCAGCAAATACCCCAACAGCAAATATTCCGTAACCGGGTTCAATGACGCTGAGGGCAACATTCGCTTTAAACGTGTTCAGCACAATTGGAAAGACGGTCGCTGCGTGTTCTGTGGCGCGTCGCAGAGTCTATATGACCGGGGCTTGACATTGGAAACCCATGCATATGAATTGATTCACCTGATTAGGCCCGAGGAGGTTTTCAACATGAAATTTGATGTGATCATTGGAAATCCACCTTATCAATTAAATGATGGTGGTAGCGGAACCGGGATTAGCGCAAAACCCTTGTATCATTTATTTGTCGATCAAGCGAAAAAATTAAAGCCAAGATATTTATTAATGATTATTCCTGCAAGGTGGTATGCTGGAGGCAAGGGGTTGGATGAGTTTAGAAAATCAATGTTATTTGATGACCATATAACTAATTTGGTCGATTTCCCAAAGAGTCGCGATTGTTTTCCTGGTGTTGATATTGCAGGAGGAGTTTGCTACTTTTTATGGGAGAGAGACAAAAGTTCACTTTGTAGTATTACATCCGTAGTCAACGAAACAAGAAGTTATTCTGTCCGGAAGCTTAATGAATTTGATATTTTTGTTCGAAGCAATATCGGAGTAGATGTTATTCATAAGGTGAGGAGTTTCGATGAAGGAAATATGTCGAGTATTGTTTTGTCTCGTAATCCTTTTGGTTTCATTTCATCCGAGAGAGGTTCAAGTAAAAAGAACAGTGACTCTATCACACTAGTTAGTAGCGCTGGGGAGGGGTTCATTTCAAGAGATGCCGTCACCAAGAATCCCCAGTTAATTGAGGAATTTAAGTTAATAATCGGTAAAGTAAATCCTGATAGGGGAGGGGTCAATAATGCAAGTGATGGCAAAATGAATGTGACGACAAAAATTAGTATTTTAGGCCCGAATGAAGTTTGCACCGAGACATATCTCGTGTTAAACCACTTCATGAAAAAGGACGAGACAGAAAATTGCCTTTTATATTTTAAGACCCAGTTCGTAAGATTTTTGATTTCCCTTACACTGTCATCAATGAATATTACAAAGGAAAATTTTTGTTTTGTGCCTGTTCAAGACTTCTCAAAACCCTGGACCGATGAAGAACTCTACGCCAAATACGGACTGACCGACGAAGAAATCACCTTTATCGAATCCATGATCAGACCCATGGACTTGAACGCAGGTCAAGACGATGCTGACTAAGATCTCGGTTCGCTTCTTCGGCGACAGCGAAGTCCGCGCGGTGTGGGACGAAGCAAAGTCCAAGTGGTGGTTCAGCGTGGTGGATATTATCGCCGTCCTCACCAACAGCAAGAACCCGCGCAAGTACTGGTCGGTGCTCAAGACGCGTTTAAAGCTTCAAGATCCCCAGTTGACTACAAATTGTAGCCAACTGAAATTAACCGCGCGTGACGGCAAGCACTACGCCACCGACTGCCTTTTGCAGGAGGATGTGATCCGGCTGGTGGAAAGGGTTCCCAGCAAAAATGCGGCTGAGTTCATCAAGTGGTTCATCTACAGCGACGAAACCATCGACGGCAAGAGCAAGACCAAAGCCTATGCCCTGTTCGACAGTTCCCTTTACGCAGCCCTTGAAGTCGGCACGCTGAACGGCTTGCGCCAGATCCACGCTTACCTGTTCGGCGGTTTGTATGACTTTGCCGGGCAAATCCGAACCAAAAACATTGCCAAGGGCGGCTTTCGCTTCGCCTCCGCCCGATTTTTGCCCGAAACGCTTAAAAAGATTGAGACCATGCCCGAACAAACCTTTGATGAGATCATCGAAAAATACATTGAGATGAATGCCGCCCATCCGTTCCTGGAAGGCAATGGCAGGAGCATGCGCATTTGGCTTGACTTGATCCTCAAGAAGAGCCTGAGAGTCTGCGTGGATTGGAGCCTCGTCGGCAAAAAAGCGTATCTATCCGCGATGGAACGCAGCGTTGCTGATGCCGCCCCGATTAAAACCTTGCTCGCTTCTGCTTTAACAGACAGGATCAACGACCGCGAAATGTTCATGAAAGGTGTGGATTATTCCTACTACTACGAGCAGACAGCCGAGATAACGGAGCCTGAGAGCAATGACTAAAGATTTCTTCCCCCAGCGTCCGGTCTCGCATCCGATGGTTTACGCCTATTCCGACAGCAATCCGCAGTACGAAGGCTTGTTGAAGGTGGGTTACACCGAAAAAGACGTTGAAAAACGCGTGGCAAACCAATATCCCACCAAACGTCCGGATGGTCTCTTGCCCTACAAGATCGTCCTGGCTGAATCCGCCATGCGTGAGGATGGCACTTGCTTCACCGATCACGACGTTCACCGCATCCTGCACAAGCAACGCGTCATGAACGTTGGCGGGGAATGGTTTCGCTGTACCCCGGAGGAAGTGAAGTCAGCTGTCATTGCCGTCAGGACTGGCACAACCAACCTCGAAAACCGCACCCGTACCTTTGCCATGCGTCCCGAGCAAAAAGAGGCGGTCGATAAGACGGTCGAATATTTTGCGTCCGCCAAAAAAGATCAAGCCGACCGTGCCCCCAAATTCCTGTGGAACGCCAAGATGCGTTTCGGCAAAACCTTTGCCGCCTACCACCTGGCCAAACGCATGGGCTTGAAAAAAGTGCTGGTGCTGACCTTTAAGCCGGCTGTGGAAGCCGCCTGGGAAGAAGACCTGAACACCCATATTGATTTTGAGGGCTGGCAGTTCATCTCGAACAAAGACGCGCATAACAACAAGCTAAACATGGATGAACAATATGACATGGCGGATAAAACCAGACCGATCGTCTGTTTTGGTTCATTCCAGGATCTGCTCGGCACCAATGACGCTGGCGGGCTCAAGGTAAAAAACGAATTCATCCACGCCAGCAACTGGGAGTTGGTCATTTTCGATGAGTACCACTTCGGTGCCTGGCGTGAGAATGCTAAAAACTTGTTCGCCCAGCCGGATGAGGACGAAGATTACGATTTTGACTTGGAAAAATATAAAAAAGAAGAGGCTGACAACGCCTGGAACGAAACCTTTTTGCCCATCACCAGTTCCTATTACTTGTTCCTTTCCGGTACGCCTTTCCGTGCCATCAACAGCGGCGAGTTCATCGAAGACCAAATTTACAATTGGACCTATTCCGACGAGCAGCGTGCCAAGGAAGCCTGGGGTGACAGCCCGGATAATCCCTATGCTGCTTTGCCGAGGATGGTCATGCTCACGTATCGCATCCCCGACAGCATCCGCAAGATCGCTTCACAGGGAGAGTTCAACGAGTTTGACTTGAACGTCTTCTTCTCTGCAAAAGGAAAAGGGACTGAGGCAAAATTTGTCTATGAGAACGAAGTGCAGAAATGGCTGGACCTAATCAGGGGTTCCTACTTGCCTGCCAGCGTGGACGACATGAAGCTGGGGCAGGATAAGCGCCCACCGATGCCTTACGCGGACACGCGCCTGTTAAATGTGCTCTCGCATACCTTCTGGTTCTTGCCCAACGTGGCATCCTGTCATGCGATGAACAACCTGCTGAAGCAGAAACAGAACGCCTTTTTCCACGATTACAAGGTCAATGTCTGCGCGGGATCCCAGGCAGGCATCGGTTTGAGCGCGCTTGCCCCGGTTAAGAAGTCCATGCGTGACCCCCTGAAAAGCAAAACCATCACGCTCTCTTGCGGTAAATTGACCACCGGCGTGACCGTCCGACCCTGGACGGGTATCTTTATGCTGCGTAATCTCAAAAGCCCAGAGACATACTTCCAGGCAGCCTTTCGCGTGCAAAGCCCATGGGAAATCACCACTGGCGCGGGCACAACTGAGATCATGAAGCACGAATGTTACCTGTTTGACTTTGCTCTTGACCGTGCCCTCAAGCAGATCTCAGATTACAGCTGCCGCCTGAACGTCAACGAAAGCAACCCGGAAACAAAGGTCGCTGAGTTCATCAACTTCCTGCCGGTGTTGGCTTATGACGGCAGCAGCATGCGCCAGATCAATGCCCAGGACGTCTTGGACATTGCCATGGCAGGCACATCCGCAACCCTGCTTGCCAAGCGTTGGGAATCCGCTTTGTTGGTGAACGTGGATAATGAAACCCTTGCGCGACTCATGGCAAATAAAGAAGCTATGGATGCCCTGATGCGGATTGAAGGATTCCGCAGTTTGAATTCGGACATTGAGACCATCATCAACAAATCTGAAGCGGTCAAGAAGGCCAGGAAAGAAGATGATGGCGAGCGCACACCTAAAGAGAAGAAAGAACTGACTGCAGAAGAAAAAGAATACAAATCCAAGCGCAAAGAGATCCAGGAAAAACTGATCAAATTCGCTACTCGTATTCCGATCTTCATGTACCTGACGGATTATCGCGAACGATCACTAAAGGACGTGATCACCCAACTCGAGCCGGCGTTGTTTAAGAAGGTCACTGGTCTGGACGTAAAAGACTTTGAACTGTTGGTGTCTTTGAATGTGTTCAATGGGTCGCTGATGAACGATGCCATTTTCAAATTCAAGCGTTACGAAGATTCAAGCCTTTCTTACACTGGCATTGACAAGCATGCAGGGGAAGATGTCGGTGGTTGGGACACGGTCATAAAACGCGAAGAGTATCAGACGCTGTTTTACAACCAGCAAGCCACTCTGCAGGCTCCAACCGCGTCGGTAAACGAGCTGCCTGATATTCCGTATTCTGTTGATGATTACGATGAAGAAGAGGAAGAAGTCGAAGTTACTCCAGCGCCTAAACCGACCGCAACTGAAGTGCGAAAACCCCAACCTCAGGCAGTGCCCGAAATGCCTGATTTGGTCACTGCTGCTTTTGGCGTTAAGTCTCCCATCCCACCGAAAGTTGAAAAACCGAAATTCGATGTTCCCAGGGTTACTGTTGGCATGGATGTGGAGCACCAATACTTCGGAGTAGGCAAAGTAATTGAATTCCGCAATGGCTTGATTACGGTTGCTTTTGAACAGGGTCAAAAACGCTTCGAATTCCCGAGTGCGTTTGAGAACGGATTCTTAAAGGTGTGAAGAAAAATCTCGACAGAGAGCGTAGAGGATCACTTGTAATTTTGAAGCTCGGCATGCCAAGCCCTTACGAGGACTTCGGCTTATCCCGGGAGAAATCCGGAAAAAATCACCCCCTCGCTTCGCGATGCCCCCTCTTAAGATGGGGTAAATGAATTGACATCCCCTTTGATTGCCCCGTTCTCTTAGGCGCTGCTTCCGGGATCTGCGATTAAGTAACATAGCGAAGGGGCAATGTGCAGTTAAAGGAGCCGGATTCAATTGCGGAATCCGGCCTACGAAGAGATGACCCCACCCTGAGGAAAATCCAAGGGCTGGATAATGTCGTATTTGGTCGTAGGGGCGAAGCGTCCCACCATTAACGCTCCGTCTCACCACAATCCATCATCAAAGACGCTTCGCCCCTACCCTGATATTCCGTGCGGATTGACGTGTGGGTCGGAAATCCGTTATTGATTTCATGTTTTCTATTTGCCTAAATAGAACATATGTGCTATAATAGTTGGAAAAGCCTTCTCTCAGGCTTTGCACCTTAACAACCAACCGGTTTTTCCGGTCATCCTGCCTTTTTGTGCCTGTCAAGGCTAAATAGAAATGTCCTAATGCTGGCTAAATAGAAATGTCCTAAT
>CAYSVX010000055.1:0-9887 GCA_964434665.1 uncultured Anaerolineaceae bacterium
ACATGTAAACAATCACCCTTGATAATGTGTAAACAATCATACTTGTCTAAACACCTCTGTGTCCGCCCTGCGAAAACGGGTAACCACAGGGGTTACCCCTACCAAGGTGACCAAGCTGTAAATTGTCTTTATTGACATCCAATCCTGCACAATGTACAATATGACCGATTGGTCACAACACCCCAAGGAGCCCGATGCCTACAAAAACCTACCACAATCTACCTGAAGAGAAGCGCCTGAAAGTCGAAAAGGCTGCCATCGCTGAGTTTAGCGCCAATCCGCTGCAAAGCGCATCGATCAATGCTATCGTCAGCGATGCGGGCATCGCCAAGGGATCTTTTTACCAGTACTTCGAAAACATCGACGACCTGCACAGGCACATCCTGAGCATTATCTACAAGAAAAAAATTGAAGTGATCAACAGCCTGCCGCTGGACTCAGCCAGCCTCGACACTTTCCGCTATCTGAGGCGCGTCCTTCAGGCAGCGGTTGAATTCCAAATCAGATACCCGGATTTGGCCAGCATCGAGCGTTTTCGGCGAATGAACTCCAATCACTCGAGCAGCGTCGACCCGGAAACGGGCGAACGGGTGAGTGGGGACGGGCGCTTCCACGCCTTCCTGACTCAGGGAATCCTGCACGACGACATCGCCACCTGGGTGGACGTGGACATGGCGGCATTCATGCTCGAGATCATCGAAGGCGGGATTGCCCCCTACCTGGCGGAGCGGATTGGCGAAAAGGCGCCTGCGATAGCTTCAGGCAAGCTTTCTTCGGTCTACGACCGCGCGACGCAGGATTTGTTCGATAACCTGATGGATATCCTCGAGGCGGGTTTGGCGCGCGATCCGCAAATCCGGAAAGACTTCTACTCAAAATAGTGGGTTTTTCCCACCACGGTCGGTTATAAAAAACGGACCTGCTTGCAAGCAGGTCCGTTTGGTGATTTTACGCGAGGGAGAGGTCGGATACGCCCAAACAGGTGCCGACCTGGAATGACCCCCGGATCCAATCGTGGTCAAGGGGCATTTCCTTGGTTTTACCGGCCACCTCGTCCAAAGGAACGCTGGTAACCGAGCCGTCAATCCGGCACGCCATGCGTCCAAACTGACCCTCCACCGCCATTCGCACGCTCCACTCTGCCAACTGATTGGCAAGCAGGCGATCAGCCGCGGTAGGGGTGCCGCCGCGGACCAGTGAACCGAGAATGGTGATGTGGGTCTCAAGCTCAGTGGCTTCGCCAAGGCGCCGCGCCAGCAGCAGAGTCTGGGCGGAGTAATTGTTTTCGATGCGTTCGAAAGCTTTTTCCTGCTCCTCGGCGCTTTTGGCTCGCTTACTAGCCGCCAGTTCCATGAAATCTACCAATTCCTTCGACCTGGCTTTTTCGGCGACAGCCACCAGGGAAAAGTTGCGTCCTGCAGCTTTGCGGCGATGAATAGCCTCGATGACCACATCGAATTCGTAAGGGATCTCAGGGATCAGGATCACATCCGCGCCAGCAGCCAAACCCGCGCCCATCGTCAGCCAACCAGAGCAATTGCCGAGCAATTCCACCAGCATGATGCGGTGCGTCGCGTTGGCGTTGGTGTGCAGGCGATCGATCGCCTGGGTGGCGATCTCGCGGGCGGTGTCAAAACCGATCGATTTGTCCGTACGTGGCACGTCGTTCTCGCAGGATTTTGGCATGGTGATGATGTTCAAGCCAGCCTGGCTGAGATGATAAGCGGCGGATTGACTCTTGTTATCCCCAATGATGACCAGCGCGTCAAGATTGTTGCGGCGGTAGCTTTCGATGGCTTCCTGCGTACGGTCAATGGGACCCTGCGGGCTGTGCATCGCTTCGGGCAAGTGGCGGCTGGTGCCAAGGATTGTGCCGCCTTGGGTTAGGATGCCTGAAAGCATTCTGCCTTCCAGTAGGTTTACCTTGCGGTCCTCAATCAAGCCGAGGTAACCGTCCCGGAAACCCAGCACTTCCATGTTGTGGTGATTTGCGACTGCCTTGCCAAAGCCGCGAATGGCGGCGTTGACACCGGGGCTGTCACTGCCTGCTGTGATTAATCCGACTCTCATCTTGCACACTCCTGTTATTCGATATTTCAATTATAGCCTGAGTGCGGAACGTCGGAGCAGATTGGAAGCGTGGAGTGCATACAACTGCCCCCTTTGTGTCTCATGCCTGTTATAGTTAGTGAAAAGGAGATTACCATGGAATTTAATGAAGCATTGTTGAATGAACTAGTCCTGCTCCGCCAGACCTTAGAGCGGATTGCCACCTCGCTGGAAGATATTGATGACACGCTTGAGATCATGTTCCTCGAAGATGATTTTGAGGGTGAATTTGAGGATGAAGAGCTCGGGGACCTGGACGCGCTCGATTTTGACGGGGATAATGTGGTGTTTGGGGAAGAAAACAAAGAGGTAGATGCAGACTGACCAACGTTTCTGGATGCTGGTTGGAAAAACAAAAGAACCGCTTGTTCTCACAAGCGGTTCTTTTGTGTGCCGAGTCACGGACTCGGACCGTGGACCCTTCAATTTTCAGTCGAATGCTCTACCAACTGAGCTAACTCGGCAACGAAATGAGATTCTAACCGCCAGCGGCGAGACTGTCAAGCAACTCATCCCAGAAGTATTTTTTGGTCAGAAAGTTAATCTTATCAACAAAGACCAGTGCGGGGGGGTGTGTGCTCGCACTGGTCTTGCATATAAGGTTTTTACTAATTCATCGTCATGTCTTCAATATCGTTTTGCCAGTCCCAGAAGGTAGTGATATCTGGGGTGACTGTGGATGTGTTGATTCGCTGACTGCTGAAAATAGCGAAGTTTTTCCGGTTGTAAACGGGGATTTCAACGCCCCAATCCATGATGATGTCAAAAGCTTGCTGGTAGAGTTGTTTTCGCAATGCCTGGTCGTCGCTTGCTCGTGCTTCCATGATCAGCACATCCAGTGCTTGATCCTGGATGTAGTAGTGATTTGAGTGAGTTCCATCGGGTTGGTCAAAGGTGTTGGAACTATGATAAACCTGAAACAGGTCAGGATCTATCGTAGAACCCCAGGCGGCTACCCACAACTCCTGGGTGCCAGCATCCAGCGCATCCCAAAGGAAATTTGCGTCTGCTACATCCCATATATCTAAAGTTATTCCAATCTCAGACAAAGTTCCCTGGGCTGAAACGAGAAGGCTATAAGCAGGGTGATCCCCTGTTCCTCCACCGGGAATGATGCATTCATAATTTAGTTTTGCGCCTGCAGGAGGAGCCACAACTATTCCGCCTGACACCAAGAAGCCCGCTGCCTCAAAGAAACCAAGCGCGGCTTGTTGGGCAGCCTCCACCTTTTGGTCCTGGGTCATCCCTGGGGTATATATTGGTTCACCATTGACGTCCACTGAAAATGCTTCCTGATAACCCGCATCGCCTGGTTGAGGGGACGCCCAGGCTGAAAGAATGATCGGGTATTCCAGAACTGAGGCGGCATCTGGACCGTAGTAAGCCTCAATTTCTGGTTTTCGGTGAATAGCCAGGATGGTGGACAATGCTCGACGCAAATAACGCGAAGCAGTCGAGGAAGGGTCATCTCCCACTTTCACCAATCTGGTGTTGATGCCGACATATCCATAACCAAGGTTATCTACTTTGGAGGTAGTGATGATATCGCCTGTGAGTTCTCCATTGGAGTTGATTGCGTAAATTTCCTCAATTCTATCTCTATTATAAGGTGTAAAAGCCAGGTCAATGCTGCCCGAGTCGATAGCTCCCGGCAGTGAATGGCTGGCGTCCTCAACAAACTTGATCTGATTGATCTTAGGTTCACCCTTATAGTAGCACCTATTAGCACTGAGGTAATTCACGTCACCCTGTTTGTAGGCAAATTTATAAGGTCCGGCACCCATCGGGGCGTTGTCTTTACTTTGCTGCAGTGACAGGTCGCGAAAATCGAAGCCAAACATATTTAGGGCGTAGTTGTATTTGTCGGTGCTGCCGTAATAATGCAACGGAGTAATTGGAATGTCCAGAGAGTAGATCCATTCTGGGGCGAAACCCTCAATCTCAATGGTCACCGTGGTATCACTGATCTTTTGAACACCGCTGATGTTTGGTACTCCGCCGATCATGTCCGGATCAAGAGGTCCCCAATAAAAGATGAAATCCTCTTTCACTTCAGAGTACACATCGGTGCCGTCCGGTGATTCATAGGGAAAAGCGGCTCGATAGTCGTTGTTATAACAAAGTAAGATTTCATCAGCGTAATCAGGTTGGGTAGGATATTCGTAATTAAGATTCCAGGTTCTGCCTGAGCAACTGGCAGTCAACAACTTTGTAGTTGTGTTTACACTGGCAAATCCCCACATACGCATGCCGAAAGCAACCTGTAAACCCTCGTTGGCATATACCTCTTCCGGTGAAAAGCCGAGATATGCTTCGGCATAACCGTCGGTGTAGTTGCTGACAACATAGTCTACAATTTTTTCAACCTCGATTGCCAGTGCTGCTCCCAACCGATTCCAGACATCTGTCTGTTGGTCTTGCGTCCAGGGATCGGAGGGGTCCCAGACATGATCCTTTCCGGACTCGTAGATAGAATCATAGAAATCCGCGTATTTTTCGAAAATTTCAGGAGTAGTCTGAGTCTGATAATTCTGCAATCCCAGAATTGGCAGGGTCGTAATCCCGTGTGATCCATCAAATGTGGGATCGAGGAAGGTGTACAGGGTGAAAATCAGGTCGTCAGCGCTGACTGGCAATCCATCCGCAAAATTTAGATCAGTTCTCAGGGTAAACGTATAAAGGGTATTCCCCGTCGCGGTGTTGATCTCAATGTCGACATCGGCTGGTCCGGTGTAGGTGTACGGCGTGCCATTGAATGGGCGCGTTTCACCAGCGATGGCATTTTCGACCACCATCGCCTGTCGGTCCATGGTGACCAGATTTAACTGGGTGAGGTTAACAATATCCTGCTCATAAGAGTTGTCAGAGAAAAATGGGCTCAGTTTTTGAAGTGAATTCAAATGGGTAGCTACGGATAACGTAGCAGGCTTAAGAATGACTGGCAGGTAAACGGTTGTACCACCTCCTTGCGCAGAGACAACGACACTACTAAAAAACGAATGAAAGAATCAGAATTGAAGCAAGAACTAAGGAAAAGAAACGTTTGTTGAGCATGGTCCCTCCATTTTGCCCGTATAAATGTTTTCAAGTGAATTGTTGATAATTATAAATCCAATTCAGTGATATATCGTGGTAATAATGCTTTTTGAGCAAGTCTATCAGGTAGTTCTTGCACCAAGGTGCATCTTATTCAGAATAACCAAGTGAAATCAACATGACATGCCTTCGCCTGATTGAGGGACTGGGCACTCATCATGCCCTGTTAGCAGCTAAAGTAACGAAAAAATAAGCGGAGAAGGTTATAATCGAGGGCATGAGATACCAACTTTCAACCGAGTGGAGCATCGATGTGCCGGAGGATTACCAGCGGCGCAAGGAAGATGACCACGTTATTTTCTGGCGCAAAGGCGCCACGATCCTGACCACCATTTTCGCCTACACCGGTGAGAAAAACCGCCAGATCCTGCTGGCTAACCTCAAGGCACGCTCCGAAGCCGAAAAGCTGGAAGTGATCATGGACCTGGATGGGGACCTCGAACTTTTTGGCTATTTCAAAACTGAAGACATTCAGCCGGGGCACACGCGCCTGGCACTGCACGCCTTCACCACCGCGCCTCACGGCTGCCTGCAGACCTCGTTTTATCTTGATGACTCGGATGAACTCAAGGAAATTTTGCGAATTTGGCAGACAGTCAGGCATCACCCGGAAGGATAAACAATGACCAAGATACAGCCTGCCACTGGTTTCGTGGGATACTTCGACATCCTGGGTTACACCCAGATCATGCTCAACAACAATATCCATAAAACTGCCCAATTTGTTTCTGACACACTGATGAATATCCCGCGGGATATGATCGAATCCCTGCGTTCGCCCTACCAGGCAATCCGACCATTGGAAGTGGCGCCGGAAACCTCGGAAAGGGATGACTGGAGCCAGATTTTGGACCGGGTGAGTTGGATCATTTTTTCCGACTCAATCCTGATCAGTCTACCCTTTGACGCAGCTTTGCCCGAGCACGACCTGGTGCAGCACTACCTGGCATTCTCGATCGTGTGCGCGTCGTTGATGAACCGCTGCTTCACCGCGGGCTTTCCGCTGCGGGGAGCGATCTCGGTGGGGGAGTTCTTCATCGAAGACCGCTGTTTTGCCGGCAGACCGATCATCAATGCCTACTACGCCACGCAGCAGCTTGAGTTTGCGGGTTGCGTACTGGATGAGGGGGCGAATAGCCTGATCAGTGAATGGCGCAAGCACCTGGTGAAGAAAGGCGAACGCAATCTGCTTGACAAGCTCGACCAAACCACCATTCTCTACATGGTGCCGCTGAAGGAAAACACCGATGAACGGCACCGGACGATCAACTGGGTGGTGCTGGATACTCCAGGATTTTCGCCGATTGCAGGAGACATTCGCGACGTGACCACACGAGCGTTTTTGATGCACAACAAAATTGCGGTGCCAGCGGTGCAGGGGAAGATCAACAACACCGAGATGTTTATCCGGCATGTGTTGACCAACCTGCGCAGAGATTCCGAGCAAGATCAGTAGGGAACGGGCTTGTCCTGTTCCGATATCATGCGGAATGGCACACCCTATCCGCTTTGCTACCAGGGCAGGGGCCATTCCTCACAACATGATGGGGGGATGGTGACATAAGATCTTTTCATGTTTTTTTATGAAATAGAGATGTTTGCGTAGGTCAGGTTCCGCAATTGAACCTGACATTGTGAGCGCTTGTTAAGAGCGGTAATGAGAAAATATCCAAGGTGTTGCTGCATTGAAATGCGCCTATGGACGCAAAATATAAAGTTGATGCATATCGAGGTTTGTTGTGTCAGGTTGGAAAACGCAACCTGACCTACGCCAAGTGGCGAATATTCAAAAAAGATATATGGCATCGTTTCCGTTCCGCCTCTCATGCGGAATGGTGCAAACGACGGGATATCGCGTAAGCAAGAAAGATTGTTTTCCGTAGGGAACGGGCTTGTCCCGTTCTGTTATCATGCGGAATGGCACAAGGCCATCCCCTACTTTGGACGAGATGAATTACACCAGCGAATGATAATAATGTCATTCCAAGGTTTGTAATGTCAGGCTGAACCCCGCAACCTGACCTACGCCAAGTGGTGAATAATCAAAAAAGATATATGGCATCGTTTCCGTTCCGCCTCTCATGCGGAATGGTGCAAACGACGGGATATCGCGTAAGCAAGAAAGATTGTTTTCCGTAGGGAACGGGCTTGTCCCGTTCTGTTATCATGCGGAATGGCACAAGGCCATCCCCTACTTTGGACGAGATGAATTACACCAGCGAATGATAATAATGTCATTCCAAGGTTTGTAATGTCAGGCTGAACCCCGCAACCTGACCTACGCCAAGTGGCGAATAATCAAAAAAGACATATGGCATTATTCTCGTTACGCCTCTCATGCGGAGTGGCGCACCCTATCCGCTTTGCTACCAGGGCAGGGGCCATTCGCTACGTAGAAATACTAAATATACGAAAAACCGCCCTGGTTATCCAGAGCGGTTTTGAGTTTTGAGCCAGACGCTGATTACTCGATCGTGATGGCAGTTTCAGGACATTCTTCGGCGGCTTCGCGGGTGGCATCCTGGAATTCTTCGGGGATGGGGTCCAGCAAAACTTCCGCGTAGGGCTCATTCTGGAGGCTGAAAACCTCGGGGACGATTCCTTCGCAAATACCACAGCCAATGCACAGGCCCTGATCAACAGTTGCTTTCATTTCAATTTTCCTTTCAAGATCGTTATTGTTTATTGATTCGTCAGCGTCATCCGCGCTATCCGCGCCAGGTGCCGTTGGTGTATCTGAGTCTTCGCCATTTTCAATACTGATGGCGCTTTCAGGGCAATCCCCTGCTGCCATGCGGGCATCTGCTTCAAATTCCGGCAATACCGGATCCATGATCACCTCTGCCACGGTGCTCGTGGCGAGACTGAAAACGTCGGGGGCATCGCCTTCGCAGATCCCACAACCGATACAAAGATCGGGGTCAACATGTACTCTCATTAAACTTCTCCTTATTCGAGCTTACATTCTGGCAAGCCAGCCTAAAATTTACCGCAGTAAGTATATCACGCCCTGCATGTCTGACTCGTAGGAAATTGATTAACAATTGTTCGTTTTCCATGCATAATCAGACTTTCCGTGCCCAAAAAGCTTTCACGCCGGTTTCGATCAGATCAATAATTGAGCCCAGCAGGACTCCGCTGAATATGATCAGGAGCAAAAGCGGCATACGGCTGAGGGTTGCAGGCAGCCACTGCAAGGGCGCCCAAACCGCAGGTGCAACCAAGAAGGGTGCAAAGTCGTCCATGAGATCCACGAAGGCAGGGTTAAGCGCGTTTAGAGTGCCAAACCAGGTG
Organism: uncultured Anaerolineaceae bacterium; assembly: GCA_964434665.1. Classification (GTDB taxonomy): domain Bacteria; phylum Chloroflexota; class Anaerolineae; order Anaerolineales; family Anaerolineaceae; genus Mesolinea. The sequence continues at coordinate 8,500 of CAYSVX010000055.1, forward strand.
AAAAGGACCACCACGTGCAGAATATTCTCGAGTGTTGTAGCCAGGAAGACCGGCAGCGAATGACGGCGGGTGAGAAAACGGATCGATAGATTCAAAACAGCTGCCACAGCTGCGGCGATGAACAGCCAACGCAGACCGATCAACACTTCGGGGTTGAAGATCGAGATCAAACCTGAGCCCTTCCATGCGAGTGGGATATTAACTTGCGGTACGACGACGAACAAGACCAGGAAGAGGATTGTGAAGATAAAGCTGACGATTGTGTCGCTCAGCTTGATTTCCTGGCGCTTCTCGGGCACAGCCGGGAGATCATCCAGGTCATCCGCGGCGAAATCGAGTTTGACGTCTTTTTGATAGAGCATGGCAAAGATGACCGTAACCCAGGCAAAAGCACCGAGTAACCCCTGCCAGATATTTCCCAGGACGGAGGCGAAAAACTCAAAGACATTGCCCTCAAAACCAGCAAACCCTTCCAAAAGGGACGCGATTGTCAACCCGAGGGTGACAGCCAGCAAAACGATTTTCAGAACCCGCAGGTAGATGGAGAAGTGGGGCTGACCGATAAGCGCGTCTTTGGCGTGGGGATCGTACTTCATGGCTAATTCCGCCGGACGACCCAACTCCACGAGGACGGCTTTAGTCTCCGCGTCGGTGGGCTGCCCGCCCTGGCTGCGTTCAGCTAATGTTTCCTCGATCAGGCTTTGCAGTTCCTGACCGACGTCCTGCCGTTTGTTTTCGGGCAGGTGTTTGGTGACCGCATAGATGTAACGCTTGATTAATTCTTTTGATTCCATGTCATGCCTCCAGAATTGATTCGATATGTTTGACGGATTCGCGCCAGTAGCTGGTGATTTGGGCCAGGAGCAGGCGTCCATTTTCGGTGATTTGATAGTACTTGCGAGGTTTATCGGTTGTGGTATCCCAATCGCTGCGCAGAAGACCCTGGTCTTCCAGGCGGCGTAGAAGCGGATAAACCGTATTTCCTTCGAGGGGAATACCGCTTTCGGCGAGTTCTTTTACGAGCTGATAGCCATAAGTTGGCTGTTTACACTGATTCAACACGACCAGGTTGGTAACCCCTCGCCGGAGTTCGACCACAAAATTTGCGTAGATCTCATTTAATTCGTCCATACTTTCTCCTAACCATATTTGTAAACCAATTATACAGTATGTCACACAGTATGTCAAAAGGAAAAATGGGATTTTGCATTCTCTTATCTGTCATCGCGAGGAACGAAGCGATCTAAACTCCCAACCTCAAGGACTGCTGGTGATTCACAACATCTTCCAAACTGAACGTGATTCACTTTCTTCCATCGCCCTTGTTCAGATCACCGGTAGGGGCGAAGCATTTGTCAAGACAATGATGGTTTACAATTTGTGTAGGG
>CAYSVX010000056.1:0-9849 GCA_964434665.1 uncultured Anaerolineaceae bacterium
GGAGCGAAGCGACGTGGCGATCTGAACTCCGACAATGTCATCCTGAGCAACGCGAAGGATCTGTTTGTTATGAATCAGATTCTTTGCAACAGAGGTTCACAATGACTGGAATGTCAGCTTGAATTGCGCAAGCTGACCTACGACAAACTATGGTGCGTGGGTCATCGTGCTAGAAGAGTATGCGCACCTCAACTCGACTTTCAATGTACCCCCATCCGTCATCGCGAGGAGCGAAGCGACGTGGCGATCTCAACATCATCATGGTTTTGATCGTGGCGGAAGGGGACGAGCCCCTTCCCTACAACTGCAAAATGTCGTTTGTCGAAAGACTACACATCCTATGTCGTAGGTCAGGTTGCGCATTTCAACCTGACGTCAGAAGCTTTGATTTTAGAAGGCTCTATTTGCCAATATTCGTTATGTCAGGTTCAAAAGAAGAACCTGACCTACGCGCTACGAAAAAGACCAATCCAGATCCAATTAGGAACTTCATCCCGTCATCGCGAGGAGCGAAGCGACGTGGCGATCTGAACTCCGACAATGTCATCCTGAGCAACGCGAAGGATCTGTTTGTTATGAATCAGATTCTTTGCAACAGAGGTTCACAATGACTGGAATGTCAGCTTGAATTGCGCAAGCTGACCTACGACAAACTATGGTGCGTGGGTCATCGTGCTAGAAGAGTATGCGCACCTCAACTCGACTTTCAATGTACCCCCATCCGTCATCGCGAGGAGCGAAGCGACGCGGCGATCTCATCGCTGACATTGTCATCCTGAGCAACGCGACTGTTTGCGTCCCCTTACGTGAAGGATGTGCTTGTAAAATGTCAGATTCTTCGCAAAAGAGGCTCAGAATGACAGAGAATTCGTCCGCTGAACTAATTCAATCGCTACGCTATCACCACTTCTGCCCGTGAGCCATCAGCGGTTTTTGTGATTTCAATTCTATCCGGGAAGAAGTCTTTCAGCTCCTCAATGTGCGTGATGATCAGGATTTTCTTAAAATCCTGGCGGATCATGTTGATGGATTCCACCAAACGCTGGCGTCCCTGGGCATCCTGGTTGCCGAACCCCTCGTCGATCACCAGAGTCTGCAGCTTGGCTCCAGCGCGTTTTGCCAACACGCGCGATAGCGCAAGGCGGATGGCGAAATTGATCCTGAAGGCTTCGCCCCCGCTGAAAGTTTCATAATCCCGCACTGATCCACCGTCACTGATGCTAATGTCAAGCGTTTCACGTTTGTCGGCGCGTCTGGCATCTTTAAATTCACGCTGGGTTGGGAAACTGACGCTCATGGTATGGTCTGAGAGCCGGCTGAGGATGGCATTGGCCTGGTCTTCCAATTCAGGGATCGCCTCTTCGATCAACATCGCGGGCACGCCGTCTTTGCCAAAGGCTTTTTGAATCTGCTCAAGGTCGCGGATGGTCCGCCGGATAGCTTCAGCATCCTGCCTTTTGGTGGTCAGGTTCTGTTTTTGCTGTTCAATGGTGGCAAGTTGCTGGCGGATGCCGCCAAGCCGCATATTCGCCTTGGAGACAGTCAACCTGGCAGTTGTGAGGGCTGCCTGGGTCTGGTTGATATCCGGCAGCTCAGCCCGCGCGGCAGCCATCTCCGCAGCTTTCGCGTCGTGCTCAGCCTGGATGCGCTCTTTTTCGGCAACTGCCGCCTGGAGGCTCTCTCCGAGGTCCGCCAAACCCGCCTGAAGCTCTTCGACAGCGCTTTGAGCTGTCTGAAGGCGATTATAGGCGTCCACCGATGGACGTGCCGCGGTTTCTTCTGCCTTTAGCTGTTGATGCGCGCGGGCATCATAACCCAATTCTGCCAGGCGCGCCTCCTCCTCCAGGATCTTGATCCGAACATCCGGCAGGAAATCCTCCGCTTTCAGCGCAGCCTCGGCTTTTGCCAGGTTCAGCGCGCCTTCTGCCTGCCAGGTTTGCTCGGTTTTTCGGGCGTCTTGCAAGCGCAGGTCAAGCTTGGCAATCTCGTTCCTGTACTGCACCAATTCATCTTTATACTTTTCCAAATTGCGGCGTGCCTGGCGCAGCGCTTCCTCCTCCGCTTCGGCATCTTCCACCGCCTTCTTGTTGGCGCGGTGCTGGTCGCCGAGGGAGGTGCCTTTGGCACTTAATTCAGCGCTGAGTTCAGCGCGGTGTTCTGCCGTGAGCGGCTGACCGCAGAGCGGGCAGACCGCATCTGCGACCTGTTCCAACTGTTCAATTCGCTCTCGCAGGTCTTGCATGCGTGCCCGCAATTCCCCATTTTCCAAGTGGAGCGCTTTCTTCCTGGTCTCCAGGGCAGTAAGCAACCGTTCAGGGTCAGCGGCATTGCTGATTTCCTGTGTGAGGGTGGTGACGAGCTGTTCGACATCTTCCTTCTGGTGTTCAAAAGCACGGGCGTCGGCTGTTGCCTGCTTCACGCGCGCCTCTTCCTGGCGCAGGTGCTGAGCGCTGGTGGTGAGCCGTTGTTTTTCCATCTCGAGCTGCTGCCTGAAGGCTTTAAGCTCGCTTTCAATCGGACGAAATTGCTCCGCCTGGGCATCTGCCAGGCGCAGGCGTTCCAAAAGTTGGTTATAGGCGGCATAGGCAGCTTGTATTTCCCGCCCCCGGGAAAGGGTGTTTTGGTGAACTTGCAGGCGTGCCACCCGTTCGGATTTCTGCCGCTCAAAACTCTCGATCCGGTTTTGGGCTGCTGCCAGTTGGCTTTTCAGCGCTTGCACGGTTTGAAGCTGGGCTTCCAGCTTTTCTTTTTGTGCCAATTGCTGCTGGTAGCGCGCTGTTTGCAGCTCCACTTCAGCGGATGCCGCCTTCAGTTCTTGATCAGCGGCTTGATATTCCGCACGCTTTAAGGCTTCCTGGTCGAGCTCCGCCTGGATTTCGGCTAACTTGCGCTCATGGGCATCCAACTCCGCTTTTGCTTCGCGGATGCGGGTTTTGGCGAACTCGTGATACACCTCCCACTGGTCCAATTCCAGCACGCTCGCGAGAATCTTTTTGCGCTCCGCGGGACGTTGCGTTGCAAAGGAATCAGCTTTTCCCTGCAAAAAGAAGGATGCGTTGACAAAGGTCTCATAGTCCAGCTTGAGGGTGTTCTCAATTTTCGCCTGGGTGGCACGGATATTCTGCTCAGTCAGAGTTTTCCAAGTTCCGCTCTCGCCCTTTTCGGGGTTGAAGATCATGAAATCGAGTTGGCTGCCTTTGCCGCGGGTGATGCTGCGCGCAATTCGATATAGCTGGGACTCGTATTCAAAGTCCAGCTGCACTTCGGCTTTGGGCGAGGCTGTGTTGATAATCGCCTCATCGCGCCGGCGGGCTTCACCGTAAAGGGCGTAGGTGATGGCGTCCAGCAGAGAGGACTTGCCCGCGCCATTCGGACCTGAGATACACGCCAGGTCAAAACCCGAGAAATCAATCTCGACTGTTTTTTGGTAAGAAGTGAAACCGGTGATAAGCAGCTTAATCGGTATCATCGCCGCCCATCCCAAAAAAGTCGTTGTAATCCGCGGTGGTTTCAAACTTTGGCGGTTCGTCCTGGTGCAATTCCCGCCAGAATTTATCGTCATAACGGCGTGAGCGGATGGGAATTGGCATAGGCACACCCCACCCAAGCATGAGCACTTCCTCTTTGGGCTGCAGCTTGGCGAGCATGCCGCGCAGGGCATTCCGCCCCGCCAGACCGCTGAGCACCGCGTTGATATCATCTTCATCCCCAAGCGCGCCAGATATGCGCGTCCCAAGCTGCGACATGACCTCGTCATAGATCTGAGAAGGACGCTGGTCGATGATCAGCAGCGTGACATAATACTTGCGCATTTCGCGCGCGATGGTGCTGAAAATCGTCTGCGACGCCATCTCGCGGTTGAGAAGCTTGTGGGCTTCTTCGACCACCACCACCAGCGGACGGGGTTCGTTCTTTTTATCTTTGTGGAACTGGCTGGTGGCAGCTTCCCAGCTATCGCGGATCTTGCGAGTGATCAGATTGGTAACCAATAAGTAATCGAGCTCAGAATCGTAGCGCCCGAAGGACAGGATCACATGCCTGCCTGCCTGGAGGGTTTTTATGATCTCCGACAGACCGTTGCTGGCAGGGCTGTTCACGAGATAAGGTCGGTTCATCAGGCGGCTGAGCTTGCTGCGCAAGCCTTCCGCCGCCCCCACATGGATGCCCGCCTCATTCGCCCAGGCTTCCACGCTGTCGGGTGCAGCATGTCGTTTGCCTTCCTTATCTTCTTCGGTGGCTTTACCGCGCATCAGCATGAAGGCAGTAAACCAATCCTCTCCAAAGCTGGTCTGCAGGGCATCCAGCGTGGTAGCGGTGGTTTCCTTGAGGTTGAGAGTCTGGCTTAATTGCAGAACATCTTCCGGTGTGAGATCCTTGTAGGAGATCTCAAGGTTGAAATCGGAATGAAGAGCACCAAATTCCGTGCCAGCACCCAACCCCACCAATCTCACGCGTGCCGTAAATTGTTCCTTGAGCCCGCTGACCGGTTTGCCGGTATCGGAGGAGGTGCTTGGCGGTCCATATTCGTTGTGCATGTCGAAAATCAGGGTGGAAGCGTTATTGGCATGGATCAAACCCGCCAGGATCATGCGCGCCAGGAAGGACTTGCCCGAACCGGTCGTGCCAAAGATACCTGAAGACCGTTGAACAAATTTCTCCAGGTTCAGGCAGACCGCGTGCCCCTGTTCGCGGGTTTCACCGACACGGAAAATAGTTTTGCCATTCTCCTCTCCGAATATTTGGGAAATATCGCCAGCGTCCGCCAGCCTGACAGCGGAGTGATGGTTGGGCACGGTCTTCACCGTGATGGGTTTACTGTTCTCCGGTCGGTTTTGCGCCCAGGCGGCATACTCCGGGCTGGTGGGGTCCGGACCGTGGTCCAGCATCAGGGCAGGCATGACCGCCAGGTTGGTATAGAGCGTGTTTTGGTTTAGGTACTGCGCCAGGCGCGGGTTGTAGCGTTCGCTGTTGAGTTGGCTGGCATAGTTGGGATCAACCGCCGCCAGTTGGAGGTCTGTCACCAGCCCATAAAAACGCAACGTCCCGCTGTCCATGACCACGAACGCTCCTTCCTGCACAGTCTGCGCCGGCACGGTCAATTTCACCTGCAGGTTGGCTTCAAGACCGCCTCCGGTCACAAAACCGATGGGCGGGTTGTCATTGCTGAAATCTGCTCGTTGTTCCATCGTTTACTCCAGTTCCGAAAGCGCGTCCAACACCTGGGTCAGGCGCGGGTAGTCATCTCTTAGCAGGACGATCAGGCGCTGGCAGGCAGCCTCATACCACTCAGGGTTGCCCAACGAATCTTGAACTCGGCGAGCCTGGCTGAGGTGCGCCACAAGCAGCTCCTCAACCGGTTGGTCCACCAGGCGCAGGATGTGGCGCAGGTAGGAATAACCGTGGCTGGTGAAGCGCGCCACTTCCTCCGAGTCGCACAGGAAGAGTTGATCCAGGCTGAGCGGCGGACGGGGCGGCATCTGGTGTTGGATCTGACCACCATTCTGGTAGCCAATCGTTAGCACGTGGATCTCGACCGGCAAGTTGCGGTTATAGCGGTTGTCGGCGGTGTATTCGCCGGGGATGCTCACTCCCGAAACGAGCTGCCTTACGAGCCCATCGTCATTGATGCTGATGTTGGTGATCAATCCGTAAACATCGGTCTGATCTTCCAACGACACTCTCACCAGCGAACCAAAAGCCGGGGTTTCCAACTCCCTCACACGGCAGCCTGCCACAAACTGGCTGTTATCGGCGCGCAGGAGCTTGCCAATAGGGATCGAACGGGACGAATCGCTCATGATAGTCCTTTCAGATAATCTTTATTTGACCGTTGTTGGTGAAGGCGGATCTCGGGATCAAGCTGGCTTTGCAACATCACTTCAATTTCATCCGCTTCGATGCGCTTGACCACTGCCAGCTCATGGGAACGGTGCAGGAGGTAGGGGTATGGGTGGGAATCGATCACCTGGGCTTCTTTGTATATGACAGCATGCAGCTTATCCACCAGCCCGGGCACTTCGCTGACCCAAAGCGGGAATTCGAGGCGTGCCAGGCAGGGCTCATCTTCAACGTTGCTGACATTCAAATACACAAAGGCAACCGGCAAGCTTTTGGCAGGCTTTCTGTCACTTCGGGTGATCGCTTCGAAGATTGCCGAGCGTTCTCCTGGTAAACGCAATAAGTCCTGCAAAAGAAAACGGTCGCTCAGGTTGAGTTCATGGGTTGTAGACTCGAGGGGTAAGCCCTGGCGCTTGCACTGGAAGATCGCCAGCATGCGGCTGAGCATGGCTGAACCGGGCTTGTCGATGTAGCCGGCTGTAACCACGCCGCGCCGCTGCAAATCCTGATCAATCTCAAGCACGTCCCGCTGTACTTCCTGACCCCGGTCTCCCTGGATGGTGGAGCGGTAAAAGACGTCCAGCGGTCCATCGGTGAGGGTGATGACCGGTTCATAGTCCCCAGGCTGGACTGCCTGGCGGATCAACTTACGCTCCGCCAGATCGCGCAGGAGCGCCACTTCATCCTCCCCTATCAACGCGCCCTCAGGTGTCAGGATTTCGCCCAGGGCGAGCAGTTCGGTCTCAACCCGAATTTCGGGCGCTTCCCCGCTGCCGATGTGTGCTTTGATCAGACCAACGTTGACCACGCCAAATTGCAGGGCGCGATGACGGCTGGGGACGATCTGCGAGCCATCCGCCGCGATCAGGGTGTAGTTTTGGGGTGCCTGAGGAAGAGATTTGTGAGTCAGGATCGATTCGCCGGTGGGTTTTGCGAGGTAGAGGTTGGTCAGCTGTTGTTCCGCCTCTTCGATTGCAAGGCGCAGCAGCTCAGGATCCGCTGCGGCTTCAGCGAGCAGACCTTTCAGAGCCGCAGACCGGGCGGCTTGTTCCGCCTGCCAGGCGGCGTACTGGGCTGCAAATTGACCCTGGCTGTGTTCTAACTGAGCATAATTTACCGGCATAATCTCCTTATGGGCAGTGCGTTCCCTTATTATATCCAAGCCGGGGGGGCAAAATGGAACAAAAGAGCCACATCCGACGTTTAAACCACAGATTGATAAACATATAGGAGAAAAAAATGAACAAGAAACACGTATCCACATTTATTGCTATGCTGTTGGTCGCCACTATCGGACTGTCAGCTTGTACCATGTTGCCAGTTCAACCCGCTGACGCAACGAACACTTCCCCCCAATCTGTTACAGCTCCGATTCGCACTCTGAGCGTGACCGGAACCGGTAAGGTAATGCTCGTGCCAGATCTGGCATACATCAACATCGGCGTGCGCAGTGAGGCACCGGATGTTTCTTCCGCTCTTGCAGCCAACAACAACCAGGCAACCGCAATCACAGAATCCATCAAGGCTACTGGAGTTGAGGAAAAAGACCTGCAGACTGCCAACTTCAATGTCTATTCCATCCAACAATATGACCAGATGGGTCAACCCAGCTACATCAGCTATTCAGTTGAGAATACCCTGTATGTGACCGTGCGCGACCTGACCAAGCTGAGCCAGGTCCTGGATGCCGCGCTGAGTGCTGGCGCCAACCAGATCTACGGTATCAACTTCGATATCGCCAACCGCCAGGCAGCGTTGGATCAAGCTCGGGACCTTGCCATCAAGGATGCCGAAATTAAAGCGCTGGCAACCTCAGCGACCGCGGGTGTGTCATTAGGTCAAATTCAGTCGATCAACGTGTCTAACACCTCTTATGTCCAGCCCTACTCGCCTTACGGCATGGGCGGCGGCGGCGCGGCAATGGATGCTTACTCATCTGTGCCCGTCTCAGCTGGACAGATCGTGGTCACGTACGACGCGAACCTGATCTACGTCATCGAATAAGCGCTTTTGCTCCCAACAAAATGCGCGCAGGCAACACCCCGGAAAAGAACACCTTTCCGGGGTGTTTTTTTGTGCTTTTTTCAAGTTTACCTGGAATGGCAAGAGCAGCATGATAAAATTACTTATCCCCAATTGAAGTCCGAATAGGGGCAGGAAGAAACCATACCATCCAGCGGGCAAAAGCCCGATAAAGAAGAGGAGACCTTATGAGTATTCATCCACTTGCAGGCAAACCCGCGCCGCTCGAATCGCTGACCAATATCCCACGCTTGATCTCAGCCTATTACACCCAGCACCCCGAACCCGGGAACCCAGCCCAGGCGGTTGCTTTTGGTACCTCGGGGCATCGCGGCAGCTCGCTGAACGGCAGTTTCAACGATGACCACGTGGCTGCCATCAGCCAGGCGATCTACGAATACCGCCGTGGCGAGGGCATCACCGGTCCGCTCTTCATGGGGATGGACAGCCATGGGCTTTCGGAGCCGGCGCTCTATACTGCCATCGAGGTCTTCGCTGGTAACGAAATGGAAATCTATATTCATCAAGGGCACCAATACACCCCCACGCCGGTCATCTCGCACGCCATCCTGACCTGGAATGCCAGCCACCACGGCGTGCAGGCGGACGGGGTGGTCATCTCCCCTTCGCATAACCCTCCCGAAGATGGCGGATTTAAGTACAACCCGCCCAACGGCGGTCCGGCCGACACGGTCACCACCAAGTGGATCCAGAACCGGGCCAATGAGATCATCGCAAACGATATGTTGGATGTGCGCCGGATGCCGCTGAACAAGGCGATGGCAGCCGACACAACAAAGCAAATCGACCTACTGACTCCCTACATCAAGGACCTTATCAATGTGGTTGATTTGAAGGCGATCGCCGACTCGGGCATTCACATCGGCGTCGATCCATTGGGCGGCTCGGGCATTGCCTATTGGGAACCCATGGCGGAGATGTACGGGCTCAACCTGGAAGTGGTCAACAAACGCGTCGACCCGACCTTCTCTTTCATGACATTGGATAAGGACGGCAAGATCCGCATGGATTGTTCCTCCCCCTACGCGATGGCGAGTTTGGTGGCGCTGAAAGATGATTTTGATATTGCCTTTGGCAATGATGTCGATTTTGACCGCCACGGCATTGTCACCCCCAGCGTGGGCTTGATGAACCCCAACGCTTACCTCAGCGTGGCGATCTGGTACCTGTTCCAAAACCGTCCCGGTTGGCCTGCGGCAGCCGCGGTGGGCAAGACGTTGGTTTCAAGCTCGATCATTGACCGGGTTGCCCAAAAGATCAGGCGGAAGCTGTGCGAAGTGCCGGTGGGTTTCAAGTGGTTCGTGCCCGGGCTGTTGGATGGCAGTATTGGCTTCGGCGGCGAGGAAAGCGCCGGAGCTTCGTTCCTGCGCAAGAACGGCCAGACCTGGACAACCGATAAGGATGGAATCATCCTCGACCTGCTGGCTGCTGAGATGCTGGCTGTGACCGGCAAGGATCCTGGGCTGCACTACCAGGCGCTGGAGGCGGAATTGGGCGGAAGTTTCTATGCCCGCCAGGACGCGCCCGCGAACGCCAAACAAAAGGCCATATTGGGCAATCTTTCGCCAGATTTGGTGAGAGCCGAGATGATGGCTGGCGACCCGATTTTAGATAAACTCACCGCCGCGACCTGCAATCATGCTCCGATTGGTGGACTGAAGGTGGTCACAGAGAATGGTTGGTTCGCCGCCAGACCTTCGGGAACGGAAGATATTTACAAGATCTACGCCGAGAGCCTCAAGAGCGCCGAGCACCTGGCCCAGATCCAAAAGGAAGCCCGCGAGATCGTCGACGCGGCATTGGGAGAGTAATGTCGATCGTGCCGGTCTCCTGACCGCGCACGGCGATTGACCGTAGGTCTCCCAGCCTCATCGGGTTACCACGAGGGGTGACCCCCACAAGAATATTCTTGGGTAGGGGCAGACCCCCTGTCAAGACAATGATGGTTTACAATTTGTGTAGGGTGAT
>CAYSVX010000057.1:0-9435 GCA_964434665.1 uncultured Anaerolineaceae bacterium
CCCCACCATCACCCACGACGGCGTGACCGTGGCGAAGGAAATCGAACTCGAAGACCCCTATGAGAACATGGGCGCGCAGCTGCTAAAGGAAGCCGCCACCAAGACCAACGATATCGCTGGCGATGGCACCACCACTTCCACTGTTTTGGCGCACGCGATCGTGACCGAAGGCCTCAAGAACCTGGCTGCCGGCGCCAACCCCATGCTGCTGAAGCGCGGCATCGAAGCGGCTGCCAAGGCTGTTTCCGAATCGATCCTGAGCCAGGCCATCGGCATCACCACCAAAGCTGAGATCGGCAACGTTGCCACCATCTCCGCCCAGGACGAGCAGATCGGTTCCCTGATCGCGGACGTGATGGACAAAGTCGGCAAAGACGGCGTCATCACCGTTGAGGAATCCAAGGCGCTCGAATTCGAGACCGAGTACGTGGAAGGTATGCAGTTCGACCGCGGCTACATCAGCCCCTATTTCGTGACCGACGCCGAGCACATGCAGGCTGAGATCAAAGACCCTTACATTCTGATCTACGACAAGAAAATCTCTGCAGCCAACGACATCGTGCCCCTGCTCGAGAAGATGGTCCAGGTCGGCAAGCGCGACATCGTCATCATCGCAGAAGACGTTGACGGCGAAGCGATTGCAGCCCTCGTGCTGAACAAGATCCGCGGCGTTTTGAACGTCGTGGCTGTCAAAGCCCCCGGCTTTGGCGATCGCCGCAAGGCCATGCTGCAGGATATCGCTATCCTGACCGATGCTTCCGTTATCTCCGAAGAGACCGGCCGCAAGCTAGAAAACGCGACCATCGAAGACCTCGGCCGCGCTGAGAAGATCACCATCGATAAAGACAACACCACCATTGTCGGCGGCAAGGGCGACACCAACGCCATCAAGGGTCGCATTGAGCAGATCCGCGTTGAGATCGACAACACCACCAGCGATTACGACCGCGAAAAACTCCAGGAACGCCTGGCGAAACTCTCCGGCGGCGTTGCCATCATCCGTGTTGGCGCAGCTACCGAGACCGAGCTGAAAGAAAAGAAGCACCGCGTGGAAGACGCGCTCTCCGCGACCCGTGCTGCTGTTGAAGAAGGCATCGTGCCCGGCGGCGGTGTGGCGCTCGTGAACGCAGTGGACGCGCTCAAGGACCTGAAACTCGAACAGGAAGATGCCCAGATCGGTATCAACATTGTTCGCAATGCCCTGACAGTTCCGATGAAGAAAATCGTCGAGAATGCCGGTAAGGATGGCTCTGTGGTCGTGGAAAACGTCCGCCAGCGCCAGGCCGCGCAGAACAACCGCCACATCGGCTTCAATGTTCTGACCGAAGAGTACGGCGACATGGTGCAGCTCGGCGTGATCGATCCCGCCAAGGTTACCCGCGGCGCGCTCGAGAACGCAGCCTCCATCGCTGCCATGATCCTCACCACTGAGGCTCTGATCACCGATATTCCTGCTCCCGAAGGCGCGGCTCCGGCCATGCCCCAGGGCGGTGGGATGTACTAAACCGAAGCACTAAATTAGTGAATGAAAAGGCTGGCCAAATTTTGGCCAGCCTTTTACTTTCAGCCTGATTTATTAACAAAAATAGCGGCTGAGGCAGCCGCTAAATGATTTGTACGAAAAATTCTTTACATGTGTTTGGGTGTGTAATCCAGAGCCTGGATCAACTCCAGCAAACGATTCCTGAGGGTTGGGTAGGAGAGACCATAGACTTCTTCCATGCGATTGAGTTTGCCTTCGCATGTGATGAAGGTGAGGAGGAAGTTGCGCTGCTCATCGCTGAGCCTTTGAAGCGGGTCCGCTTGTGGGACAAATTCCCCTTCCACAGTGACATCGCACTCGGGACAGTAATAAACAAGCACGTTCATAGGACCTTGACAGACTGGGCAACGAATGGGTAAGTTGAGCATATCACCTCCAATATTATGTATTCATTTTACAACTTTTCTTAATGAAAGTCAAGCACAATTTTGAGATAATCCCATCGGGTTTCCATTTTATGGCTCATTTCCTTATTATCTTTGGAAAATTTTCCACGTGCAGCCATTTTGATAAACTTTGCTGGAGGTTGATATAATACAGTAACGAACCCAAAGGAGAAGCCATGCCCCCAAAAATTGTCGAATGCATCCCAAACTTTTCTGAAGCCCGCCGACCGGAGGTGGTCGACACGATCATCGCCGCAGTCGCGAGCGTGAACAGCGTGCGCGTGCTGGACAGGCACTCCGATGTGGACCATAATCGCACCGTTCTGACTTTCGTTGGCATACCCGAGGCGGTGGAGGAAGCCGCTTTCCTCGGCATCGCCAAAGCGGCCGAGCTGATCGACCTAAACCGTCACCAGGGCGAACACCCACGCATGGGTGCGACGGACGTGGTTCCGTTCGTGCCGATCTCGGGCGTCACCATGCAGGAATGCGTTGAGATGGCGAGACGGTTGGGAAAACGCGTGGCGGATACGCTGGATATCCCGGTTTACTTTTACGAGGATGCTGCCATCCGGCAGGATAGGAAAAATCTGGAAGATATCCGGCGAGGCGAATTTGAGGGCATCAAAGAAACCATTGCCACCGACCCCTACCGCGAGCCCGACATGGGACCAAAGCGGTTGGGACCTGCTGGCGCGACCGTGATCGGAGCACGCCAGCCTTTGATTGCGTATAACATCTTCCTCAACACTCCCGATGTCAGTATTGCCCAGAAGATTGCCCGGCGCGTGCGCAACTCGTCCGGCGGTTTTCGTTATGTGAAGGGCATGGGCGTTTTGGTGGAGGGGCTGGCGCAGGTTTCGATGAACCTCACCAATTTCCACCTTTCTCCGATGGCACAGGTGACGGAGTTTATCCGGCGTGAAGCGCAGCGCTACGGCGTGGGAATCCACCACTCGGAGATTGTCGGGCTGGTGCCTTCCCAGGCGATGGTCAACGCCGCCCGCTATTACATGCAGATGGACGGGTTTGAAAACGACCAACTGCTGGAGAACCGATTGTTTGGTTTTGATGAAACTGGGGAAGCATCCGCGGGCAGTAAGGTTGATTTCATTGACCAGGTAGCGGAAGGAACGCCGGCTCCTGGCGGGGGTTCGGCTGCCGCCCATACCGCAGCGCTTGGCGCCGCGCTGGCACTGATGGTGGCGCGCCTGACCGTTGGCAAGCCCAAATACGCGGCTGCCGAAGCAGAAAGCTGGAAAGTGATCGAAGAGGGCGAGGTGCTGCGAAAACGTCTGACCGAGGCTATCCAACACGACGCGGAAGCATTTGACGGCATTCTGGTGGCACGACGCTTGCCCAAGGCAGATGATGCTCAGATTGCTGCCCGCAATGAAGCTATTCGCGTAGCCAGCCTTTATGCCGCACAGGTCCCGCTGGAGACCGCGCGCGACTGCGTGGCAGTGCTCAAAATGACCCTTAGGATGGCGGAAATTGGCAATCTCAACTGCATTTCTGATGCCGCTGCCGGCGCGCATCTCGGTAAAGCTGGTTTTGAGGCCGCGCGACTGAACGTGAAGATCAACCTGCAAGGCTACGAGCAGGATCCTGAAGCGCAGGCGTTCCTGGCTGAGGCAGATTTGCTTCGGTTGGAGGTTAAAAGCCAAATGACCAGGCTTGAAGAGGTTTTGAAAGCGCGTGCTGGGCTGTGAGAGAAACGCTGATTATCGTCGGCTCGCAAAACCCCGCTAAACTGGAAGCAGTCAGCGCGGCTTTCGCGAGCTTTTTCCCGGAACTAAGCTTTGAGGTGCAGCCTGTAACCGTGCCCTCTGGTGTGAGCGCGCAACCAATGAGCGACGCTGAAACGCTACTGGGGGCTGCCAACCGCGCAAAAGCCGCCCGCGAGCTTGTTCCCGACGCGGATTATTGGCTTGGCATCGAGGGCGGTCTGCAGCCTGTCCCGGGGGAGCCTGATAATTATCTTTCTTACTGTTGGTCCGTAGTGTTGGGCAGGCAGCAAGCAGGCAGAGCCCGTTCTTCCAGCTACGAGCTGCCCAAGGCGATCTGCGACCTGATTCGGCAGGGGATGGAGCTCGGGGATGCCGATGACCTCATCTTTGGCGTGTCCGGTTCCAAACGCGATAGCGGTGGTGTGGGATTGCTGACGGATGGAAGAGTCACCCGCAGCCAGTTCTATGCGGAAGCGGTCAAGTTAGCCCTGATCCCGTTCGTAAATCCAGAACTGTTTCCCGAAAAGGAGAACTAGTTGGAAAAAAACTACTGGCTGCACAAAAAACTGGAGGACATGACCCACGAGGAGTGGGAGGCGCTTTGTGATGGTTGCTCCAAGTGCTGCTTGTTTAAGTTGCGTGAGCCTGGCGTTCCCGGCGTGCGCTTTACCAACGTGGTCTGCCGCTACATGGACATGCAGACCTGCTTTTGCAGCGACTACGAGCACCGCCACGAGAACGTGCCTGAGTGCATCCTGCTCACCCCTGACCTCGTTTATCACATCGACTGGCTGCCCAAAACCTGCGCCTATTACCTGGTGTCTGAAGGGAAGGACCTGCCCTGGTGGCATCCGCTGAAAACCGGCGACCGGGACTCCACCCGCAAAGCCGGCGGATCTGTCTTTGGCAAGGTTGTAAGTGAGACCGAAGTGGATATGGACGATCTTGAAGATATGGTGGTCAATTGGTTTGAATGAAACTGTCGTTTAAGCTACAATAAGTCAAGGATAAACGGGAGCATGATCATGTCTGAAAACGCTCAACCCAATCAAAGAATGCTGTTGGCCATCGTAACAGGACCAGACAGCGATAATGTGGAAGATGCTTTGTCGAGGACCGGGTACACCTTCGCAAAGCTGCCCAGTGTGGGAGGGTTATTGCGCGAACGCAGTGTTACCTTCCTGATCGGCTGCCCTGAGCATGACACGGATCAGCTCCGCACCATGCTGCAGGATGTCGCTGGGCGTCGCATTGGCTACGTGTCGCCTGTGCTCGACAATCTGCCAATGGGTTCATTGATGCCAACGGAAGTTCAAATTGGCGGTGTGACGATTCTAAATCTGGAGATTGAACACTACGAGGAAATCGGATGAAAAAACTGATTATCGCAATTATCAGAGATGATGACAACGAACGCGTGTCTGCTAAACTGACTGCCGAAGATTTTCGTGTGACCCAGATTGCCTCCACCGGCGGCTTTTTGCGCAGCGGACGAAGCACAATGCTGATCGGTGTTGAGGATGACCGTGTGCCGCGTGCGCTCGAACTCCTGCGCGAGAACTGCACCGCTGCTCGCAATCCGCAGGAGAAGAAAGCCACGGTTTTTGTGCTCAACGTGGACGAGTTTACGCAGCTTTAATCGGTATTGGTCACAACATTGCGGTTCTCTTGGCGTCTTTTACACAGTATGGACGCGGCTTGGGCTATAATAATCTCAGAACGTTAGCCCTTACTATTTCAAAAGGATAAACTATGAATTTTACGAAGGCTTTCACCTATATTTTTGACGATCAACGTTGGCTCGAGAAGTTAGTTATTCCTCTCTTGGTAACTCTGATCCCCATCATTGGTTGGATGGTTGTGGCAGGCTACTTGCTGCGTGTCACCCGCAATGTGGCGGAACACCAGGCGGAACCCCTGCCTGAGCTTGAATTTGGCGCGGATCTTGGCAGAGGTTTCAAGGTGTTTGTGGCGAACCTGGTCTACGCATTGCCGATCATCATTGTCAGCACCTTGCTGTTCCTCCCGCTGGCACTGACTGAAAACAGCAGTAACACGACGTGGTTTGCCGTTGCATTAGCCATCTTCGCTGGCTTCCTGATCCTGGTCTACGCGATATTGCTGACAATTCTGATGCCACCAGTCAACGCGAACCTTGCGGTCAAGGAACAAATCAGCGCGGCATTCGATTTCAAAGAGATTTTTCGAATGATCAGAAACAATTTCAAAGCCTGGCTGATCGTCATCGGCGGCACCATCCTCTGCAGTGCCATCATCGCCCCGATCGGCGGAATTGTGTTTGCTATTGGCGCAATTGTTACTGGTTTCTACGCTCAACTGATCATAGCCCATCTGACCGGGCAAGCTTACACCCATTCACAAACCCCTGGCGGGCAGGGCGCTCCACTTTACTAAACACACACAGATACCAGAAACGACCCCCGCGGGGGTCGTTTTTGGTTTTGGGTATGCCTGCAGCTGGCAAAAGCGGGAGTTTTTACGTTCCTGGTCTACCTGGCTTCTTCGAATTCCTCCACCTGGTATGTTTCCACTTGCAGCAAACGCCGGCGCCAGAGATCGGATTGCGCGCCCATTTTCAGGCACAGGTGGCTGAGGAATTCAGCCGGGTCTGGCAGTTGCTCCCAAACTTGGGGCAAAAAGGTTGCTCCGCGCAGCCCGTCCGAGAGCACCACCCCGTCCACATGCGGGCGGAGCAATTTGGGCAGCTCAGCCGGCTCAGAATAGGTAAGTGGATTAGGCTTCGTGAGGCGGGAGATCTCGATGTGAATCATATCCACTTCGCTTGGGCGCACCTTGGGGAAGCGGTTGTCCTGCGTGGCAGCCTGGGTGGCGCGCTGGCGCACGTCTTTGGCAAGCGGCTGGTAGGCTTCGAGGGTGCCGATGCAGCCGCGCAATTGTCCACGCACCGTGAGGGTGACAAAGCTGGCTCCAACTTCAAGCAAAGCAGGCGTCAGATCTTCAGGTAACGGGGTGGCGGGGCGATTATTGGCAGCATTCGTTAGGGACTGCCGGGCGATCTTCAGCAGGGTAGCCCGTTCATCAGGGGTTAGTAGCGCTGGCATAGGATTTGCACCATTCCTTTCAAGCCTCAATCAGGCTTACTGTCATTATACAAAGTTATTCATCTTCCCGCATCATTTTGCGCGAAGGGAACAGGGTGAACCAGTATGTCAAGAGAAATGCACCAGATAGATGATGAACCAACACCGCGTTTATCCCGGTTTTCAATCGAGAGCCATGGGGCTGAAGCGCTACCAGATCGAGCTCGCCGCGAAGCGATGATTGATTCTGATGATTCCTTCCAGGGCGATGTTTCGCGCGAATCCAGAGTCTCCGAATCCACTCCTCTTGGAAGTCCGTCGAGGCGTGAGGCGGTTCCCGAAAAGGCATCCCACAGCCGACCAGGGCAGGGTATTGGCAAGCTTTTCGCGCAGGTTATTTCTTCGGTCGTTGGGGTGGGTGTTGTTACCGCCACTTTGTTTTCTTTGTGGATGCCGGGAACCCTGATGCCAAGCAGCCTGCAAAACCGTTTGGCTCAGGCTGCCAACCCCAGCCAGGCAGAGATGCTCACTGCCACCCCGGAAGCTGCCATACTCCCGAGCGGCTTCCCAGCCAAGAAAATTGGAATTGTAGTCGGTCACAGGGGCAGTGACTCCGGCGCGGTCTGCAGCAATGGGCTGACGGAACTCGAGGTGAACAGTAATGTTGCCACTTTCGCGCAGATGAAATTGATTGACATGGGCTATGATGTGGAACTTCTGGATGAGTTTGATGCGCGTCTCAAGGACTATCAGGCGGGGCTGTTATTATCAATTCATGCGGATTCCTGCGATTACATAAACGACTCAGCCACAGGCTTCAAGGTCGCTGCAGCCCTTTCGGAAACAAAATCAGATAACTCCAAAAGGCTTGTGCAATGTATCGCTGACCGGTATGCCAATATCACTGGATTAAGGTATCATTATCAGTCAGTGACGAATGACATGACCCGTTATCATGCCTTTTCGGAGATTGATCCCAACACTACTGCCGGGATCATTGAAATCGGTTTCCTGAATTTGGACCAGGAAATTCTGACTTCAAACCCCGAACTCCTGGCTGATGGCATCGTCGCTGGCGTAAAATGTTACATGAATAATGAAGGAGTATCAGATCCAGGAGTACAACCCTAAACCTGGATCCTGGAGTTGATGGAAGGTCAGAGCACAAATACAAACGAGCTGATTGCGCAAGCCAAACAGGCTGTTCTGGATGGCAACTCCGCGCTTGCCCGTCAACTGGCTGAACAAGCCCTGGTCACCGATTCTGAAAACACATCAGCCATGCTGCTCCTGGCAGGGCTTTCTGAGCCCCACCAAAGCGTGCTCTGGCTGA
The DNA here is from genome assembly GCA_964434665.1 of uncultured Anaerolineaceae bacterium. Taxonomy (GTDB): domain Bacteria; phylum Chloroflexota; class Anaerolineae; order Anaerolineales; family Anaerolineaceae; genus Mesolinea. Next base: position 8,055 of record CAYSVX010000057.1, read on the forward strand.
GAAAAGTACTCGATCTCGACCCCCAAAACCAAACCGCTCGCGAAGGCATGCTTTGGACAAGCAGGTTGCTAAGGCAGAGCTCTGCCGCAAGCTGGCAAAAGGAACCAGTTCCTGTCGAGCCGGCGGTCGCAGTTCCTGCTGTAATTCCACAGGAAACTCCCAAGCCAAAGCCAAAACGCAGGCTGGCATGGGGCTGGGCTTTTGGGGCTTTGTTGATTGCGGCAATCCTGTTGGGCTTGTATTCCGTCGGGATCATCCGTTCCCAACCCGCGGCAGGCGCTCAGTTCCTGCTGGTTGAGACTGAATCCGTGCCGCTCAAACCGAGCCTGACACCTACCAATACGGCTACGCCAACTAATACCCCGACCTCCACGCCGACGCCTACCCCCACCAATACGCCTACCCCCACGCCAACTTCCACGGCGACAGCCACTCCGACGGCAACAGCCACGCCAACTGAAACGCCATTGCCTACGGTGGAGATAACCCCTGTAGTTTACGAGCCGGAACCAACGGACACTGATTACAACCCGGGCGTTTCTGAACCGCTTGGCGAAAAATGGATCGACGTCAATCTAAGCCAGCAAATACTTTACGCTTATGAAGGCGAATCGTTAGTGGCATCCTTTTATGTTTCCACCGGTCTGCCCGACACCCCAACTGTTACCGGCACCTATCACGTCTGGGTCAAATTGCTCTATGATGATATGGCTGGTCCCGGTTACTACCTGCCCGATGTACCTTATGTGATGTATTTTTACCGTGGTTATGGCATCCACGGCACTTACTGGCACAGCAATTTTGGTTATCCGATGAGCCATGGCTGTGTTAACATGGAAACCAGCCAGGCAGGTTGGTTATTCGACTGGGCATTCGTGGGGATTCCCGTTCACGTTCACTATTAACCTAATGGAAAATATCAAACTAACACGTAGAAGTTTCTTGAAAACTATGGGTTTAGGCGCCTTAAGCATGCTCCTGCCCGCTCCCGTTTCGGATGCGTCAGCCGCGCTGATCGACATCGACCCGCCGCTGGCGCGCATCTTGCGCTATAAACTGCTCATCCACGAGGAGCCAAACGCTCGCTCGAAGAACAGCGGATTCTTCAAATATGATGACATCATCAAGCTGCCAAAACTTATTCATGTCGAAAATATTTTCAAGAAAAAAGTTGGCTGGTATCAGATCAGCCCTACTGAGTACATTGAAGCCGCCTGGGTGCAGCCGGTATTTGATCGCTTGAATCCTGTGCCTAAAGACCCGCTGCCTGAAGGCGGAACGCTTGGCGAGATCACGGTGCCGAAAGTGCCGGTGTATCTCAAGCCAAATGTGCGCAATATCCATCGCACTTTTTACTACGAAAACAACTTCTGGGTGCTCA
>CAYSVX010000058.1:0-8847 GCA_964434665.1 uncultured Anaerolineaceae bacterium
CGGTCTCAGACCGCACCCGCACCAGGATTGGGCGGCGCCTGCCCTTCATGCTGGTCGGAGCGCCAATTGCGGCGATTGCCTTCCTTTTGGCGCCAGCAGTGGCAGTTCCAAAAAGCCCTCTCCGGGAAGGTTATGCTTCTAGGTGAGGATGTAACGAAGTTTTCTCCCCGACAAATCACCGAATTGGGTTCTGCCCACGTACCAGAAGACCGCCAGGCGGATGGCTTGGTGCTACCCTTCCCGGTAGCCGAAAACCTGGTTTTGTGCACGTATTACAAAGAACCCTTCGCCAAGGGTGTGCTTCTGCAATACCCGGTGATCCTGAAAAACGCGGAGAAACTGATAGAGGATTTTGACATTCGCACGCCAAATGCCTTTACTTCGGTGGGGTCACTTTCTGGCGGCAATCAGCAGAAGGTGATCATCGCGCGCGAGCTTTCGCGACCGATCAAGTTCCTGGTAGCTTCCCAGCCAACCCGCGGCCTGGATGTGGGTTCAATTGAGTACATCCACAAGCGTATCGTAGAAAAACGCGATGAGGGCTGTGGCGTTCTTTTAGTTTCACCTGAGCTGGATGAAATCATGGAGCTCTCAGACCGGGTGGCGGTGATGTACCGGGGCAAGATCATCGCGGTTGTGCCAAATAAGGGCATTACGAAAGAGTATATCGGTCTATTGATGGCAGGGGTGGTGCCAGACCATCCGATCCAGTTCGATGAGACGGCAGTTGCGGAAGCAACATTTTAGATTGTCTGAATGGTGATTCTATGAGCGAACAAAGGAAAGACCTGGGGCAAGAAATCCTGAAAGAAATAAACCAGGATCAGCCGAAAACAGAACACAAAAAACCTTTCCTGGGTAAGGCTGCAATTCCGCTTCTGGCAATCGTGACCGGTTTGATCATTGGGGCTTTACTGATCGCAGTTACAAGTCAGACGGTTTATGCGGCATTTGGCGAGTCAATTGGCAAAGGTTTTACAACTGCTTTTACAGAAATTGGCACAGCTTATAAGGCTCTGTTCACCGGCGCGATCGGGGACCCGATCCGCATGATCAACGCTGTGGGAAGTGACGACGCCAAGGAGATCCGCCAGGCATTCAATCCTTTTCTGGAGAGCCTGGTGCAATCAACCCCGTATATCTTTGCCGGTCTTGCGGTGGCGCTGGGTTTCCGATCAGGTTTGTTCAATATCGGCGTGGAAGGTCAGCTCTTTATTGGTGCGGCCTGCGCCACCTTTGTGGGTTATTCGATCACAGGCTTACCCGCTTGGATCCACATGCCCTTGGCGTTTCTGGCTGGCGCGCTCGGAGGTGCGCTCTGGGGGTTTGTGCCTGGCTTCCTGAAGGCCAAGACCGGGGGCCACGAGGTGATCAACACGATCATGATGAACTGGATAGCCTTCCGCCTGACGGAGTGGCTGCTTTCAGGTCCGATGACACGCCCAGAATCAGGTGGTATGCCCATCAGCCCGATTATCCAGAAAACCGCTGAAATCCCGCAGTTCTTCCCCTCGCCGATCCGCTTCCACCTTGGGTTTTTCATTGCCCTGGCGGTTGCATATCTGATCTGGTGGTTGTTGTTTAAGACAACCTGGGGTTTGAACCTGCGCACCGTGGGTACCAACCCGCGCGCGGCGCGTTACGCCGGGCTGAGCACTTCCAAGTCGATCATCCTGGCGATGTCCCTTTCAGGTGCACTGGCTGGTATGGCTGGCGCGGTTCAAATCCTGGCAGTGAACCGCAGCATGGCGCTGGGGCTTTCATCAGGATACGGTTTCGACAGCATCGCCCTGGCGCTAATTGGCAACACGCACCCTGTGGGCGTGGTACTTGCCTCAATTTTGTTTGGCACCTTGCGCAACGGGGCCACGCGCATGATGGTTGTCTCTTCCATCCCGATTGATATCGTGGATGTTGTCCAGGCAATCATCCTGATGTTTGTTGCCGCTCCGGCGATCATTCGCTCCATCTATCATCTGCGTAAGCCAAAACAGGAAGAACAACAGATATTCCTGAGCGGTTGGGGAGGTCAATCATGACAACAAATTCCCACGTTATTGAACACAAACGTGTTGTGGAAATGTCTTCCACCAGGAGGATCGTGATCGGGATCGTGGAGATCTTGATCGGTTTGCTCATTTACCTGGTCTTTGCAGCAAAGACCACCGCGGAAGCCCTCACCAAGTTTGTTATGACACCCGGCGGCATCGACCAGGGCTTGATGGCGGATTGGATCCTGCCCTCAAAACTCACCCTGACTGTTCTTGCGGCAATAGCCCTTGTGATTGGCATCTTCCAACTGATCCGGGGTTTCAAAAAATGGACTAATCTAATGGTTGGTATCTGCGCTCTGTGTCTGATCTTCGGGTTTCTGGTCTGGCAAGCCGCGGGTAAACAGCTCAACCTGGCAGGGATGCTTTCCAGCGCGGTTTTGCTGGCTGTGCCGATCACGCTGGGCGCTTTCTCTGGTATTCTCGCAGAACGCTCCGGTATCATCAATATTTCGATTGAAGGCATGATGCTGATGGCTTCCATGGCTGCGGCAGTCGTTGGCAGTGTCACCAAAAATCCATGGCTGGGACTGCTGGGCGGCATCCTGTCCTCGATCCTCCTTGCATTGATTTTGGGTGTTCTATCGATCAAATACAAGGTCAATCAAACCATTTCCGGTACCGTCATCAACATCTTCTCAGCTGGATTGACGGCATTTATCTCGCAAAAATTTTTGCAGCACATCCAGGGTCTCAATAATCCCAAGATGTTCACGCGTGTGCCGCTGCCAGGATTGGCAGATATTCCGCTGCTTGGACCCATCCTTTTCAACCAAAACATTTTTGTGTACCTGATGTTTGTCATCCTGATCGTGCTGCAACTGGCGCTCTTCCAGACACGCTGGGGCTTGCGCCTCCGCTCGGTGGGTGAGCACCCGAAAGCGGCGGACACCCTGGGGATCAACGTCATTCGCACTCGCTACATGGGCGTGATCCTCAGCGGTTTGGTGGCTGGCATTGCCGGCGCGTTCTTTACGCTTGGCTCGGTTGGCAGGTTCGACGAAGGCATGACCGCAGGCAAAGGCTTCATCGGTCTGGCAGCCATGATCTTTGGCAACTGGATGCCCATCGGTGCGATCGGTGCTGGCATGTTGTTTGGCTTTGCCGACGCGATTGGCTCGAAGCTCTCCCTCCTGGGCAGCGCGATCCCACCGCAGTTCATGGCGATGGCGCCTTATCTGATCACCATGATCGTCTTGGCCGGCTTCATCGGCAAGGGGCAAGCCCCTGCCGCAGAAGGCGAGCCTTACGAAAAGGAGTGACCTTTCAAGGCAGAACGAACGCCCCGTCTTAAAGACGGGGCATTTTTTTTTATCTCTTGGAGGTGTTAATTGACGGGCATTAATAGGCAGATAAATTTTGGTTCTTGTCCTACCTAAAATGTAATTACTGCGTGTTTTTTGAGTAGAGGCGACGCATGCGTCGCCTCTACTTCAGAACAAGTTGAAAAATTGATATCGCAGCGTTTCCCTTGAAAATCTAAATCATCCACTCGCCGTCTTTTAGCAGAACAATCTCCGTCCCGTCAGACTTTATACCTGTGACTGTCACATTTTTGCTGCCGACCATGAAGTCCACATGGATGACCGAGTCGTTCATACCCAGTTTGCGGTTTTCTTCCTCGCTGCGTTCATCCGAACCCGGGAGGTTTTCACTGTAGGCTGCACCCAACGCGAAATGGCAGGAAGCATTCTCATCAAAAAGCGTGCTCTTGAAGAGCACACCGGTGTTGCTGATGGGGGAATTATCCGCCACCAAGGCGATCTCGCCCAGGTGCTTTGCGCCTTCGTCTGTTGCGAGCAGATCGTCCAGGATTTGCTTGCCGACAGCTGCATCATAATCCACCACCATACCGTCTTTGAAGGTGAAGTGGAAGTCATCCACAAGTTGCCCGCGAACAGATAGCGGCATGGTGGCACGCAAAGTGCCGTCCACCCGATCCGCATCGGGCATGCTGAAGACTTCTTCAGTCGGGATATTGGCAAAGAAGCGGTCACCCGCCTCACTGAAGCCCGAGCCGCCTTCCCAGGAGTGATTCTTCACCATTCCAACCATCAGGTCAGTGCCCGGACCCTCGTAGTGCACCCGATCAAAGCGCGCTTCATTCAGGAAGTCGCGATGAGCTTTCAGCCTGAGATCATGCTCTTCCCAGGCTGCAACGGGATCTTCCTGGTCCACGCGGGTCGCCATGAAAATGTTATCCCATAGCTTCTGCATGGCTTCCTCTTCGGACAATCCCGGGAACGCGGCTTCAGCCCAGGCTGGGCATGCCACCGCAGCCACGCACCACTTTACCTTGTTTTGCATGGTGTATTTCATGGTTCGCTTGCTCGCCATACCGGCAACCTTTTGCCATTGGGCAATGCGCGCGGGATCCGCAGGCTTGAGCAGGTCGGGATTGGGCGCAACCATGCTCAGTACATGATGGTTGTCCTGGAAGAGTTTTTCAGCAAAATCCACCTGGTACTCGGGGAAGGTTTCAAAGCTATCCGCGGGAGCTTCCAGATAGCGGTCGAGCGTAATTGAGTCGTCGTTAAACGCCAAATGGATGTCGCCAACACCAGCCTGGTAGGCTTTTTTGGCAACCAGGCGAGCCAGCGGTAAAGAGTGTTCGCTTAGCCGGATGGTGAGGTTATCACCTGGGTGCAGATTGAGCCCAATCTGAACGAGCAGGTCAGCATACTTTTCAAGATTCTTATTTAAGTCCATAGGTTTTTGTTCCTCCAATAGATATTGTATTATCAAAAGCCGAACTGTGGAAGAATCAGACAATATACGAAACTCAAACGAAATAATTGACGCTTCTCGAGAGGATATGGTATCATAGGTACTCAATACGCCGAATAGGTTACATCTGTCCCTGACAGTATAAGTAAGGAGAATAAGAAGATTAGTAGTAAACAAGAATATCGCATTAATGAACGCATCCGCAGCGACAAAGTTCGCCTGGTGGACGAAAACGGGGAGAACGTCGGGATTGTCCCCATCGAGACGGCTCTCCGCCGTGCCAATGACGCTGGATTAGACCTGGTTGAGATCGCACCAAATGCTGATCCGCCTGTAGTCAAAATCATCAACTTCAGCAAGTTCCTTTACGACAAAGAGAAAAAGGAACGCGAAGCCCGCAAAGCCCAAACCAAGATTGAAATCAAAGAGATCCGCCTGCGCCCAAAAACCAGTGACCATCACCAGGGATTTAAGGTTCGGGATGCCCGCCGATGGTTGGAAGACGGCATGAAAGTGCGCGTTACCATCCGCTTCAGAGGGCGCGAGATCACCTACCCTGAACTGGCGCTCGAAGATTTGCGCGAAATCGCCGAGGAACTGAAGGATGTAGCCGAAATCGAGCAACCGCCCAACATGGAAGGGCGCACGATGTTCATGATGCTCACACCAAAAAAAGGTTAATTCAATACCTGTTGGGTTTACCGACGTAATCTAATCAAGGTACAACACAAGATATATCTGCATGCCCGCCTCAAAGTGGCGGCATGCTTTTTTAATGCTGCTCGTTTCAAGATTGAGTCAATGTTACATAAATTCCGACAATGTAGTCCTCAAATTAGTCCTGATACCTCAATTTCAATTCCCCAATATTCACCTCCTTTATCCTAATAAAAGTACTGCTTGACTTTTGTCTTGTTTTTTTCCATAATGTTAATAACCACCAGCTTTTGAAAATTTCAGTCATCTTCAGCTCATATATCCTTTCCTGGGGATGATGTGTATTGGCATTTGTTTGCATGCGTGTGTCTAAATACTTTGAGTCAAAACTTTTCAATAAAGGAGAAAAATGAAAGCAAAGCGTTTTCTAACCAGCGGTATGATAACCGCCTTTTTACTTGTGTTGATGACAGGCCTGGCAGTTGCACAGGCGCCTGATGCCACACCTCTCGGCACCAGTTTTACCTACCAGGGAGAGCTGCTGAGCAGCGGTACGCCCTACAGCGGCACCTGTGATTTTCAATTCGGGCTTTACGACGCCGCCACCATGGGCACAGCTGTTGGGGAGCTTACTACAACCGACATAGCTGTCTCTGAAGGAATCTTCACCACCCAACTCGACTTTGGCAGCGACAAATTCACAGGCGATAACCGCTGGCTTGAGATCTGGGTACGCTGCCCGGCTGGAAGCGGCACCTATCAACCGCTCTCACCACGTCAAGCCCTGACAGCTGCGCCGTACGCTTTGTACGCTTCATCTTCAGGTGCAGTGCCATGGTCTGGCATTACCAGCATGCCAGGCGGCTTTGGCGATGGAATAGATAACGACACTACCTACACACCAGGTTACGGTCTAACCCTGTCCAGCGGTATGTTCTCTGTGAACACATCTATTATTCAGGAAAGAGTAGATGGGTTCTGCGGGATGGGTTATGCCATCAGGAGCATCAACCAGGACGGCAACGTGGTGTGTGAGTATGTCGCAGGCGGAAGTGGAGACATTACCGCTGTTATCGCGGGTGCAGGACTCACTGGCGGAGGTACCACCGGAGAAGTCACACTCTCTGCTGATCCCACCTATCTGCAGCGCCGAGTTTCCAGCTCTTGTACAGCAGGCAGCTCCATTCGTGCTATTGCGGCTGACGGCACTGTAACATGCGAAACGGACGACAATACTACCTACACTGCAGGCACAGGCTTGGCGTTGGACGGCACCCAATTTTCAGCGGATACCACTTACATACAACGGCGGGTCTCCGACTCGTGTACAGCGGGCAGCTATATCCGTGCTATCGCGGCTGACGGCATGGTGACCTGCGAAACGGATAACAATACCACCTACCTGGCTGGAACAGGATTGGACCTGGTTGGCAGCACCTTCTCCGTTGATCCATTGGAAGTCCAATCAAGAGTGAGCGGTGTGTGCGGTGCGGGTTATGCTATCAGGACTGTCAATGCGAACGGCACCGTGGTTTGTGAGCCAGTTGGCGGCACAGGTTGGTCGCTGACTGGGAATGCAGGCACGGTTCCAGGAACCAACTTTCTTGGAACGACTGATAACCAGGCGTTAGAGATCAAGGTCAACAACCTGCGCGTGTTCCGTTTTGAGCCGAATGCCACCAGTCCAAACCTGATTGGTGGATCTCCGTCAAATACAATCACTACAGGAGTACTTGGCGCTACAATTAGTGGCGGTGGGGTTCCTGCCTATCCCAATCGCGTGACCGATCATTATGGCACAATCGGTGGAGGAGTTGATAACCTGACTGGAAATAATGATGCTACTGCCTTGGAAAGTTACGCAACCATTGGGGGAGGTATAGGTAACACGGCTGGTGGCGTTTATTCAACCATCAGCGGTGGGGAGACTAATACTGCCAGCGGAGTCGGTTCAACAATCAGCGGAGGATCTCTCAACACTGCCAGCGGTTTATACGCAACAGTTCCTGGTGGATTTCAGAATACCGCTATGGGTGATTACAGCCTGGCTGCAGGGTATGGGGCAATCGCACAGTATCCAGGAAGCTTTGTCTGGGCAGATTCACAGGAAGGTGGTTTTTATTCTCCGACTGACAACACTTTCAATATCCGGGCTCAAAATGGAGTTTGGATTGAGGCTAATAATACAAACCTAGTGGGAGAGTATGTACAAAATATGGCTTTAGGGGCCTCCTTCGGAGAAGGCACCGCTATTCTGGGTGAAACTTACAGCGATTTCGGCTATGGTCTCGCTGGCTGGAGTTGGGGGGCAGGCGTCGGGGTGGGTGCCTGGAGTTACGCTGGAAATTTAATTGAGGCTCACGCTGGCGATTTCCTCACTCAAAATGTACGTTTCTATGTTGATCAAGCGGGTAATGTCCACTATAATGGAGCTTTAATGCCCTATACTAAGATCACCTCCCTAACAGGCGAAAAATCTGCCTACGTCTCTCTCTACGGCATCTCCGCTGCTGAAGCCTGGTATGAGGATTTGGGGTCAGCCAAGCTCCTGAATGGCAAGGTGACCATCGTGATCGATCCTCTGTTTGCGCAGACTGTTTCGCTTTCGGAGGAATATCAGGTCCAGGTAACCGCCACCTGCAGTGAACCAGTCCTCTTGTTCGTGAGTGAAAAAACTGACAAATACTTCACTGTACAGGGCGTCAGCCTGGATGGAAAACCATCCAATTGCGGGTTTGATTACCGCATCTCAGCCAAAGCTGTTGGCTATGAGGGTTTGCGCCTGGAAACGGTTGACATCCCTGAACCTGTAATTGTTGATCGGGAGCAGCCATGAAAGCGCACATCAAACATAAACTAAGGCTAATCCTGACCATCACTTTGCTGCTCCTGTTTACTCTGCCGGTTTTAGCGCAGTCCGGCGGAGGGTATGACCTCTCCTGGAGCACCACAGACGGCGGCGGAGGGTCGAGTGCAGGTGGGGTCTACAGCCTGACCGGTACTGCTGGTCAGGCAGATGCAGGTGTGATGTCCGGAGGGGAATTCACCCTGACAGGTGGCTTTTGGAAAGGTGGGATTGCAGCAATCACCCAGCTGGAGATTTACCTGCCACTCATAGGTAAATAAGGGTTTGGGTTGCGTTGACCCTGCCTCGAAGCTTCCAGAGTGAAAGGCAGGGTTCCAACCAAATCAAAGGAGCAGAGGTAGATTAAACATAGGTGTTATTAGAAAAACTTATTGCGCAAAGATCGCTCATTTCGTAATAGAATTAGGTCAGGTAAAATTGCCAGATCAGACCTGTTGACAGAGCTGATTTTCTGGTATAATCTTCTTTCGGTTTATCGACCAACGGCTGGTTTGTTAACAGCCGTTGGATTTTCTTAGAGGAGTTTGATCGTGCCACGTAAACAGA
>CAYSVX010000059.1:0-8737 GCA_964434665.1 uncultured Anaerolineaceae bacterium
AAATTGCTACTTTAGGACATTATCATGTTGCCACTACACTCAAGTGTATTTTTGGCTTGCGTAAACGAACAATACTGTTATAATCGTTATACAATTTAATATCTCTAATTAACAACCCCGCCAATTCTCTATAGCTATCCTTGATAATAAAATGGAAAAAGTGCTTCTATAGTTTGTATGAGTCGTCTGTTCCTGAAGTCAGTAAAAGGTTTTTGATAGGGTTGAGACATTAACACAACGTGGTGAGTGAGACATGGATATATTTGAACTCGAAAAGAAGACCGTTAAACAACTTACAAAAATTGCAAAAGATCTAAACATTCCAAATACAAATAGACTAAAACGTGAAGGGCTAATCGTCAAGATTGCTCAATCACTCGCGGAAGCCGAGGGACTCGAGATGCGCGGCGGCGTGCTTGAGATTATGAATGAGGGGATTGGATTCTTGCGTGCAAACTACCGCATTGGATCGGAAGATGTGTACGTCTCCCAGGCGCAATTGCGGCGGTACGAGCTGCGATCGGGCGACCTCGTCATCGGGCATGTAAGGCCTCCACGAGAATCTGAACGCCACCACGGCTTATTGAAAGTGGAATCGATCAACGGTCTGACTCCGGATGAAGCCCGCAAACGACCCAAGTTTGAGAATCTCACGCCAATTTTTCCCAACAAATTGCTAAACCTTGAGTATGATCCTCTCAATTTAGCCACTCGTATGATGAACCTGGTAGCTCCTATTGGCGGGGGGCAGCGTGCAATGATTGTCTCACCGCCAAAAGCAGGCAAAACAACGATCCTGAAAGACATTGCCAATGCCATCAGCGCGAACAACCCTGAAGTGCGCCAGATTATGTCGCTGATTGGTGAGCGTCCTGAAGAAGTTACTGACATGGATCGGTCTGTGGAAGCAGAGGTTATCGCCAGCACCTTCGATGAACCGGTGAACTCACACGTTCGGATGGCAGAAATTTCGCTGGATCGGGCGAAGCGGCTGGTGGAAAATGGGTTGGATGTGGTCATCCTCATGGACTCGCTCACGCGTTTAGCCCGCGCATATAACATGGTGGTGAACCCATCCGGGCGAACGCTTTCAGGCGGCATGGATCCCTCTGCCCTTTATCCTCCCAAACGTTTCTTTGGCGCGGCACGCAACCTCGAGGATGGCGGTAGCCTGACCATCATCGCGACAGCCCTGGTCGATACTGGCTCGAGGCTGGATGATGTGGTCTATGAAGAGTTTAAAGGTACTGGCAACATGGAGATGATCCTTTCCCGCCGTCTGCAGGAACGCCGCATCTTCCCTGCCATTGACATTGAAAAATCATCTACGAGGCGCGAAGACTTGCTTATGAGCCCTGAAACCTTGCAAAGAGTCTGGTTGATGCGTAGAATGTACCTGCAGATGGTTTCCAATCCTCCCCAGGGAGCAGGGATGGATACCGCGGTTGCCACTGAGGCAATCCTGCAAAAGATGGAAAAAACCAAGTCGAACGCGGAGTTCCTGGAGAACCTGGCGGATATGTAAAGTCTGCTTCCTGATTTGAGAGTAAGTGCATGATACGAAAAGATAATACAGAAGCGCCATCAACGGGGCGTTTAGGGGGGGCGATTGGTTGGATTCTGGCGGCGGCAGTTTGTGCTGGTCTGATTTCATTCTTGATCTGGCAACCGGAAATCGCAAAATCGATGACGAATTACCAGAAAGGCGTAGAAGTCGGAGCCTTACCCGCAGACGATCCTGCTGTGTTGGAGGTGCCACTGCCAGCTTTCCTGCCCACTGAACAGGCCAATGGTCTGATTCGAGGTTCGGACCCCAATACTGAAATTTCTGGTGAGTTCCGTACTGCGCCTGTCACTTACACAGTACAAAGCGGGGACTCTGTTTGGGGTATCGCTGATAAATTTGGCCTGAGTGTCGAATCCGTGCTCTATGCCAACTACGACATCCTGCAAGATAAATCAGATAATCTCATGCCTGGGCAAAATCTCACGATCCCACCCACAAATGGCATTCTTCACACCTGGCGCAGCCGCGACAGCCTTAGTTCGGTTGCTTCGCGTTACGGCGCTGATATCGAAGACATCTTGCTCTTCATTGGTAATAATCTTGATCTTTCCAATCCCCAGGTCAACCCAGGAAATGTTGTGATGGTTCCGGGTGGAAACCGGGAATTGGTCAACATTACCTTTGCCGCAGTGACAACCGATGAAAGCGGCAATCTCATCAGCGGTTTTTCCGGACCTGGCTCCTGTTCGCTCTCTGGTGTGGGGATTACGGGGAATGGCTTTTTCATTTGGCCTTCCGCGGTGCATATGATCTCGGGTAATCATTTTGGTCCGGGGCACAATGGAATCGACATCGGAGCAGGAATTGGCTCGGCGCTATTCGCAGCTGATAGTGGCACCGTCGTTTATGCTGGCTGGCTTGACGGGGGTTATGGCAATTTTGTGATGATAGACCACGGCAACGGCTTTACCACCTGGTATGAGCACCTGGAAAACGTCCAGGTCAACTGCGGTGATATTGTCTTCCAGGGCAGCGTGATAGGCACCGCAGGCTCCACCGGCAATTCTACCGGTGCCCACCTGCATTTCGAAATTCGTTATGGCGGGATGCCGGTTAGTCCCTGGGACTATCTGCCTTAGCAGTGATATAATCTCTGCGCGCCCCAGTGGCTCAATGGATAGAGCGAGGCACTCCTAACGCCTAGACTGGGGGTTCGATTCCCTCCTGGGGCATAAAAAAACCACCATTCAGGTGGTTTTTTAGTTAAATGAGGAACTTTACGGCATTAATCTTCCATGTCGTCGTAGTCGATGAAATCACTGGCGTGCTCAGTGTCAATTTCGCGCCTGACCCATAAGAGGAGCATGTCGCCTTCTTCAACGGTCATTGCGCGCGCTGCGATGATAGGGTCTTCCTTGCGGAGACCGATCTCATCCTTGTACTCCAGAAACATGGTCTGCCTGGCTTCCCAGGTCGTCTTGCAGCGCTCCAACAGTTTGCTGCTGTCGAAAGTACGCAAAGTTGTCAGAAAGGTGTCGAAAAGGAACGGACCTTCCAATATTCTTACTGCCCAGCTCAGTTCTTCGCTCTTTTCATGGTCACCCGAGAGCCTCTCGAACACTGGTGTTGGACCTTCAATAATGGTAATTTTGTTGTTCATAGTCGCGGAAAATTCTACCACATTGTCTGGTCCAGAAATAAAAATCAGGACCGGCAATAAGCCGGTCCTGAGTACATAAGTGTGATTGATTAGTTATCGGTTGTGTTATTCCAGAACCAGTTGTAGGCATACCAGCCGCCGGTTTTGGCTTCCAGGCGGATGGAGATCCTGGTGTAACCAGCCAGCGTCGCTGGAATATTGAATGTGGCTGCCATATTGCCGCCTTCGCCGCTGCTGAATGTGCCGGCTTCAGTACCCTTGATGCCCATGGTCCACATTTTGCCCATCAGAACAGTGAATTCTGTGTTAGCAGGGAAATTTTTGCCTTCGACAGAGACAGTCTTGTCCTTTTCAACCGCAACGATGTTGAAGTATGGATACTTCACAGCCGGAGCAGGTGTGCTGGTTGGGACGGGAGGTGTGGTGGGGGCGGGTGTTGTCGTCGGGGCAGGCGTCGGGGCAGGCGTCGGCCAGGTGCCATTATCTTCGTCATTCCAGAACCAGTTGTAATAGTAATAACCACCGGTCAGACTCTCGATACGGATCGAAATCATCGCACGACCTTTGAGTGCATCAGGAATGTTGAAGGTAGCGGACATCGATCCTCCAGCACCTGAATTAAAGGTGGCGACCTCAATACCCTTTTCACCGCGGGTGTTGTATTCGCCCATTAGAACCTTCCAATCAAGGTTCTTGATCATATCCTTGGTCAGTATGGTGACTGACTCGTCTTTCTTTACCTCGCTGATGGTAAAGCTTGGGTAAGCTGCCTGAACTTTACTAATTCCTACTACGGCTGGGAAAAGCATGGTCAGCAGCAGAACGACCACTAATAAACGTTTCTTGTTCATTTTCACTCCTTTTTCTATCTAATGCTTTCTTTGTATTAATCAAGACGTTTTGCTCGATCAATTTGTTCCTTTTATTGTATGAACATTGAAATCAGGTTTCAATAGTCGATTCAAGGTTTGCCAGAACCGAAATTAAAACGACATTATAATCAGCCGATATGGAGAGAACTGGTTTGAATAAAGTTCGCAAAGTGCCACGGAGTGCCTGCCTGATGATAGTCCTGGCTGCAAGTCTGATCGCATTGGCAGGTTTATTCCTGCTGGGGCGAACTTATCTCGGCGGACGCAACAGGATGGTGTTTGATTTCATTCGAAATCCGAACGAACACCCTGATTACGAAGTTGAAGCACTGACAAGGTGCGGAGCCGCGCCTTTCCTGGTGCCGAGCAAGGGCTTCATCGGCTACCTATGGGATGACTCGTTCAAACCCTTCACCCGGCATCAAGGGATTGACATCTTTGCTGGAACTGAACCAGGTCAGACGCCTGTTTACGCGCCCTACGAGGGCTATGTCACCCGTGAAGATGGATGGAAATCCAGCCTCATCCTGCGTGTTCCGCAAGACCCGCTCAACCCGAATCGCCAGATTTGGCTTTACATGACCCACCTGGCAGACGCCCGGGGTAACTCATTCATCGAGAGCGCTTATCCTCCTGGAACTCACGAAAAGCACGTTTTTCCAGGCGACCTGCTGGGGTATCAGGGGAACTACTCAGGCGATCCGGAACGTCCGGTGGGTGTGCATCTGCATTTTTCGATCGTCAAGGATGATGGCAAAGGGTCTTACCTAAACGAACTTGACATTACCAACACACTTGATCCAACGCCGTATTTTGGCTTTGAACTCAGCGCAAAAGTGCTGGGTAAGTCTGAAATTCCCAAGTGTCTGCCCTAAACACTTACAAGTTGGCGAA
This sequence comes from uncultured Anaerolineaceae bacterium, assembly GCA_964434665.1. Lineage (GTDB taxonomy): Bacteria > Chloroflexota > Anaerolineae > Anaerolineales > Anaerolineaceae > Mesolinea. The sequence goes on from CAYSVX010000059.1 coordinate 4,934, forward strand.
TCAAGCTGACTTTGGCTATAATTGGCGGTAGTAAAAAAGGAGATCCCATGCAGGAATTAACCCCCAATGTCTTGATCCAGCAAAACGCACTCGGCCTTTATACTGGCATCATCCAAACAAAAGATGGCAACATTCTGATCGATTCGCCTTATCGCACTGAAGACCACAAAACCTGGGGCAATCGGACCGCAAAATCGGACGCAATTTTTTTGGTCCTGCTCGACACGCAATATGACCGCACACTCAGTGCCAAAGGCTGCGACTGTATCATCATCTCTCAATCCGATTATCTCCTGCCTGCAAAACCTCGCCAACAAGCCGTCAAGTTGCAAGAGGAACTGCTTGGTGCTGGCGAAGGTCACGAACAGACCGGTTCCTCCAGCCGACCGTATGCGCCAGAAATTAGTTTTGACAAGAACATGAATTTGTTTTTTGGGGGCTCGGATATCTTTCTGGAGCACCATCCTGGCTCAAATGTGGCAGGAATCTGGGCGATCTTACCCCAGGAAAAAGTCATTTTTGTGGGGGATAGCGTCATGGTAAACCAGCCGCCATTTTTAGCTTACTCTGACCCATCTGCCTGGGCAGCAGACCTGAAATTGCTGGCTTCCCGGGCGTTTAAGGGCTACCAGATCGTTTCTTCGCGCGTGGGAATCGTCACGCAGGATCAAGTGCGGGCTATGGGAAAACTGATGACTTTCATTCAAACCTCAATCTCTACACTAAAAGAGAAAAATGCCGATCTGGATACTTATCTCGAACTGATACCGCGAATACTCAAACGCATCGAATACTCACCCTCAGAAGGCGAATTGTTTTTCAATCGTCTTAGATGGGGTCTGACAACCTATTACGAACTAAACCAGGCTTAGGGAGAAATGTGAATGGCAGATACTTTAGCAGGTTTTGAACCGGTTGTTGAACTGACAAGGGGCGATACCGTGGAATGCGTCCACTTTGGAGCGATGGCTGTGGTCGATTCAGCTGGTAATCTGCTCACCTCACTCGGAGATCCAAACCTGCTTACCTATCCACGCAGTTCCATGAAGCCTCTCCAAGCACTGCCTTTTGTGGAAGATGACGGTCCGGAACACTACGGCTTCACTGAAGAAGAACTGGCTATTCTGTGCGCTTCTCATCATGGAACTGATGAGCACGTGCGTGTTCTGCGCTCTATCCACGCGAAAGTTGGTCTGCAGGAATCGGATCTGCAGTGCGGGGTTCACTGGCCATCGGATAAAGCGACTGCCCTTGCCATGCGTGAACGCGGTGAGGAGCCCACTCCGTACCGCCACAACTGCTCAGGAAAACACAGCGGCATGCTCGCGCAGACGCTTCTGCATGATTACTCGAAGGGTAGCTATTTGTCCATGGACAATCCCTTGCAGCAGAGAATTCTGAAAACTGTCGCGGAGATGTGTGGGTCAGAGCCGGAAGATATGCATGTTGGCATTGATGGCTGCAGTGCGCCGGTGTTTGCCATGCCGCTCTACAATTTTGCCCTGGCAATGGCGCGCCTGGCAGAGCCCACAGGATTGGGAGACGTACGCGCGAATGCGTGCAAAAAGACCACCCATGCTATGATGGCTTATCCAGAGATGGTTGCTGGACCCGGAGCATTTGACAGCGTCTTGATGAAAGTGATTCAAGGAAAAGCTGCTGTCAAAGGCGGAGCGGAAGGTTACCAGATGGTCAGCCTGATGCCTGGGGCCTGCGGAGAAGGCTCGCCTGGGATTGGCGTGGCAATCCAGATCAGCGACGGCGATCCAAACCGGCGGGCAACCTATGCCCTGGTGGTGGATTTGTTGACGGCTCTCGGTTTTGGGGAAGAGATGGCAAGCGAATCCTTCCGAAAATTCAACACCCCGGTTCTCAAAAACTGGCGCGGTCTCGAGGTGGGTCAGATCCGCACTGCCAAACCAATTGAGATCAAGAAGACCTGGTAAGCAGGCATGGATCAAATCCAGGAACATCGCGAACGCCTGGCGCAGGTGCGGGAACGACTGCGCGACAAATTTGGAACTCCTACCTGGCATCTTGAGCTGCCTGCTGTAGATGAATTGGTCTGCACGATCCTTTCCCAAAACACCAACGACATCAACCGCGACAAAGCATTTTCGGCGCTTATGGAACGCTATCCGGATTGGGAAGCTGTGCGTGACGCAGACCCGGCAGAGCTGCAGTATGTCATTCGCATCGCTGGTCTGGCAAACCAAAAGGGTCCCAACATTCAGGCAGCCCTGCGAGATATAACTCAGGAACGTGGGGAGATCGATCTCGATTGGTTGAAAGGGAAAACCCTCGAGGAAGCGCGTAATTGGTTGGTCAGGCTGCGAGGAGTAGGGCCGAAAACTGCCGCGATCGTGATGGTGTTCGCATTGGGCATGGCTGCCTTCCCGGTGGATACGCATATTTACCGCGTCACCGGGCGCATTGGGTTAAGACCGGCGGAGTTGGATATCACCAAAACGCATGCTTACATGGAACAAATCGCGAACCCTCAGGATTTTGGCAGCCTGCACCTGAATTTGATTGACCTCGGTCGGGAAATTTGCCAGGCTCGCAAGCCAAAGTGCCCGATCTGCCCGGTGAACGATATTTGCCAATTTCAAAACAAGACTGAATGATTTTTTACACCCAATCGGTTAAGGGTTGAGTCTTATCCTATCAATTCCCCAAGCAGCGACCATGGTCCGGTCCAGTTGATGCGGACATCAACTTCCTGCCCCAGCAAATCCTGATCAGTTTCCACAAAAACAAGCCGATTGGTGGGCGTTCTGCCGCGCCAACGGTTCTTGGATTTACCTTCAATAAGCACTGGAATGGATTTTCCGAGGTAGGCTGCGTTGAGATTACCAACAACCTCTTTTTGCAAATCTTCGAGAGCCCGGAATCGGCGCATTTTTTCTTCGGCGGGAACGTCATTGGGCAGTAAACGGGCTGAATACGTCCCCGGTCGGGGAGAGTAGCGCGCGAGATGGGCAACATCCAGCTTGAGATCAGCCAGGGTGTCGTACGTATTCATGAACGCCGCTTCACTTTCGCCAGGAAAGCCAACAATAATGTCGGTGCCGATTGAGACGCCGGGAACGCGTTCGCGAATTTGGGCAACCAGGTCGCGGTATTGGCTATTCGTATAGCCGCGTTGCATCATCTTGAGGACTTCATCATCTCCTGCTTGCAGCGGAACCTCGATGTGGGGCATAACCTTGGGCAAGGTGGCAGCTGCGTCGATCAGTTCGTCGCTCATCCAGTTGGGGTGGGAGGTCAAAAAGCGCAGTCGACGCAAATCCGGGATTTCAGAGAGGTCTGCAAGCAGTTGAGGCAGGTGATAGCTGCCTTCAAGCTCAAGACCAAAGCGGTCGACTATCTGCCCCAGCAGAACCAGTTCCCTGGCTCCACCAGCGACCAGGCTTCTGGCTTCCTGGAGGATCTTTTGCGGGTCACGGCTGCGTTCCTTGCCCCGCTTGCTCGGAATGACGCAGTAGGTGCAAGCGTGTGAACAGCCGAGTACGATAGGCAGGTTTTCCGAAACCGCGTGAGATTTTTCCAACCTCAGTCCGAATTCGTCATCCAGTACTTCGTCGATTTGCTTACGCCAGGCTTCCGATCCATCCTGATCGAGCCTTTCTTCGAGGGCTCGCAAAAAGGGTTCGGGGTCTGACGGGGCGGCAAAGATATCCACCCAGGGGAAGCGCTTTTCCATGGCATTATTGCCGTGGATGCCGATTAGGCAGCCCATTAAGCCGATCAAAAGGTTGGGGTTTGCAAGCTTGAGCGGTCTGAGCGAGTTTAGGCGACCCA
>CAYSVX010000060.1:0-4522 GCA_964434665.1 uncultured Anaerolineaceae bacterium
TCGCCGTACCCTGCTTCGCGGGCACAGGCGGTCGCTGCGCTCCCTCGCGATGACGTGTGGTTCTTGATCGTGCCGGTCTTGCGAAGCACCCCAGCGCGCAAGCGCGTGTGGGCCAACCGAGCATGCGAATTGACCGGAAGGCATCCAGCTGATGACAATCTCAAGCACATCCACACATGCAAATCGCCCTCGTGGGTAGGGGCAAAGCATTCTTATTAGACAGCTTCGAAGCAGCCATGGTTCTTTTTGTCGGAATGCTTCGCCCATACGTCTGGAATAAAATCGATACCTTAATGCGGCATAAGGAGCCGGATTGAACCCCGCACAAAGACGCGGGGCAGGAGCACAATACCCATAGGGCACGATGTCCGGCTTACGAAATGCAGATCGCCATACCCTGCTTCGCGGGCACAGGCGGTCGCTGCGCTCCCTCGCGATGACGACATCACTTTTTTTTGAAACACTTCACCCCTATGCCTAATGAAATCGATAAGATCTTGACAATTCCATCACAGCATTTCTTGATTTTTCACGAAATGGTATACTTGACAAAAGCGGCATGAACCGTTTAATATGCTATTAATCGAACTTTGTTAACTGACAAAGGAAGGAATTAAAAACATGGCACAGAAAAAATCTCAGAGCTTGCTCTCTTCATATCGCAAGAAATCTCGCAAGAACAGCAGTAAAGCGCTCTTGCTGGTTCTGGTTGCTGTTCTGATCATCGCGGGTTTGGTGATGCTGGCATTATGGGCAACTGGCAACCTGGGTGGAGGCGGCCTGCAACTCTTCGCGACTGATACACCAACCGCTACCGCTACCCTGACACCTACCCCTGTCACCCCAACCAACACAGCCACTGTCACCCCGACCATTACCGAGACGCCCACTCCGACGTTGACCCCAACATTGGATGGACCTTTCGATTACGTGGTTCAGGAAGAAGACTATTACTGCGCGACGATCGCCGAGAAATTTGGCGCGGATCTGGAAGTGCTGCTGATGATCAACAATTTCAATGAAGGAAACTGCTACATCAAAGCGGGCGACATCATCAAAGTGCCTGCTCCCTGGCAGCGCATGCCCACCTCCACTTCAGTCCCAACAGAAATTCGCCCGGGCACACTGATCGACTACATTGTCGAAGCTGGTGCCACGCTGGATTCTGTTGCCAAGTTCTTCCGCTCCACTCCCGAGCGGATCATCACCGAAACCAATCGCTACCGCACAGCCGAAGGCATCGAGACACTGCTAAGCGATACGACACCGCTGTTTATTGGTGAACTGCTCAAAGTGCCGGTCAACATCGCCACACCGATACCCTCGGCGACTGCCAGCCGCACCATGACGCCCTCACCCACACCCTAATCCTGAGATATGAATCAAAAACGGATGCGGTTGCCGCATCCGTTTTTTGTTACTTTCGAAAATTATTCCGCGTCTTCTTCCGGGCTTTGGCAATCAGGGTGCAGAATCACCCCGTCTTTTACAGGCACCATCTGGTAGTGCTCGGACGTTTCGATGTCGTATTCAAGGAAAATGGTGATCAAAACACGCAGCAGGATGATAACAAACAAAGTCAAGAGCTCATTGAAACGGGGAGAGATCGCCAGGCTTAGGATATCGGCAGCCATGGCAAATTCCAACGCGAGACTCAGACGGTGCCCCATACGCAGACGAATATTCTCAGAAGATCGGATTTGTTCCAGATAATCCCGGTTGAACAGGCGTTTGATATAAGAGATCAGCCCATGGATCGCGGAAGTGACAATCACGATGGCTGAGGCGGCCTCACAGCCTACAACAGCATAACCGACGATCGTTTCGAGAAGTTTGCTGTGGGGCATTGCTGGATCTGCATAGGTCGAATCTTTGGCAAGATACAGGACGATGATCAGAGCAACAATGAGGATTGTCGGCAGAATTATTCTGCTCAGTGCGGCCATTGAACTCTCTCTGGACGAGCTGGAATGATGATTGTTTTCCTTCATAATTTCTTTCTCCGTTTGATTTTTACTTGATATTTACCAGCCGCCCATTATCCACAGCGGACTGGAATAAAGCATCGATGACTACCAGGTTGTTGATTGCGTCAGAGAGGGGAAATTGCGGGACATCTTTGCTGATTGCCACGTTGTAGAAATGTTCCAACATGTTTTTGTAGTCATTACCAGCGCGGAAATTGATGCGTTTGCTTTCCTTACCAGCCACATTTAACAAGGCGCTGGTGCCCTCGCCTACCAGCAAGAAGGGTTTTTCGATGTGAATCGTACCGGCTGAGCCAACTACACGCAAGAATTGAGAGCTGTCAGCGTTGAACGAAACCATGAACTGCCCAAATACCTGGTCGCCAAAGTCGAGCGTTGCGACGGTTTGCAAGTCCACCCCTGACTTGCTCATCTGGCAGATCGCCTGCACGCTGTTTGGCTCTCGCCCAACCAACAGCCGCTGGAAATTGACACAGTAAGCACCCAGGTCGTATAAGGCTCCGCCGCCGAGGTCTGGCGCGAGGCGAATATCATCCGGGTTGCTGAGGGTAAAGGTGAAAGCTGCCTGCACAAGCCGAATTTTGCCGATCGTGCCGGAGCGAACCAACTCGTGGATCTTTTCGAAACGGTCGCTATAACGATACATAAAGCCTTCCATCAGTACCACGGAATTTTCCAGCGCGGTGCTGACCATCAGCTGGGCTTCGTCTGCCGATAGGGCATAAGGTTTTTCGACTAACACATGCTTGCCGGCTTGCATCGCCTTGATCGCCCAGGGAGCGTGTTCGCTGTTTGGCAGCGGAATGTAAACCGCCTGAACATTGCTGTCCGCGAGCAAATCGTCGTAATTGCCGTAAGCACGGGGGATTTCAAAAGGCGCGGCGAACTCCTGCGCCCGTGTCAGATCGCGGCTGGCAACGGCGATCACCGGGGTGTGCTTCATACTCAGCAGGGCAGGAATGACAGCCCTTTGTGCAATCCTGGCTGTTCCAAGGATTCCCCAGTTCAATTCGGGCTTGCGAAACAAGTTGCCCCCTATTGGCTTTGATGATAATATATCCATAAGACCTCAATTCTTCAACTGCACGATGCGGTTTATAGACATTATATACTGTATTGGTGCAGTTTTTTAACCTGAATAAATGAAATTTAGTCTAAGGAGAAAAAATGCCCTCACCCGAAGTAATTCAACAACTACAAGAAAAAATCCAATCCCAACGCGAACCAATCATCCGCTTTATGCGCGAGATTTGCGCGATTCCAAGCATGGACTCACACATCGAAGCTGTCGGCAAGCGCATCACCGCTGAGATGAAATCGCTTCATTTTGACGAGGTCCGTTTCGACAAAATGGGCAACATCATGGGGCGCATTGGAAACGGCGAAAAAGTAATCGTGTTTGACTCACACATCGACACAGTCGGCATCGGCGATCCGCACGAATGGAAGTGGGATCCTTTTGAGGGCAAAGTGGAAGATGGCGTGCTCTATGCCCGGGGCGCTTGTGACGAGAAGGGTTCAACCCCTGGCATGGTCTATGGAATGGCTGCCGCCCGCGATTTGGGTTTGCTCGAAGGCTGGACTGCCTGGTACTTCGGGAACATGGAAGAGTGGTGCGATGGCATTGCCCCGAATACCTTTGTGGAAGTTGACCCGAAGGTCAAACCCGACTTCGTGGTGATCGGCGAACCGACCAAGATGAATGTATACCGTGGTCATAAGGGTCGCATTGAGCTGAAAGTGACTGCAAAGGGAGTTTCGGCACATGCTGCCAGCAATCATGTGGGCATTAACGCCATTTACCTGCTGCTGCCAGTCATCGCGGGCATCCGCGACCTGGAGCCCGAGCTTGGAGATGACCCCTTCCTTGGGAACGGCAAGATCACCGTATCGGATATGATTGTCAAGACCCCCAGTATCAATGCGGTTCCCGACGAGGCTATCATCTTTATTGACCGCCGTATGACTTTTGGAGAGACTCAAGAGGGAGCGATTGCCCAGGTGGAAGCGTTAATCCCTGAAGAAAGCAAGGACCGTGTGAAGGTGGAAGCCTTGTTCTATGACGTGCCATCCTATACCGGATTTGTGTTCCCGGTGGACAAGTATTTCCCCGCCTGGGCTATCCCGGAGGAGCACGCGCTGGTTCAGGCCGGGCTTGAAACCCGCCGTCTGATTGGGTTGGACGATGCCCCAGCCAGTAAATGGGCTTTCAGCACCAACGGGATTTACTGGGCAGGCAAAGCAGGCATCCCCTCGATCGGTTTTGGTCCCGGAGACGAAGTGACCGCGCATACGGTCCACGACAGCGTGAAGTTGGATGATGTGGTCAAGGCGGCGGAGTTTTACGCGCTGGTAGCGAGCTTGGTAAAGTAGACACATTTTTGTAGTTCTGAATGTAGGCCGGGTTGTTCTCTCAACCCGGCTTTTGTTTTCTGGAGACCTGGTGGTCAAATGCCTTTCATGGTACCCGTACGGAGGGGGTTTGCTCCCTCCGGAGACAAAAAAGAGTCGAAGTCGTAGGTCAGGTTGCGCAG
>CAYSVX010000060.1:4532-8579 GCA_964434665.1 uncultured Anaerolineaceae bacterium
CTAATGAGCTCTTTGTTTGCCAACATTTGTGACGTCAGGTTCAACTGAAGAACCTGACCTACGCACAGACCCCTTCCACCATACCGCTGGTAGGATGCCTGTGTAGGGCTAGCTCCCCCCTGTTTCTGCCCAGGGTCACCACAGCCCTCACGAGTGTGGTCCCAAGGGGGTGACCCCTATCCTCATCCTGATCCCTTACCCCAAAAAATTTCCCCATCTACTCCTACATTTCTAATGGTCAAAGGATGATTTGCTAGGTATAATCAAGGAAAGAATCTACTAGGAGATAAACAATGCAAACCTTTTTACATGGTCGTGACCTGATTGGCGATTTGGACTTCTCAAAAGAAGAAGTCGAAACCGTTCTGGACGTCGCCTGGGACCTGAAGCGCAAACGCGCGCTCAACGAACCTCACCCCTACCTGCGCGATAAAGTTCTGGCTATGCTGTTCTTCTTCAGCAGCACCCGCACCCGCGGCTCCTTCGAAGCCGGCATGGCACAGCTTGGCGGGCATGGCGCTTTCATCGAAAGCAAGACCACCCAGATTTCCCACGGCGATACTGCCAAGGAAATCGGCGAGATCTACGGCCGCTATTTTGACGGCATCGCCATCCGCCACTGCGACTGGGGCATTGGTAATTCCTACCTCAATGAGGTTGCCAAAAACTGCCGCGTGCCGATCCTGAATATGCAGTGCGATGTTTACCACCCCTTCCAGTGCCTGGCTGACCTGATGACCATCATGGAGAAGAAAGGCCGCGATCTGAAGCGCAAGAAAATCGTTGTCTCCTGGGCTTATGCCGCCTCTTACCTCAAACCCATCTCAGTGCCGCAATCGCTCATCCTCCAGATGCCACGTTTCGGTATGGATGTCACCCTGTCTTATCCCAAGGAATTCCTGCTGATGCCAGAAATCGAACAACAAGCAGCTGATGAAGCCAAGAAGTGGGGCACCTCCTTTGAGATCGTACACGACATGGACGAAGGCATTAAGGATGCCGACATTATCTATGCCAAGAGTTGGGGACCGCTGCTGACCACGGCTGACGGAGTTGAGGGAAAGAAACTTCAGGATTCGTATACCGATTGGATCATGGATCAGCGCCGACTGAAGCTTGCCAAGAGCGACGCCATCTATATGCACCCGCTGCCGGCTGACCGCAACATCGAAGTCACCGATGAGGTCATCGATGGACCCAATTCCGTGGTTTATGATGAAGCTGAGAACCGCCTGCACGCGCAAAAAGCCGTCATGGCGCTGACCATGGGCTAAACTCTGCCCAAAATGAGGAAAACCGGGAAGCATACGCTTCCCGGTTTTTTGTCTTTGAAGCAGACAAACCTCGTGGTACAGGAAATTCATGTAAAATACTTAGACCTAATGCATTCAAGTATTCCGGGAGGGCTAGCGGTGAATAAGTTCTTTTTGTTCCTGATCAATATCGCGACGGGGCTTTCGCTGGCTATCCAGGTTCTGATCCATCCCACGCTCGAAGCCTCCGCCAGAACCATGTTTCTGATCGCTGCAGTTATCTTCATCAACTGGGCAATTTTCACCTGGTTGGCTTACTCCTCGGCGATGAAGGAAAAACAACTCTCTTCAGCTTCCAAGCCTTCGCTTGACCTTCCAAAAGACGACACCAATCAGCGCAGGAAATCCTTGCTTGATGTGATGACGGTCGTATACCTAGTGGTTATCCTGCTGGCGCTGATCAGCCTGAATGTGTTCGTATTCCTGGATATGACCAAAACTAATTACCTGGTCTGGATCATCCTGACAGCCATCCTCTTGCCGCTCTTTGTTTCCTGGATCGCAAACCGAAGGATCAACAAACTGGGAAAGGTGAGATGATATGGCGACATCCAAAGAATATATTGACTACGTGCTTGAATGCCTGAACCACATCGAAGGCATCAGCGCGCGCAAGATGTTCGGCGATTACGGGCTCTACATGTTTAACCGCGTGATGGGTTTTGTGTGCGACGACCAGGTGTTCCTCAAGATTTTGCCTGGAAGTGCAAGCGTATTGGGTGAGGACGCGCCTACCGGCGAGGCATACGCGGGGTCAAAACCGTATTACATGATCGAAGATCTGGAAGATAACGACAAAATGGCGCTGCTCTTTCGCTCCCTTTACGTTGACGTTCCCGAACCAAAACCAAAAAAACCGCGCAGAAACAAAATTGCCTGACGTTTCCACAGGAAGGATCCGATGAAAGCTGACACACTTGACGTTATTATGTTTGTTATCCAACTACTCAGTTTGATCGCGTTGGTTGTGTATGTGATCAAGACGGCGGAAGTGGCTGAGGGTACCAGGAAATCTGCCGAGGCGATGGACCGCAGTGTGGCTGAGATGGTGGAGGATCGCGATCAACAGATAGCGCCCTATGTGGTGGTTTTCTTTGATCACCAGACCGACTCACCGATTTACGACCTGGTCATCAAAAACACTGGTCGCACGGCAGCATTGGATGTGGAAATTGCTTTTAACCCACCCCTGCAGACATCCCTTAAGAATTATGATATTGAGCAGCTGGCTTTTATTCACCAGGCAATCCCAACACTGCCCCCCGAATATGAAATCCGAGCTTCTGTGGATGTGATCAATAATGTCCTGAAGTCTGAAACCCTGCCCAGGCAGTACCGGGTAAAAGTTACCTATCTGGGTGGAATTAAGTCCGATAAGCGTGAGGCGGAATACATCCTTGATCTCAATGTCTTCAATGGGATTCTCGAGACCCATACGCGCAGCCTTACCGATATGACAAAGGCAGTTGAGAGAATATCGGACACACTTGATGATCTTGCCAAGAACACCCTTGATAGAATGAGACCCTTTTAGGGATCAGTCAACAAGTCGGGCGCCGTCTGCCGGCTCACCAACCAGCACATTCTTAACCCCCGGCAGTTCCAACAGGGCTTTTTGCAGCCATTCCAACTCACTTTTCAGAGCCAGCACGTGCACGTTTGGCCCAGCATCCACTGTGGAACAGACCGCGTGACCCTGTTTGCGCCATTGCCACACCTGCCAAAGCAGCACTTCGGTGGCTGGTTCCCAATAGACCAGCGGTGGATTGCTGGTGCGCATCACGGCATGCATGTAATTTGAGTCCAGTTCGACAATGTCAGCAAAGCGCTCAAAGTCACGCCCCAAGAGTGCCTCACGGCAGTTTTTGAGCCGCTCAGGGGCATCCAGCACACGCTGGGCGTTGAGCGGCGAGGTGTGGGCTAGCTTATGACCGGCGCTGGAGCCGACCGGCTTATGTTCCTGGCTGATTACGGCGACGGCGTTCACAAGGTGCCAGTGGTCCCTGGGGGCGATGCTGACGGCATAGGAATTTGCGTCTTCTTCGCCTGGCAGCCATTCCACGAACCCATCAGGGATCGAACGGCATGCCGAGCCGGAGCCCAATCGCGCAAGACGGGAAAGTTCTTTTTGGTGTAAATCCAGCCCAGCCGCCTTACTGGCAGCCAGTGCCAGGGCGGCGAAGGCGGAAGCCGAAGAGGCAATACCTGCGCCTGTGGGGAAGTTGTTAGTGGATGAGACGCGGGCGCAGTGGTTTGAGCCGGCAAGATGACGAACATGGTCAAGAAATTGGCTGACACGCTGCAGGGAAGCGGCAGATTGCGTTTCGCCATTCAGTTCGAAGCTATCCCGTTCAAGGACTTTGTCGAATTGGACGGTCGTCCGGCTTTCCATCCCGCTGAGGTTCATGGAGATCGAACCGTTGAGCGGCAGGCGCAGGGCGTCGTCGCGATTGCCCCAATATTTGATGAAAGCAATGTTGGGATGGGCGATGGCGGTGCATTCGGGGGGCATGTTATTCTCCGATGGGAATTATAGCGTAAGTAGAACATGGAGACCAAATGGTCAATAGCCTTTCATGGTCAGGAGACCATGAAAGAATAAGGATCCAAACCAGCCTCATCGGCGGATTGAGGGCACGATACGCCCGAACATCCCAATTTTCACGGTGCCCTCAATCCCGCCCTTGTATATTAAGACTCAGAAAGGCATGATAATTGATTAGCATCGATCAGG
>CAYSVX010000061.1:0-8575 GCA_964434665.1 uncultured Anaerolineaceae bacterium
CACGCATCCCGGATCGGAAACAGGACGCTAACGTCCAACCCGCCCAGGTCATCCACCAACCATTTGAACTCGGTTGGATGGACGAGCACGAATTTGTCAGGGCGGATGCCAAAGTTGTATGCAAGCGTATCGCGTACAAGTTCCATGCCGCCCAGGGCGTAAGCCGTGTTGAGCCGCTGCATCGTGTACCCGGGGAGGTAAACAAACAGGTTGCCCGGGATGGAGATGACGCTCGCCTTTGAAAGCCGCTCGTTGACCAGCAGCAGGTGGATGGCATCCGTGCGGCTGCTGAAGGGTTTTTCGGCTTCGGTGCCCAGGAGCAGCCAGATCTTCACATCCTCATCCAATTCCAGCCGGGATGCGGCAGGGGGGATGGCGGTGGCGGCTGGGCTGCTGGGCGGCGCGAAGGTCGGCCAGGGTTCCGGGGTTGAGGTTGCTTTGGGCTGAGGGGTTTGGGTGGGTGTGGCGGGGGACCAGGGGGTGAGGGTCTGGTCACTTTCCGTTTGGGGCGGTCTGCCCCCACCAGAACCACAGGCGTTGATCACCAACACCAGGGCCACCAACACTCCGGCTGCAAGCAAAGCTCTGACACGGCGATGAATTGGTAAGGTTCCGGTCGTTTTCATGGCTCGTATGCAGGGCAAAAGACACCCCACCAGAATAAAGATTATAGCATAGCCAACGAGAGTCAAGAAAATCTGAGTCAATGATGCAAATTATTGAATCACTCCTCCGATTGCGTTGGCATCCTCCTGTTTTCTGGCCAATGCGGGGGGTTTTTGCACTTTTTACACTATTTACACTGTTTTTTGATAGTGCTGGATGGCCGTTTGAGTGTAAAAACTCCTTTTGTTAATGTGCGAGGGGTCGATCTTGTCCTTACATGATGGCACTCTTGCTCGTTTTTCACAGATCTATGTTCTCTGCGATTTGCAAGAATTGCAAGAATTGCAGTGTTTTTTGATGGTGCAGAAGAGTGGTTTGAGTGCAAATCTAAGTTGTTAATGTGCGTTTTTGCAAATCGATGCAATTGGGAGTATTATAGCACATTTGTTCTGTTTTTCCAAATCCAATTTGCTGGGTGGATGGTTACTGAAAAGACCCTCTTCAGTCTCCTGTCCGTTTCACGGCAGAAGCCAGCTTCCCCCTGGGGGAAGCCCAAGGCGAAAGACCCTGTTCAGTATTCTGTCAGTTTCACGGCAGGAGCCAGCTTAGCCTCCGGCACGCAAGCAGCCCCTCAGGGGAAGCCCAAGGTAAAAGGCCCTCGTCGGCCTCCTGTCCGCACTGCGGCTGGAGCCAGCTTAGCCTCCCTTTCTCTTGGATAGAAAAAGGATGTTTACGATATAATTGTTTTAGTGCCGTCCGTGTGTAAGTCAAGGTAAAGGCTTAATAAGGTGAGGATAATGGAAGAAAATGTTCAGCCGAAGAAAATGAATAAGACTTTGAAAATTGTCCTCTTTGTTGGTTTAGTAATAGTTGGACTCATGGTTGTCTGTTTTATTATTGGATTAATTGTAACAACTCGACCAGGATACAGTTTAACAGCCACAGCCAAGTCTTCAACAAAAACCGCCTCTCTGTTTACACAAACAAGCACAGCAACAATAATACCGACTGAAACTTTGACCCCAACGGTAACATTGACCCCAACGGTGACCTTAACCCCGACGGAAACATTAACTCCCACGATTACATTAACTCCAACCGAAACGTTCACCCCCACGATAACATTTACTTTAACACCTACTCATACACCAACTAGTACTTTTACATCCACCCCTACCGATACCCCCACCTTGACACCAACTCCAAGCCCACTAACCTGTAGAGACATAGAACTTTCAAGGGATGATTTAACCGACTTGCAGTGGGAGAAATACATGCGAGATATGGTAGGAAAAAGAATTCAGTTTTCAGGTAAAGTTCTTGATGTTTATGATGATAGAAGTGTTCAGATTTCTGATGACGCTTGTGAGAAGTTGTTCACGGTTGTGACTCTATTTCAAATACCCTATGAAAATTTATTACTAATTAACAAAGACGATTACGCGACAGGGTTTGGAACAATAAAATCAATCTATATGTTTCTTGGCATAAGCATTGAAATAAATGTGACGAGTATTGACATTCAATAATCATCTCTCCGATAGCACGATCTCCTGAGCATGTGTGGGGATAGTTTTTTGTTAACAGTTTTTAGGTAATAAGTGGTGAAGTTTTTATACTCAGAAAGCTTTTCCTGTCTATTTCTTGATAGAAAATAAGAATATTCAGGCAATCCGTATGACAACTAGCTAATCACCTAACAACCCCAACTGGCTTGTGTCTTTTCCCTTTTCCCTCTTTGCCCGTCTGAAGGTTTTATTCACCTGCTGAATCGGGGGCATATCGATCTGTTTGCCGTCCAAGAGTTCAGCGATGGTCAGGATCTGGACTTTGGGATAATCCCGGTTCCAGGTATCGGAGTGGTAAAAGCCCGCCTCGGCGGCTTCGGCTCGCATGGGCTTTGTGGCTTCTTCAATGCAGATGTAAACCCCGATCTCCGCTTTCTCGCGTTCGAGCACGCCTTTCAGATCGCGGATGTGGCTGACGTTCACATGCTGCCCGCCCTTGACCGAAAGGACGACCTGTTTGGTCTTGCTGGAATTGTCATCGTGGAAGTATAGCCGCCCATCGATGCCATGGTCCGCGCCTTTCTTCTGGTCAGCCGGCCTGGCACCCACCAAGCCAAGCGCCCACCACTGGAACTGGTACTTATCCTGTTCTGCCAGGGTTCTCGCGTCATCAATGGTGGTGGGTTCGCCAATCACTTCGTATTTGAGGGAATCTCCAAAAGCGTCTTCCATGCGCCTTTTAATCAGACCAATGGCAAGGTGCGTGATGTCAATCCCAATCCATTTCCTGCCAAGCTTTTGCGCGGCGGCAATAGCCGTCCCACAACCGCAGAACGGATCCAATACCACATCACCCGGGTTGCTGGATGCATTGATGATACGCTCGAGCAAGGTAAGGGGTTTTTGGGTTGGGTAACCAAGACGTTCAGCAGCTTGAGAGTTTATTGGCGGAATATCAACAATCATATCTTGAATAGGCATGCCCCCTATCAATGGCTGTTTGTATTCAGGAGTACCAATACTTCCATCAGACTTCTTAGTCCAACGGATAAAGCCATTAGCTTCTAACAAATCGAGTTGCTCTTGGGTCGTTAGATTTTCCTTTCGACCTTCCAAGATCTCAGACAAAGGTTTTTGAGGTACAGCCCAATGCCGACCTATTCGTGTGGGATCATAACCTTTCCATGGTTTGCCAGATTCCCCCGAGGTTACCCCTGGCGCAGTTAAGACAACCAAACGATATTTGTGGCCTTTCTCATCAGAATAACGATATTTACTCTTGACATATTCTTCATCATAAACTTGCTCAACTTTATTCCACAAAAAAGAATCGGATTTTGTGTAAAAATGAATAACATCATGGATAGAACCCCACCTATTAGGGGACCCATGAGCGAAAGTCCTCTTCCAAACAATCTCGTTCCTAAAATTCTCTGCGCCAAAGACCATATCCAACAATACCTTCAAATAATGACTTGCTGTTGGGTCGCAATGCAGATACAAACTGCCGGTAGGTTTCAGCACTCGCCTCAACTCTTGAAGTCTCGGTGCCATAATGGTCAGGTAAGCCATCATGTTGCTGTCGCCCAGGATCAGGTTGAACGCCCTGAGGGCATCCGCAACCGGACCGCCTTTTTCCACTTCGCGCGTGTAGGTCTGAATGGCGTTTTGGTCCCACTGCCAGGTGTCTTCAAACGCCTGGATCTGCGCGCTGGATTGCGAGCCATCCTTTTGGGCAAAGAGTACATTGTAATTGGCGTTGGAATTGAAAGGCGGGTCTAAATAAACCAGGTCAACCGACTCGTCTTTGATATACCGCTGGAGTATATCCAGATTATCCCCATAATAAAGCGTATTCATAGGCAAATTGTAACAGCTATCCGTAATAACGAACGTTTTTCTTACCAGGATTGAAGAAATTCCTATGCACTGCCGAGGCTCATGAAGACTGCGGCGGTGGCGAGGATCAGGCTGATTACGGCGCTCCAACTCCAGAAGAGGAAGACCCAGCGTTTTTCTAACAAGCGCCGCAAGTAGAAATATCCGCCCAAAAAGGTGTTCAGCAGCCAGTCGAGCGCCCCAACCAGCAGCAGCAACAGCAGGCGGTTGGAAGGCACCAGCTCGAGCGTGATCCAGGTGACGCTCTGCCTGGTGGCGCTGAGAGCAATGGTAACCCCCGCCAAAACCAAGGTGCCAATTAAGCCGGCGACAAAGAGCTTCCGCGCCATGCCATCCTGCAGGATCTCGCCGAGTAACGAGCGCGCGTTCTGAGATACGGGCTCAACCGCTTCAGCCGCTCCAAGCCCGGAAAGGCTCTCAATCTCCCGCGCAAAGGCATGTGCGTCTGCTGGTGAAATCACGAAATGACGTTCGTCTGCCCGGATGAGAACCAGGTTGTGCCTGTCTGTGGCGGCAAACTCAACCACCCCCAACCCGCGGATGTTTCGGCTGCCGTAGTATTGAAACGGTAGCAAAAAACCAGGCAGGGGCATGGGTGTCTCAAAGTCAGAGACCGGATGCGCCCATTCGACACCATCCAACGGGATGATCTCACGCCGAAAACCCCAGCGGAGCTCAAGGGATGAGCGGCTGAGCAGATAGCGTGTGGTGAGGATCAGAAACACACGGAAAACAAAAAAAACAAATACAGCCAACAAAGGCACTGCCAGTACCAGGAGCGACAGATTCAAAGCCCGCGCATCATTGCCCGAACCGACAATCAGCAAAAGCAGCGCCCCAACCAGGGCGAGGAAAGCAATGCCCAGGTTTAAGATAAGGCTCAGACGGCGAGGAGGTTCGTAGACTTTATCCATATAAGGGTATTATACCGGAGGCAAAAAAAGGCGCTCAAGCAATTTCCAAGAACAAAGGCAGATCGCTCATACCTTGCTTACCCGTCCGTTTCACGGCGCGCACAGGTCGCAGGTACAGGCGCTTCGCTCGCGATGACGGAGATTCTCGGTCAACGTAGGGAACTGTCTTGATGTGTGACACCACATAGGTGACAATATGTGACAGGACATGGGTTACACTTTTGATTATAAGCTCATGTTGATCATTCTTGGTCTTCTCATTATTTTTTTCAAGTTACACGTTTGTATTCTTCGATTTCGATGTTACGATAGCGCGTAGGTCAGGTTCTTCTGTTGAACCTGACATCACGAATGTTGGCAAATAAAGCCCTAAAAAATCTAAGCTTCCGATGTCAGGTTGAACTGCGCAACCTGACCTACGACTAAATGTGTTACCTATGTCTTGTAACTATACACTTGCGCCGTTCCGCCAGTAAATTGGAACGGGACAAGCCACGTTCCCTACAAAAAAATTAACAAGATTAGACCAGAGACAAAAAAAGGCGCGCAGGCAATTTTTGAGTAGCACGGCGGTTGTCGGTCCTTGTTGCCTGACGATCCGACCCTGCAATCCCCGAAACAGACAAAATCAGATCGGCATACCCTGCTTACCCGTCCGTTTCACGGCGCGCACAGGTCGCGGGCACAGGTGCACCTCATCCACCGCTTAGTCCACACCCTCTTCGAGGTTGGAATCTTCGACGGTCCTTCCCCTTCATTTCATTACGGGGATCTTCGACCATTCACTCCCTTCCGCTCCACTCCAGGGATCTACGACCAAAGGGAAGGCAATAGCTCGCGATGACGGATGACATTCGGCGCACATGCGGAACGGGCAGGCCCGCTCCCTACGTAATGCTTGCAGAACGGGACACCCTATCCGCTTTGCTGACAGGGCAGGGTCACGTTTTCTACGAAATGTAAGAAGTATTAGACCCGAGAAAAAAATGGCGCTTGGACAATTTATAAGAATAAAAGCAGATCGCTCGTACCCTGCTTACCCGTCCGTTTCACGGCGCGCACAGGTCGCAGGCACAGGCGCTTCGCTCGCGATGACGGAGATTCTTGTTCGACGTAGGGTCGGCGCCAGCGTCGACCTGGTTGGTGGAGGGTGACGATGCACATGAAATCCCCAAAACAAAGATAGATCGCTCGTACCCTGCTTCGCGGGCACAGGCGCTTCGCTCGTGGTGATGGGATTCTCGCTCGACGTGAGGAACGGGCAGGCCCGTTCCCTACGAAAGGAAGATTGGATTCTTGGGGGTTCAATGTGCCAATATTTGTGATGTCAGGTTCAGAAGAAGAACCTGACCTACGCAAAGTACTGTCGGAACGGGACGAGCCACGTTCCCTACGAATGCTTGCGGAACGGGACACCTTATCCGCTTCGCTGCCAGGGCAAGGCCGCGTTGCCTACGAAAAAAACAAAGGCAGATCGCCGTCCCCCACGAAAAAACGGAGGTAAAAAAAGGCGCTCAAGCAATTTGAGCGCCTTTTCATCAAAACGGATGAAAACTAGCCTGCCTGGTACTCCGCGCCGCGGTGCAGCGCCTCGATGTTCATCGAGATGAATTTCTTCAGACGGGCAGCGGTGTGGGCATCGAGCGCGCGCTCGAGGGCACCCTCCGGCAGCAAATGCATATTGCCTTCGAGGGTTCCCAGCAGCACCATGTTGGCGGCGCGTTCGTTGCCAATTTCCATGGCGATCGTGCTCGCGGGCACCATCAGGACGTGGATATCGTCGCGAACAGCCGCGCGATTGACCATGTTCTCATTCACGATCAGGTAACCGCCCGGTTTGATCATGGGCTCGTACTTGTCGAGTGAGGGGAGGTTCATCGCGATCACAGCCGTTGGGTGAAGGGCGGTCGGCGAACCGATCTCATCATCCGAGACCACCACGGTGCAGTTGGCTGTGCCGCCGCGCATCTCAGGACCGTACGAGGGGATCCAAGTGACATGTTTGCCCTCATCCATCGCGGCATACGCCAAAACCTGACCGGCATAAAGCGTGCCCTGACCGCCAAAACCCGAAATGATAATTTCAGCCTGCATGCTAATTTCCTCCAATCTTCATTTCGCTGACAGCGGTCGAAATTTTGTAGTCGCCAACGGGGTAGTAGGGCAGCATGCGATCGACGAGCCACTGGCGGGAGTTTGCCGTGTTCATGCCCCAGTTGGTGGGGCAGATGGAGAGCAGCTCGACCATTGAGAAGCCCAAGCCCTGCTTCTGCACTTCAAAGGCGGTGCGGATGGCGCGTTTGGCCGTGCGGATGCTGCGGGCGTCATGCAGGGAACGGCGTGCCACAAACGCAGCGCCATCGAGCGTGGCAAGCAGCTCAGCCGTGCGGATGGGGTAGCCCTGGGTTTCCACGTCGCGCCCAAGGGGGGAAGAGGAGGTTTTCTGACCGGGCAGGGTGGTGGGGGCCATCTGACCTCCAGTCATGCCGTAGTTGGTGTTGTTGATGAAGATGACCGTGATCTGCTCACCGCGCGATGCGGCTGCAACGATTTCGCCCATACCCATCGAAGCCAGGTCGCCATCGCCCTGGTAGGTGAAGATGGTTTTGTGAGGCAGGGTGCGCTTGATGCCGGTTGCCATCGCAGGCGCGCGGCCGTGGGCGGCTTCGACAAAGTCAAAATTGAAGTAGTTGTAAGCAAAAACGGCGCAACCCACGGGGGCAACGCCGATGGTGTTATTCAGTTCGCCCATTTCTTCAAGCACTTCCGCAATCAGTCGGTGGGCAACGCCGTGGGTGCAGCCCGGGCAGTAGTGCGTGGTGCGGTCAGTGAAACCAAGCGGGCGTTTAGCGACAACTTTCACATCTGTGTCTGTCATGATCTACTCTCCTGTTCCCACGAGCTCGCGCATGTCGGCAAGCCATTTTCCGCGCGCGTCTGCGTTCACATCGTGTTCGCCATAAACCAACCCCTCAATAGCATTAGCGATTTCGTCAGGATAAGGAACCATGCCGCCCATGCGCCCATAGAACTCCACTGGTGCACGTTTGGCAACGATGGAGATGATGTCATCCAGCATCTGTCCGTTGCTCATCTCAACCACCAGGAAACCCTTGACCCTGTCTGCCAGTTCGTCCACCGCCTTGGTGGGGAAGGGCGAGAGGCTGATGGGGCGCAGCAGACCGATCTTGAGACCCTGTTCGCGGGCAGCACGCACCGCCGAGAGGGCAATCCGGCCGGCAGTGCCGTAACCGACCACCACATACTCAGCATCTTCCAGGTGATACCCCTTGTAGCGTACTTCGTTCTTTTCAACTTCCTGCCAGCGGGTCATCATCTTAACATTGAATTGTTCCTGTTTGGGAGGGTCAATGTTAATAGAGGTCATTACAACACGCTCTTTGGAATCGGGGCTGCCAATTGCCCAGGCGGGCGGTGTGGTGCGCAACGGCTGGAAGTCGGGCAGCTCAACGGGTTCCATCATCTGCCCCAGGGAGCCGTCCAGCAGCAAGCAGACGACCATGCGGTACTTCTCGGCAAGATCGAAAGCCAAACCCGTGAGATCGACTGCTTCCTGCACGGAGGCTGGCGCAAGCACGATCAGGTGATACTCACCATGACCGCCGCCATGAACCAGCTGGGTGTAGT
>CAYSVX010000062.1:0-8345 GCA_964434665.1 uncultured Anaerolineaceae bacterium
TTGCCGTTGTAGGGGGGAATGCGCTTCTGCTGCGCACTCCGCCGCATGTTTGTTTCGAGGTTGTGCTGGAGTGAGCCCGCGAAAGGTGTTTGATTTTCAGCGGTTATAGGGCGGTCTCATTCTGGCCTATTCCAGTGTCTTATCCCGCCATGGACCGAAATAATAAAGGTACAATAGGGGGAGTTTTTTGAGAGGATTAAAGGCATGTTTGAGTGGTCGATCAAAGCTGAAGAAGGCGCTGCCCGAGCAGGTGAGTTCAATACACCACACGGTGTGCTTGAAACGCCCGTTTTCGCGCCAGTTGGCACCCAGGCAACCGTCAAATCCCTCACGCCCGCCCAACTCGAAGAACTCGGTGCGACGCTGGTCCTCTCCAACACTTACCATCTCTTCTTGAGACCTGGCGACGAACTGGTGGCGCAAATGGGCGGCCTGCACCAGTTTATGCAGTGGCATAAACCCATGCTTACTGACTCTGGCGGCTTCCAGGTCTTTTCGCTGGCAGACACGCGCAAGATTGACCCAGACGGGGTGACTTTCAAATCCCACATCGATGGATCCATGAAACGTCTGACCCCCGAAAGCTCCATCGCGATACAGGAAAACCTCGGCGCGGATATCATCATGGCGTTCGACGAATGCTCAGACCCCCTGAACCACACCTACTCCAGGGAAGCCATGGAACGTACCCACCTCTGGGCACAGCGCTGCCTGGATGCTAAAAAACGGGATGACCAGGCGCTGTTTGGTATCGTCCAGGGCGGCATTTTTGAGGATCTGCGCACGGAATCCGCGCGGGTTATCAGCGGCATGGGCTTCCAGGGGCATGCGATCGGCGGGCTCTCAGTGGGGGAAGGAAAAGCCGATATGTACCGCACGATCGAGGTCGTCAATGCCGTTTTACCCAAGGACAAACCGCGCTACCTGATGGGCGTCGGCACCCCGGAAGATCTGATCGAAGGCGTGCTGCGGGGCATCGACATTTTTGATTGCGTCCTCCCCACTCGCCTGGCGCGCCACAACACTGCCATGACCAATTTCGGCAGGCTGAACCTGATGAATGCCTCTTTCGCCAGGGACGAACACCCGATTGACGTGCAATGCCAGTGTTACACCTGCCGCACCTTCACCCGGGCTTATCTGCGCCATCTGATCGTAGCCAAAGAGATGCTGGCAGCCACGCTGCTTTCAATTCATAATCTACACACCCTGCTCGAGCTAGCACGCAACCTGCGCAAAGCCATCCTGGCAGGCAACCTGGACGCATTCGCGGACCAGGCTTTAGCCAAACTCGGCATCGCGCGCATTCCGGAGGTCCACTCATGACTTTTCTTCAATCACTGATCCTTGGGATCGTCCAGGGGTTGACTGAATTCCTGCCGGTCAGTTCCTCGGCGCATTTAGTGCTGGTGCCGTTCATCCTGAACTGGACGCTCGACCCGACCAAAGCCTTTATTTTTGACGTGCTGGTGCAGCTTGGCACCCTGGTGGCGGTGATTGCCTACTTTTGGAAGGATTTGGTGGCAATTTTCAAGGCTGTGATTGCTGGCAAGCGCAACAACAAGCCCCTTGAAGATGCAAACTCCCGCCTTGGCTGGTACATCGTTCTGGCTACCATTCCGGCTGGTTTGGGAGGATTGCTGCTGAAAAGCAAAGTCGAAGCTGCTTTTTCGAGCCCAGTACTGACGGCAGTCTTGCTATTTGTGACAGCAATCATATTGACCCTGGCGGAAATTTTTACCCGCAAAGAACGCAATCTTGAGAGCGTGACTCCATTGGATGCGCTGGTGATCGGATTCTTTCAGCTACTAGCGATCTTCCCGGGGATCTCCCGCTCTGGCGCAACCATCAGCGGTGGTTTGAGCCGCGGTCTGAAACGCGAAGCAGCAGCCAGGTTTGCTTTCCTGATGTCAATCCCGATCATGCTGGCAGCCGGAGCACTCTCTGTGCTGGACCTGGTTAAAATCCCGGATTTGGGCAGTTTCCTGCCGATAATTCTTGTGGGTTTTATCGTTTCGCTCGTGGTCGGATACCTCAGCATCCGCTGGTTGCTCAACTTCCTAAAGTCGCGTTCAATGATCCCCTTTGCGGTCTACTGCGCGGTGGTTTCTGTGTTGACTATCTTTATCGCGTATTTCCGCTAAGCCTTTTTTGGCTGGCTGGCAAGAAAAATCCCGGTTTCCTTGCGTATAAGGATACCGCCTGACCGTTCAATGCGAGCTTGGAAAAACTCTCGCATCGATTCCCTTTGATCCTGGGGGATCAATTTTTGCACCCTGGGTGTTGAGTAGACATAATCCACCAGCGGTTGGGCTTCCGTAACCCAGAGATCACCTGGATAGAGCTGCTTTTCAACTTTTCCAAACCACTTCAAAAGTTGTTCCTCGCCATTCTGGAGGTTGAACTTGACCGACATGGTGTGTAAGCCGCCATAAGCCGGCCAGAATTCCGTCAGTAACAGGTCGAGATCCAACATGTAATTCGCGCTATTGGTGGCAGCCATCAGCGCCCCATCCGGCTTGAGCACACGCGCCGCTTCCTCGAGTGTCTGCGAGATGTCAGGCACATGATAGAGCATATGATTGGCGGTTACAAAATCAAAACTCTCGTCCTCAAATTCCAACTTGGAAGCATCCATGCAAAACAGCATGAACCGCGAGTCTCCTTGCAGGTCTGCGCGGGCTTCCGCCAGCATACCTTCCGACAGGTCGGTTAGAACAATAGTAGCATCCGCGGCGAACCGCTGCCGGTTGGCGCGCCATTGGGTGGCATTCCCGCAACCCAGAGCCAGCAGCCTCCTGCCGCTCAGGTCGGGCAGATGCGCAAAGATGAAGTTTTCCCAGGTTTGGTCGCTCTTTGTAAAAAGCTTGTGAATCTGGATACGGGCATTCAGGTTGTCCGCTGTGCGATACTGCACCTGACGCAGATAGCCCTGATCAGTACTATTGAAATCTGAGCTCATCAGTTATCTTAGCGGGCTGCCAGAGCGGCTTGCATGCGGTCGACAGCTTCCTGCAGGTTCGCCCGGGTGGTGCCGAAGTTGAGGCGCACGAAGTCACCGCACTGGGGACCGAAACTGATGCCGTCGTTCAATCCAACGCGGGCCTCGCGCAAGAAGAATTCGTAGGGTGGTTCTCCCAATCCCAAATCGCTGCAATCCAGCCAACCCAGAAAAGTGGCTTCCGGTTTGTTCCAATGAATGCCAGTCAGTTGTGTGCCCAGAGCGTCATCCAGGAAATCCCGGTTAGCCTGGAGGTAGCGGTTCTGTTCGGCAAGCCAATCGTCCCCTTCAGCATAGGCAGCATGGGCAGCAGTCAGAGCCAACACCCCAGGGCAGCCGACCAACCCTTCACTAAATCTGTGAAATTTATCCATCAAACTGGGATTCTGAATGACACACACCGAAGCGTGCAAGCCGGCTATGTTATAGGTTTTGCTTGGCGCCATAAAGGTAATGGTGTTAGCCGCCACCTCGGGGGAGAGTGAGGCGATTGGGATATGCTTATGACCGTCAAAGAGAATATCGCAATGGATCTCATCGGAGATGATCAAAACGTTCTGCCGCAGGCAGATCTCGGCTAATTGGGTCAGTTCTTCGCGGGTGAACACCCTCCCGGTGGGATTTTGGGGGTTGCAGAGGATGAACGCGCGAACATTTTCGCTAATGATCTGTTGCTCAAATCGGTCGAAGTCAAGGTGGTAGGTGCCATCCTCATGCTGTAGAAGAGGATTCTGAACACCCTTCAGCCTGGCCGAATCAGGCGCGCCAATGAAGGGCGGGTAAGCAGGCGTCTGATAAATAACCGCTTCTCCCGGCTCACAGAAAGCACGAATCGCGGCGTTAAATCCGGTTACGATGCCCGGGATGTAACCGATCTGGTTCTCTTGCACATCCCAATCGTATAGTCGCTTCAACCGTTGGATGACAGTACGATCCAATTCCTTGGGAGGAGCTCCGTATCCGAAGATACCATGATCAACTCTCGCATGTAAAGCGCGGATGACTGCCTCAGGGCACCTGAAGTCCGTGTCAGCCACCCACATGGGCAAAACATCTTCATCGAATCGGTTCCACTTGATACACTCAGAATGACGACGGTCAACTTCTCGATTAAAGTTCATGGGTATCTCCTCATCGCTATTTTAAGCCCGAGTGATGGAAAATGGTTAAGGTTGGGTCCCAAAAGAGTTGAAGTCAACATCCATTGGCGCCTTTGGTATACTTCAAGCGTGATGAAGTTCCTGAAATCCGCTTTCAACTTGGTAGGACGTTGTGATTACCTGGCTGCTACGCTGGCAGTGACCCTGTTGGGTGGTGTTGCCGGCGGAAAAGGTTCTGAGCTGCGCCTTGGAATCGCGGTCCTCAGCAACTTGCTGCTCTTCAGCTTTGCGGTGATCTATCAAAAAATCGAGAACGCCCCTGCCGCAGCCTCAGAACCGGGTCAGATCCAACCAAATCCGATCGCTTCGGGAGAAGTATCTGTGAAGTTTGCCCGTACCCTGAGCGCGATTTTTTCTCTTGTTTCCCTTGCTTTAAGCGCCCTGCTTGGCACGCTCAATATTGTTCTGGGATTTCTTGGAGTTTTAATCGCCATTTCTCTTTCCAACCACAATCTGAAATTGGGATACTCTGTATTGATGCGGCTTGGGAAACACCAGCCGCTTTTATCAGTGATCTTTGGGCTTTCCGGTTTCCTGGCGACCTCTCAAAAATTGAAATTTGAAGCCTTTTTGCTTTCTATTTTTTTCCTGGCAATTGGATTTCTCTTCGCCGCTTTCACAGCGGCAAAGACCCCCAGACCACTTAGCAGAATAATGCTGATCATTCTGTTGGTTTTTGCCTCTGCCTCATCATACTTATTATTTATTGTTTTCGAAGTGTTTGCACCCTGGGTGCTGATGCTCATTGTTCTCCTGGGTCTTGTCCTCGTCCTTTTACAACATCGTAATAATCTGCGTCAAAAGAAACTGGCAGAGATTTTGTTCGATTCCTTCGCGATCTCCACTGCCGTGTCTCTGATCCTCAGCTACCTGATTCCGCTATTCGTTTAAAAAAATGGAAAATTTATGAAAAACAACCTAAGTCCACTCATTCTCGAAGCTTCTCCCAATTGGAAGGATTATCAACTGCTCGATAGCGGCGATGGCAAGACGCTTGAGCGTTTTGGCCCTTATCTGCTGGTTCGCCCACGTCCCCAGGCCATATGGGGCAAGAGCCTGCCAGCCAGCGAATGGAAGAAAGCCCATGCTTTGCTGGTGGAAGAGCAGCAGGAGTACGGTGGCAAGTGGACGATGCTTAATCCGATGGAAAAGAGCTGGAAGCTTTCCTATGGCAACCTGCATTTCCAGGCACAGCTTTCAAGTTCGCGCCACGTGGGCGTCTTCCCTGAACAAGCGAGTCATTGGGATTGGATGACCGAACGCATCACCGCAGCACGAAAACCATTCAAAGTCTTGAACCTTTTCGGTTACACGGGGCTTGCGAGTGTGGCTGCGGCTGCGGCTGGCGCGGAAGTGACCCATGTGGATTCTTCCAAGCATGCCATCAGTTGGGCTAACCTGAACATGAAGCTCTCTGGACAGGCAGACAAACCTGTGCGCTGGATTGCGGAAGACGCCCTGAAGTTTGTCAAGCGGGAAGCCCGCCGCGGCAACACCTACCAGGGGATCATCATGGATCCACCCAAGTTTGGTCGCGGCTCAAGCGGGGAGGTTTGGGATTTCTTTAAACGCATGCCCGAGCTGATCGAGGGCTGCCGGTCGCTGGTTGCAAAGGATGCGGGGTTTGTAATCCTGACCGCCTACGCGATTACGGCATCTGCCGTAATCACCAGGCAGGCGATGGAAGAGATTGTTGGCAAGCGTGGGGAGTTCACTACTGGTGAACTGGTGACCGTCGAAGAAAGCGCTGGTCATGTGCTCTCACACGCCATCTTCACCCGCTGGCGACCGTAAGTCTATATTTCGACCGACGGATTCTTTTCATTTGAGATGTCGGTAATCAACACCCGATCCACCCGGTGACCGTCCATATCCACCACTTCGAACCGCCAGTGATCCCACTCAAAGATCTGACCGGTCTTTGGGATTCGCCCCATTTGGTTCATGACAAAGCCGCTCAGAGTCTGGAAACCAGCCTGGTTCTCTTCGGGTAACTCATCCACCCGCATGATTTCTTTGAGCTCGTCGATGGGGATCAGCCCATCCACCAGCCAGGTGCCATCCGCACGCTGAACAACATCCTGATCCATGTCGTGTTCATCAAGGGGAATCTCGCCAACGATCGATTCCAACACATCGTATAGGGTCACAAAACCCTCCACGCCTCCGTACTCATCCAGAACCAGAGCATGATGGATTCCGGTTTCGCGAAATTGCTCGAAAGCCTTGACCGCCTGCATATTGCCCGGGAAAAATAAAGGTTCCCGAATGTAGTCCTCAAGGTTGAACTGGGGATTGTGAATATCAATACCGAGCAGATCCTTGGTGTTTACAAACCCCATCGAACGGTCCAGATCTCCATGAGCAACCGGCAGACGGGAGTAGCTGCTCTCCATCAGTTCCTTCACGATCGTGTCATGGTCATCATCCAGGTCGATCCAGTCCAATTCGGTATGCGGGGTCATGATGGCGTCCACACGCCGATCACTGAAACGGAAAACGCCATCAACCATATCTTGTTCTGCTTCATCAAAGACGCCGGTTTGGCGTCCTTCCTGGATGTAGCCCTTGAGTTCTTCTTCAGTAATGGCAGGTTCTCTGGTGACATCGATGTTGAAAATTTTGATACCCAGATTAGTTGAAGCGCTAAGCAGCTTGGTGAGGGGGCGCATGCCGCGCGACATCCCTTTGATCATAGGAGAAAGCCTGGTAACAACATCTTCAGGCTTGCTGACCGCGATGCGTTTGGGTATCAGTTCGCCAAGAACAATTGAGAAGTAGGTAATGATAATTACAACAAGGATCAGGGCAGCGATTTCAGCAAAGGGCTCTAACCAATTGATGCGCTTAAAGACCTCAGCCAGAGGTCGCGATAACTGGGCACCACCAATACCACCAGCAAGTGTGTCGATCATGGTGATCATGATTTGGATTGCAGAAAGGTATTGCTGATCAGGATCCTGTAAAAGCTCCATGGCAACAGAAGCGCCTTTTTGCCCGTCTTCAGCGCGAGCCACCAGGCGAGTTTTCTTCGAGGAGACCATGGCAATTTCGTACATTGCAAAGATAGCGTTAAATATAAAAAGCGCAAAAATTATGAGGATATTGACATAAAAAGGCATTTCTAATTTCTTTCTGCCCCTACCAGGCTCTTAGCTGCAATTTTACCAGAGGTTTGAGCTGCTCCAAACCAAAGGTGTTGACCCACGGCATGGGTCTGTATCGTCAGCATTTTGGTAATCGCTTGCCCGGAGGTGGAATTTCATTTATGAAAACAAGAAACTGTTCGTCTGACAAACAACATTTTCGAATATTCTAATCAAGAAACAAGGTCGTCAGAAAGGAAATCAGCACGGTTATGGTAGACCATCAAGATACGATTATCCACAAAGTCGAAACGGCTGATGGCACAGTTGTTATAGATCAAGCGATAATCCAATTTGCGATTATCGGGTTCCTCTGGAGAGATCTGAAGCATGGCCCGTAGAAGGTAGCTGGTAAAACCGCCATGTGTCACGATCGCCACGCGGTCATCAGAGCCCAGATGACGCTCCTTGATCCAATTCAACACCCCTTGCGCGCGCTTCAGCGGCAGGCTGCTTTCTTCTTTACCACCACGCCACCACCCCTGCTCTTCGATGGGCTTTGCCAGGATGAGGTCGGGATAATGGTTCGAAAGAAACTCAGGGTTTACTCCGTGTTCCCAGGTTATCTCAATAACATCATTAACAACATGATCAAGATAGATCCCACCCACTTCGTGAGCCTCGGGCAGTGCCACCAAAGGTAAGTTCAGGCGATTAGCGATAATGCTGCCAGTGTGAATAGCGCGCTGCATCAGGCTGCAGTAGATGTGGGTGAGCCCGAAACCGAGCCTGTTCTGTGGGTCGCGCCAGAAGTCCTCTTCGCCGGGTTTGGAGATCGCAAGGTAATCAGCCAGCAATTCCGCCTGCCGCACGCCTTTTTCGGTAAGGGTCGGGTCGGAGCTGCGGTAAGTTTCGTAACTTTCCTGGGCTTCCCAGCGGGCGTTATTGGTGGACTGTCCGTGACGAATGAGATATAGCTGCATGAGGCTCCTGGGCGATATTATACACGGTTGGTTTTAGTTGTGTTTGTCATCATGGGGAACGTGTAGTGGCAACATGATAATGTCCTAAAGTAGCAATTTAGAAATGTCCTAAAAG
>CAYSVX010000063.1:0-7753 GCA_964434665.1 uncultured Anaerolineaceae bacterium
AAAAGTGTAAACAATCACCCTACACAAATTGTAAACCATCATTGTCTTGACAAGGTTCCCAACCCTACCAGCAGCAACGGAATAGCTTTCACTAAAGTCTCAGCAAAGGCATTAAAGCTGCCAAAAGCTCCTTCGGCCAGTGCACCATACGCCGTTAGAGGATTAGCACCCAGGAGCAACAGGAAAATCGCACCGACCAGCAAAGCTGCCAGGGTGGCAAAAATAGGCATCATTTGATCAAAAAGGGAACCCGCTCGGTCTTTCAGGTGCAAATCCGCTGTTGCTTGTTTTGGCGGCATAGTCAAAACTCCAGGTCGGTTCGAGTGCTCAGGAAAATGCCCAATAAACCCGATAGGTTTTTCCTGGCGAATAAACGATTTAGATTATTGATCGATTTTACCAGTAAAGTAGAAAAATCAAATGCCAAACACACAAAATAGATTATCCTGTCTCCTCTCACAGGCTTGATTTTCAGATGTATAATTCATTCCGCTAAACTGGCGATGAAATGAAGTCAGAAAGTTGTGTATCACCAGAAGCAATTTGAAATTCATTGATTAACCTCTTTCTTAGGAACTAATTCAGAAAGGCAACTGGTCATCCATGTCGTCAACGAATCCCGCTGTAAACCCAATTTCCAAAAGGCACAATGCACTTTCAGTCCTGCGTAACCGGTGGTTTTTCCTGGGGGTCGGCGTACTCATCGTCAGCATTGTTCTTATGCTTACACTTGATATGCAACTCTACGCAGTCTCCATGGGGACAGGGTTGATGGGTATTGCCCTGGCGGCGTATTTCATCTTGCGCATCACGCTGCGACCGGTCAAATCCGAAAGCATGGCAGCCGCGGCTGCCGACATCCGCAACGGCGCGCGCACCTACCTCACGCGGCAGATCAAGACAATTTTGATGGTGACGCCTTTCTTTGCGGCGTTGCTCTATTGGATCCTGGACTGGAAAGCAGCGGTTACCGCTGTTTTTGGTGTTCTGACCTCTCTGCTGGCGTCATATATCGGTATGAGTGTGAGTGTGCGGACAAACCTGCAAACCGCGGATATCGCCAATGAAGGCAAGGGCAGTCCCTTCCGCATCGCCCTGTTTGGTGGCTCGGTCATGGGTTTTTGCATCACTGGCTTGAGCCTGATTGTGCTTTCTGTTTTATTCAGCATTTTCAAGGATCCTAACGCTCTGATCGGTTTTGCGTTCGGCGGCGGTCTGGCAGCTTTGTTTGCTCAGATCGGCGGTGGAATTTTTACAAAATCCGCCGATATTGGCGCCGACCTGGTGGGGAAGATCGAGGAAAATATTCCCGAAGATGATCCCCGCAACGCGGCAGTTATCGCGGACCTGGTAGGCGACAATGTGGGCGACTGCGCGGGACGCGGCGCTGACCTCTTCCAAACTTTTAGTGACGACCTGGTCACCGGGTCTATTGTGGCTATTGCGATGGCATCCGTTTATGGACAGAAGGGTCTTTTCTTCCCGTTCCTGATGCAGAGTGTAGGCGTTTTTGCCTCTGCCATCGGCATTTTCGCCAGCCGGGAATGGAAACCGGGCATGGCTCCAGCCACGCAATTCAATATCGGTTTATTTGTGAGTTCAATTTTGAGCATCGCAGGCGGGCTGAGTCTGACCCTTTTCTTGCTGGATGATTGGATCATCGCCATCGCAGTCACCATGGGCGTGCTGATCACCACGATCGCTTCCCTGAGTACGCGTTATTATGCGGGTATGGAAGGCAAACCGGTAAAGAACATAGCCAAAGCCTCCAAACGCGGCGCCGCCTTGAACCTGATCACCGGTATCGCCTATGGCTTGCAGAGCCCTGTGTTACCAGTGGTTGTCCTGATGGCTGTGGTAATCGGCGTATACACGCTTTCAGGCAACAGCCTGCTGGCGCTGGTGGGGGTCAACATTGGAACTGACCTGCTGATTACGTTCATCATGGCTGCGGATGCGTTTGGACCGATTGTGGACAACGCCGCGGGGATTGCCGGCATGGCATCGGCTAAACGGCAAGTGGTTGACAAACTTTCCAGGCTCGATTCGGTAGGCAACACGATGAAAGCAATCACCAAAGCCTACGCCATGATCTCTGGAACCGTTACAGCCTTCGTTATCTTCCTGACTTTTTACAAGCTTGCAGGTATCGACTCGATTGACGTGACCACACCGTTCAACCTCAGCTTTCTGTTTGTCGGGGTCTCACTGCCGTTTCTCATCTCATCGCTGGTGATTGGTTCCACCGCGAGAACGGCTGAAAAAATGGTGGACGAAGTTCGCGACCAGTTTACAAAAAACCCGGACATCATTAAAGGTCTTGTCAAACCGGATTATTCTCACTGCATCGATATCGCCACACGCAACGCGTTGAGGGAGATGATCTTGCCCAGCGCGATCAGCGTTTTGGTGCCGATCGCAATTGGCTTCGCTTTTGGCATGAATGCCTTGGGTGCGGTATTGGTGGGATCCGTGGCATGTTCCGCACTTTTGGGACCTTTCTTTAACAACACAGGCACCGCGTTTGACAATGCCAAGAAGACCATTGAAGACATGGAACACATGCGCGGCACCCCACAGCACATCGCCGCCGTGATTGGAGACACTGTCGGGGATTCCCTCAAGGATGTAGCCGGACCTTCAACCTTGATATTCATGAAGTTGATTGGCATGGCATCCCTGCTGATCGTGCCCTTGATTAAATAAACAAGGCTCAAGGTAATACGACCTCTTGGTAGGGTGGGTTGACGTCACAGGTTCTTGCCCTGTGTTGACATCGAAATAGTCAACCCACCAGGAACAACAATCTGCCCACCGGACAGCGCTGATGAATCAATTTGCTTGTAGTACATTGGGTATGCTATAACCCGGCATGCTTCCGTATATGCTTGATGACGCCTACCCACCCTACCGGCGCTTGATCGTGCCGGCGTCCCCGCCGAGCACGGGGTTTGACCGAAGGTCTCCATTCGATAACAGACAAGAGCAGTCTTTTCGTAGGGTGCGGTCATCGTGCTCGCAGAGTATGGCGTCATAGTGTCTTGCTAAGTTCACGCTGGCAATGACCAAAAGAGCCGGGTTGAAAAGCGCAACCCGGCCTACGTAAAAAAGTCATCCCTAAGGCTGGTCGAGAAATACCGCAAGATATTACAGCGTAGGGTGCGGTTGGCGTCACAGTGTCTCGCCCTGTCTTAACATAGAAATAGCCAACCCACCACAATCAGCAATGTTCCCACCGGACGGCGTTGATGAATCAATTTACTTGATCTGCGGTGGGTATGCTATGACCAGGCATGCTTCTGCATGTGCTCTATGACGCCTACCCACCCTACCGGCGCTTGATCGTGCCGGCGTCCCCGCCGAGCACGGGGTTTGACCGAAGGTCTCCATTCGATGACAAGTAAAAGCAGATCGCTCATACCCTGCTGCGCGGGCACAGGCTGCTACGCTTGCGATGACGAGAAAAGTTGACCAATTCTTGTTCCTTGGGCACATTCCTAAGTCGGAATGAAGCTGCCTCAAAGTGATCTCCCACAACAGCCTTTCGGAGTGAACCTCCGAAAGGCTGTAAACTCGGCGGAGTGGGCAAGAAAAGCCCATTCCGCCCTACAAGGGAATTGTAACCAATACAGATCGCCGAACCACCCTCGCGATGACGAAACCTCTGCCTTTCTGAAGAGGGAAGATGTTTCGATCCCCATCCACCCTACCTGATTTACTATTAATCTGCTAAAAGAAGTGTGAGGGGAAGTAACCGGTTACATTGACCGCGTTGTTCTCGATAAAGAACGCTTTAGGGTCCAGATCCAGCACACCCCGCCGAAGACGAATTAGCTCGTATTTTGACACAACTGTGTTGATCACAACAAAATCTGTGTCCGTGTACGCGCCTTTGCCGTCCCAATAGGTAGCCCCGCGTTGGATCTCCTGCGTGATGAAAGGCAGAATTTCCCGACTGCGGGTAATAACCATCACATTAATTTTGACATTCTGATAATGGGTACGGTCCATCATAAAGGCATAAATCAGTGTAAATATTACCGAGTAGACCATTATGAGCGGCGGATTCGTGAAAAGGGCATAGGCATAGACGATCAAGCTGATAATCAACCCCACTCTGCCAACGCTGATATTGTTGTTTTTCATGCTGACATAAACCCCCAAGACGTCCGCGCCGCCGGAGGAACCCCCAGCCCTGAGGCACAGTCCAGCTCCAAACCCCGCCAGCGTTCCGCCTACCAGGCAAACCGTGAGCAGGTCGTCCAGCTCGGGTATCAGCAGGCGCACCGGGATCAGCGACATGGCAACAGTCATGACAGCGATCGAAACAACCGTCTTCAGCATAAACTTACGGTTGACCGCTTTGTATGAAATCAGCAGGAGGGGAAGGTTTAACCCCAAAAGGATGACACCAGTCAAAGCCCCGATACCTGGGATCACCTTCTGGAACAGCTCAAGGATGATTCCCGCGATACCAGTCAGATTACCAATATACAGCCCTACGGGAAGCACCAACATGTTGACGGTGACGGCGTAGAGCAGGCTTCCAACAATTAACAGGAAGTAATTCCATAGTTCGCTCTTAAAATCGGGAGCCTTCAGGACTTGTTTCCATTTCCTTTTGGCAGGCTTCGTCGTGCCGGATTCGCGTATTTTTGCTTTGGGCTTACGCGCAGAAAACTGCAGGGTGCCTAAAACCTGGATTGGAGCAGCGAAATTGGTCAGTTTTGCGTTCTGCATACGCCCCAATCTTACTCGAGTAACCCATCTTTCAGCAAGACACTGGGCAGCCAGGAAAATCCCTCACCCACCCAGCCCATTTAGTCCTTGGCAGGGTAACCTGTAATGTCCTGGATCTCCTTATATAAGGGTCCAAGGCGGTTGTACATTTTCAGGTAAACCCGGTTATAAAGCTCATCGTAGAACTTATGGTTTTCTGGATTTGGCTCAAAAGTGCGGCTGATATGGGTCATATCTGCCACTGCTTTTTCAAACGAAGGCTGCAGCTTTAAACCAACAGCCAGATCAATTGCGGCTCCCAGACCACTGGCTTCATATACGTGCGGACGGCTGACTGGTAAACCAAAAATGTCAGCAGTCAGGTGCAAGGAAGCGTCACTTTGCGAGCCTCCGCCGGCTACGCGCACCTCCGTGATTGGGACTCCACTGCGCTTGCTGGTGCGTTCTGCGCCTTCCCGCAGGGCATAAGCTAACCCTTCGAGGATCGCGCGATAGATGTGCGCCCGGGTATGTACCCCGCTAAAACCAATCACCGCCCCCTTGGCGTCCGGTCCAGGAGATTTCAAGCCTGGCGCCCAGTAAGGCTGAAGCATAAGCCCCATCGAGCCGGCAGGCACAGATTTGACCAGATCGTCAAACAAAGCTTCCGGAACCACTCCACGCTCCTGCGCCAATCGCTGCTCATTATGACCAAATTCCCGTAAGAACCAGGAAACCATCCAATAGCCTTTAAAAAGTTGGATTTCAAGGGAATAGGACCCAGGAACTGCTGCCGGATAGGGCGGAATGAGCGGGACGACTTCGACATAGCGCTGGTGAATGGTGTTGATCGTCGCGGCAGTACCATAGGAAAGGCAACAAATGTTGGATGCCAGCGTTCCTGCGCCGAGCACCTCACAAGCCTTATCAGCAGCCGCAGATATCACTGGCAATCCAACTGGAATTCCAGTGTCCTCAGATGCCTGGCTGGTGATTTCCCCAAGCAGCCCAGCTGGAGGCACCAGGTCGACCAACATTTCCGGTTCAACAGGCACCGCCTTCCATTTCCAATCCAACTTGCCAGCCCAGCGGTGATTTTTGTAATCGAAGGGCAAATGTGCCACCTGGCAGCCAACCGAATCAACAAACTTACCCGTCATTCGATGGGTCAGGTACCCAGACAACAAAACAATCTTTGCGGTTTTGCCCCAAATTTCAGGTTGGTTGGTGCGGATCCAGTTGGTTTTGGCTTCCGACTGAAGGTATCGGATGGTGTCGGTCATTCCTGACAGCGAAAAAAGCACCCCCCACATGCCGCCTACATTAGGCAAACCGGGAGTGCGCCGTTGATCTGACCAATGAATGGCAGGTCTGAGTGGATTACCACTCTTGTCGAGGTTGATCAGAACATTTCGCTGGGTCGTAATTGCCACCCCGGCAATTTGTCCCTTATCCACGCCCGGCATCGTCCAGAGCTGCTGGCATGCCTGGCACAGGCTCACCCAAAACACCGCTGGTTCAAGCTCCGCCCAGCCTGGTTTGGGTGCATCATAAGCCGGCAACGGGATCTGAGATTTAAAGAGCAGATTACCATGCAAATCAAAAATCAATGCGCGGGTCGATTGCGTTCCTACGTCAATTGCCAGCAATTGTTCTTTTGCCATTTACGCCTCCAGGTGCTTGCTCATTTCAAGGTTGAAGTATACCTTCAACAACGGCATCACATCCATCCGTGACAACTTTTGAGATCATCGGCGGAGTGGCGAACCCCGCGAAAAGAATCGCGGGGCAGGGACGCGCCATTCCGCCCTACTTAAACCGTCAATGGCGAATTGAGGGCACGATACGTTTGCACATCACATCGTTAACGGTGCCCTCAATTTCGCCCTACAGGATAGGAGCATACTTAATTGGGGGGAGGAACAAACACTGCTCGCTTCGTTCCCAGCATCACAAATCCTCCCATCGGATGTAAATTCATCCATCTTGCCAGTGACTGGTAAAATAATGCCATTCAAGGAGAGATTATGAGCGTCAAACACATCCAGGAAATCCCCACAGAACCTGTTCCGACGGGAACCGGCGTGAGCAAAGCAATCTTGATCTCAGCGGAGGAGGGTCCCAACTTCGCCATGCGCAAGTTCAGCATCGAGCCCGGAGGCAGTATGCCCCTGCACACCAACAAGGTTGAACATGAGCAATACGTCTTGCGGGGCAAAGCTCGCGTGCGCCTAGGAGACGATATTATTGAAGTAAGCGCGGGCAACATCGTCTTCATCCCAGGAGATCTGCCACACTATTACATCAATATTTCCGATGAACCCTTCGAGTTTCTCTGCCTGGTACCCAACAAGGAAGATGTGACCACCCTCCTCTGATCGTTTTATTCTCAAGGAGTTAATAAAATGCCCCGACCCAGTTCTCCCATAGCCACTGATCACGTTATCCTGGCGCTGCTCGACGAAAAACCCATGCACGGTTACGAGATCCACCAGCGGATTTCTTCCATGCATGGCATTATCAAAATATGGAGCATCAAACAGGGTTTGCTCTACGCCAAACTGGAGAAACTGAAGGAAGCTGGCCTGCTTGAGGACGCCCCGGATCACCCAGAAGCCAACCCCTCACGCCGATATTTCAGGCTTACAACCGCGGGGAGAGAGGCGCTCAATGCCTGGATCGACTCGCCGGTCACCAGGGCACGTGATATCCGCCAGGAATTCCTTGCGAAACTGATCGTTGCTCGCAAATACTCACTCGAACGCGCGCTCACGCTGCTCAGAGCCCAGCGAGAAGTCGTACGGCATTGGTACACCAGCCTTGTTGAACAGGCCATTCCACAAGCAGAACCGGAATTGGATGATTGGATCGTCCACTCATATCGCCTGTTTCGGGACGAAGCCAGCCTGCGCTGGCTGGACGACTTGGAGAGCTGGCTGAAAAAGCTCGGGTAAAAGCGAACCCACCGTATTAGTCGGTGGGTTCTGGTTACTGGACTGTCCCAGTAAAGTCGGTCCTGCCAGTAACTTAACTA
>CAYSVX010000064.1:0-7376 GCA_964434665.1 uncultured Anaerolineaceae bacterium
AATGTGCGCAATATCCATCGCACTTTTTACTACGAAAACAACTTCTGGGTGCTCAAACTGGAATATGACGAGTATGGCAAACCCTGGTATGAACTCTGGGATGACCTCAACGGGCTTTCCTATTACGTCCCTGCCAGAACGGTGCACCTGACCAAGCCCGAGGAAATAACACCTCTCAGCCCGGACGTGGCGCCTGACGCAAAACGTATCGAACTCGACCTCACCAAGCAGGAAATCCGTGCCTTCGAATACGACCGCCAGGTTTTTCAGACTCTCTGCTCTTCTGGCATAAGAGATGGTCTGACGCCGGTTGGGCGCTGGATGACCAACCGCAAACGTCCGTGCCGGCGCATGGTCAACGAACCTGCCAATCCGAATGTTTACGACTTGCCAGGGGTCCCTTGGGTCAGTTACATCACCCTCTTTGGGGTCGCTTTCCATGGAGCCTTCTGGCACTCCAACTGGGGAAACGTGATGAGCAATGGATGCATCAACATGAAGGCGGAAGACGCCAAGTGGATCTACCGCTGGACTACGCCGGCGGTGCCGTTCGATCAGTATTTCCATACTGAGGAGACTGGTACGCGCGTAGATGTGTTGACCGGCTTCGGCGGGTTTTAGGTTTCTTTGATGTTTGTAAGGTGGGGGTCGATTCCCATACCTCGCCCTCCCTCGGGGGAGGGTCGAAGACCAGCGAAGCTGGTCGCACCCCCATGCCTTGCAGGTGGGGGCAAGCGGGGTGAGGGTTACCTACTCAACCTTGCCCGAGTTTCAACCTGACCTGCACACTTATTCCCATCCCCCTGCATTAGTTTTTCGTAGGCCGGATTCCTCAGTTGAATCCGGCTCTTTGGCTCATCATCTCAAGCCTCCGTGCTTGCCCAAGGTCACCTCGCCCTCCCTTTGGGGAGGGTCGAAGATAAGCGAAGTCGTAGGTCAGGTTCCGCAGTTGAACCTGACGTAATCAGCTTGATAAGCCAAGAATAAATGCATGCCAAGGTCAGAGATGTCAGGTTGAGAAGCGCAACCTGACATCGCAAACCTGCCTCTTTTGAGAACCTCATTTACCACCAATGGTGACGTCAGGTTCCATTTCCTTGATCGTGCCGGTCTACAGACCGCGCACGGGAGGTGACCGAAGGTCTCAAGCGTACTTCGTAAGCCCGGCAAAATCATGAGATAACATGCAGATCAAACAAACAATGTAGCGGCGACGCACTGCGTCGCCACCCCAAAGGAACCTAGCGAAATCATATCGATCTTCCACGCATTCGTCTGTAATTGGCACACTGGTTTCCGCCCTGTCTAAGTTTGTTAATTATTCTTATATAGTCTTTCGCTATAATCACACTACTGCGATAGTAAAGAAGGATAATGTGAAGAAAGCACTTTTTGAAGGTTTGGTTTTTGATACATCTGAACACCCCCTGGCTGTAACCTGGGTGGGTGAGGACGTCAGCTACGTGTTGGACGACGGCGGCTTTCTGCGTCATATCCCCGCGGAGGAGGTAGACCGGCAAGTTTGGGAGACGATTACCTCTGGCATTAGTGGTAACGAGGACTTTTTGAGCGAACAAACCGCTAAACTGCTCGGTCAGGAAGACATTTTTTCGGTTGCAGTAATCCGCCAGCAGCTTGAAAACTCCCAGGAGCAGTTTGAGCAGTTGCGCAGCACCGGGTTTCCCCAGGATATGCGGAATTACCTGGGCATGACGGGTTTCAAGATCGTGGTCGATTTCCATGGGAATGTGGTTGAGATCAAACAACCGGCGATCACTCCACCAGAAGACGAGGAGTAATTCTGTTAGAATTAATTCAGGTGAGAAGACATGGCAGCCGCAAATATTATTGACATCAGCGAAGACACTTTTGAGATAGAGGTGGTGAATTACTCTACAGAAGTGCCTGTTGTGCTGGATTTGTGGGCGCCCTGGTGCATCCCATGCCGGGTTCAGTCTCGCGAGCTTGCCAGGCTGGCCCACGAAGCTGATGGCGGCTTCAGGCTGGCACGCATCAACGTGGATGATCAACCCAAACTGGCCGCCCGCCTCAAGGTGCAGCATGTGCCGGCGGTGAAAGCTTTCGTAGATGGACGGATTGTGGCGGAGGTCGCGGGTGTGCTCAGCGAACAAAACTTGCGCCTTCTCGTTGACCGAATTTTGCCCAAAGCCGGCAATCTGCTGCTCGAGAAGGGCAAGAGCCTGATGCTATTGGGAGACCTGGAAGGGGCGGAAGATGCCCTGGCGCTGTATGTCGCTGAGAGCCATGGCGAACCACCAGGCTTGCTTGCGCTGGCGCGGGTGCTGCTTTGGCAGGGCAAAGCGCGTGAAGCCGCGAGTATCCTGAACAATTTTCCTGCCAGTCCTGAATTCACGACCGCCAAGAGTTTGCTGCCCCTGGCCAAAGCCTATGCCGGTTTTGACCAGCTGCCTGCGGTCGTTGCTAATCCGCTCGAAGCGGCGTATCGCAACAGTCTGCGCCTGGCTCGCAGTGGCAAAATCGAGATCGCCTTGGATGGCTTTTTGGATATCCTGCGCAAGGATAAACACTTCCATAATGGTCAATTGCACGATATTTACCTCGCTCTGCTGGAAGTATTGGGGGATGCCTACCCGACCATCCGCCAGTACCGCGACGATCTTTCAAACGTCCTGTTTTAGTCTTCAAGTAGCAACCCTTTTACCGCAAAAATCCCTTTGATGCAGTTTTGTGCTTTAAAGCAAAAATCATAGTAAGATTTCTGACTTCAGGATCCAGATAGGTCAAGGTCCAGTTAAGTGAGGAAAAATGAACATTGGTATCTTCGTCAATTCTAAAACGGGTAACACGCTATCGGTTGCAGAAATATTAAGGGACAAACTTGTGACTCTCGGTCACACCGTTGCGCTCGAAAAAGTTGTTGCCAGCAACGACGGCGAGATGAACATCGAAAAGATTGTAATATCCAACCCACCCTCCACACAGGGCTACGACATGCTCGTTTTCGCCGCGCCGGTGAACGGCTTCAGGCCAGCGTTGGCGATGCAGGCGTTCATGCAAAGTTTGCCATCGCTCGAAGGGAAAATGCTGGCTGGTATCGTCACTCAGGCATTTCCGTTCGCCTCCTGGGGCGGCAATCAGTCTCTCGCAGCGATGGAAAAACTGGTGAATGCCAAGGGCGGTACGCTGAACGGGACTGGCGTGGTCAATTGGTTCCCTGCTGGTAAGCGGATTGTTCTCATCGCAAAAACCATCGAGAAGATTGCCGCGACCGTCAAGTAAAACAAGCGAATATCCGCGGTGAGATTGGCTTACCCCTTCACACTGACGAAATTCTGTTATAATAGCGGCTCACGCGGAGAGGTCGCATAGCTGGCCTAGTGCGCTCGCTTGGAAAGCGAGTATACCGCGAGGTATCGCGGGTTCGAATCCCGCCCTCTCCGCCATTTGCCAGCCCGGCCAGGCTGGCTTTTTTTATCTCCGACCGGTTACAATTTAGCCATGAAAAAGTACCGCAAAATGCTGAGCAACTGGCAGGCAGATCCAATCATAGGCTTGATGCGCCTGATCGAAACCCAGAGC
Source organism: uncultured Anaerolineaceae bacterium (assembly GCA_964434665.1). GTDB lineage: Bacteria > Chloroflexota > Anaerolineae > Anaerolineales > Anaerolineaceae > Mesolinea. The sequence continues at coordinate 3,562 of CAYSVX010000064.1, forward strand.
AAACAAACCCTGGTAAATTGGGCTGTCGGCTACGCGGAAGCGAACATCTTACCCATTTATGTGAAGCGCTACCCTGAGGATCGCAGACCGCAGCTTGCGTTGGAATATGCTTCTAAATGGCTTCGGAAAGAAGTGAAGCTGCCGGAGGCAAAAATAACCATCCGGGCATGCCATGAGGCTGCAAATGAAGCGGAAGAAATTCCTGCCGCCCAGGCAGCCGCCAGGGCGATCGGGCAGGCGGCGTCCAGTATCCACAGCGCGATGCACTCTCTTGGTTTGGCGTTGTATGGAGGGGTTGCACTTGCCTATGACCAGCTTGGCATGGACGCGCACTGGGAAGAACATGAGGCTTTTGCTCTGAAGGAATGCGATAAGATGCTAGCGGCACTGCAAACCGTCGCAATCCCGGACGAACCCAACCCCGTCAAAGTCAAATGGTTTTGTTAGTAGAAGAATCAGGAAAATTAGGCGGATTGAGGACGGGAGACCTCGTGGGGTGGGTCATCGTGCTCGCAGAGTATGGCGTCACAGAGTCTTACCCATTCCTGATATTTAAATAGCCAACCCACCAAAAACAGCATTCTTCCTTATGATTTGCTTGTGCTGCGGTGGGTAGTAGACCGTAGGTCGGATTAAGTACCGGCGAAGCTGTGTAATGTGTTCAATGTAGGTCGGAATGAGACTGCCTTATGGTGTTAATTTGGCAGGAGCGTGGTGCAGGCTCACTCCGACATTGACTTGCTTGGCGGAGTGAGCAAGATAGGCGCATACCGCCCTACAATAAATACGAGAGCGTATGTCACAACATCGGCGGATGAGGGCACGATGCAAACCACCATCAAAAAGTCACAGTGCCCTCAATACCCTGCTTTGCGGGCACTATGTCTCGCCCTACAACAAAAATCGAGAGAGTCGCATTAATATTTGGTGAGCTGCCCTTCAACCCAATCCAGCATCGCGGCGATGACCACGTCCTTCTCAGGTTCGTTGTGCGTCTCGTGAAACAAGCCTTCCCAGCGTTTATAGGTCACTCTGCCGTTCAAGCGCTTCGCAAACTCATCCGAGCCAGCAACCGGGCAGATGGGATCTGCAGTGCCGTGTGCCAGGTAGAGCGGCACGTCCCATTCATTGGCTTTTGCCATCACGTCTTCCGCTGCCTCCATCATGAAAGCCGCCAGGCGCACGCTGGCTTTCGGGTGCACAAGTGGGTCGACGCGATAGGCATTGTTGTTCCCAGGATCCCTTGAAAGCCCGTCGATCGGCAAACCATTGTTTACTGCCAAATCTGGCAAGATGTTCTTCAGCAGCCCGACAAGACCGCGCTGAGCTTTGGACATACTCGCAACGTCCAACGCGGGGCTGGTGGCGAGTATGCCGGCAAGGCGGTCAGTTCCATTCAGCCCGTAATACAAGACTTCCAACGCCCCCATGCTGTGCCCATAGAGGAACACAGGCAGACCGGGGAAGCGCTCTTTGGCAAGGTTTATGAACTTGGTAATATCTTCCATCAAGCCTGCCGCGGAGTTGATCACACCCCGTTTTCCGCTCGATTTGCCATGCCCCTGCTGGTCAAAACCCAACAGGGCAATGCCTTTGGCGTTGAATTTGTCGGCAACATGCTGATAGCGCTGGATATGCTCTCCGAGACCATGCACCAGCACCACCACCGCGCGGGCTTTTTCTCCAGGTTCCCAGACCTGCCCCCAAAGCGTCTCACCATTTGAAGATTTAAGCGTCAATTCCCGAGTTATCATGCTTCCTCCTGAAAGCTGAAAATTACATGTTGTTTGAGAAAACTGTCGATCGTCTCGTAAAGATCGATTAGGTTAACTTTCTTGCGGAAACCGTGCCCTTCCCCCTCGTAAAGCTTGTAGAGGTGCGGCACGTGGTTGCTCTGCAGGGCGCGCACCATCTGCTCCGACTGCTCGGGCGGCACCACTTTGTCGTCGCTGCCCTGGAAGACCGCGATCGCGTCGCGGATTTTCTCGGCGTGGAAGATTGGCGACCAGGCGCGAAATTTTTCCTCGGCTTCGGGCAGAGATCCGACCAGCTGTTTGTTGTAGTGAGCTTCGAATTTGTGGGTATCCTTCTCAAATAAGAACAGATTGGAGACGCCATAAGAGCAAATACCGGCTTTGTAGAATCCGGGGTAGTGGACCAATGCGTTCAGAAGGGTGTAGCCGCCAGCGCTGCCGCCCTTGATAACCAGTCTTGCCGGGTCTGCCAGGCCACGCGCGATCAACGCCTGGCTGCCTTCGATCGTATCCTGCAGATCCACCCTGCCCCACTCGCCTCTAAGCGCGTCGCGATACGCCCGACCGTAGCCGGTGCTGCCGCGGTAGTTGACCGCGAAATAGCCGTAACCCCGGCTGGTGAAGAAGTCCGCCTCAAGGTTGAAGGCGTCAAAAACCTGGGAGGTCGGTCCGCCGTGGATGTAAACGATCACTGGCGGAGCGCCGGCAGCCTCGTAATCAGGATGGGTTGGGGGATAGTAGAGCCCGTGCACCGTGACGCCGTCCGAGGACTGCCAGGCAAGGGCTCGGGGCTGGCTGAAAAATCCATCAGGCAGCATATCGCTCTGGCTGCGGGCGATTACTTCTGTTTGTCCGCCCGTGATGCACAGCACGCAGGGCGGTTTCGCGGCGGACTGGGCGATCAGCGCCACTTCGCCTTTCGCCGAAACGCAGGGCTGCTCGATCAGCGTGTAAGGGGCGGTTTCGACTATGGTGATCTCCCTGGTGTCCAGAGAGATAGCCTGCAGGCTGGTTTGCCCAAGCTGATTATCAACGAAGATGATTTGTTGGCTGTCGGCGGACCATGCCAACGCGCGCACGCCCTGCACCCACGCCGGGGGCATCATCACGCGGTCCTGGAGCAGCGTTTCCACTTCGCCGCTGGCAAGATGCAGCAGCTTCAGCTGATCCAGTTCGCCCGCGTTGCTCAGCCAGGCAAGCTTGTTGCCATCCGGCGAGAAGATTGGTTGAAAAACGGGAACATCCGCGTCGCCATCGAGCAACTTCACCTCGGAGAGGCTTTCCGTTTGCGTGTCGAGCGTCGCCAGGCAGAGCCGAGCGCCATCCCAGGGCATGTTCGGGTGATCCCACTCCACCCAGGCGAGCAGCTTCCCATCAGGGCTGACTGCCAGCTGCATGTAAAAATCAGCGCCCTGCTTGAGGATTTTTGGCCACGAAGTGCCATCCAGGGGGGCGATGGCGAGCACGTCTTTGTTTTCGTAGGTGTGTACGAAGACCACAAAGCGCTCATCCGGCGTGATCACGGGCGAGGCGCAACCCCCGAAAGCCGGCGAGATCGGGCGCGCCACTCCATCCGCGTAGGGTTTGAAGTAGAGCCGCCCGTTGCGTTCTGCAAATACCGCTCCGGTCTGCCCGGCGCAGAAATCTCCGCCGCCATAACCGACCCCGCCGGAAGGGTTGAACTCACCGCTGAGGTCGAATGCCGCGTCGCGCGCGGGTTTGGCAAACAAGCTGGTTTTGCCGTCCAGCGATTGCGACCACAGCACGAAACTACCGTCCGGGGACCACTGCACGTCGTTCAGACGGATGCCGCCTGCCAGCATGGCGGGTGTGATTGGGGATGGCCAAAGACCGTGGGGGAGATTTTGTTTTGTCATTCATTTCCTCGGTTGTTGAATGTTTGGCTTATTATACCCGTGTGGGAGGAGTATTCGATCGCTTTTGACACGAGGGAAATTTCTTGAAGGTTTTCGCCTTTCAATTTCCGATTTTGACCCCGAAATCATTGAGCGAGTTCAAACACATGTGAGACGATAGGGCTTTACAAAAAAGCACATTGGG
>CAYSVX010000065.1:0-7281 GCA_964434665.1 uncultured Anaerolineaceae bacterium
GCTCGTCGGGCTCATAACCCGAAGGTCAGAGGTTCAAATCCTCTCCCCGCTACCAAGAAATTCGAGGAGTTAGGCTAATACGGCCTAACTCCTCTTTTGTTGTTGGCATTTTTTGTAAGCAATTTGTAAGCAAATCTGGACAGCGCAATTCAAAACCCGCCCCCGATCCGCCGCCCCCGATCCGCCGCCCTCTATCTGTCCTCCACAACCCATCCCCCACAAAAAATCCCGGCAAGAGGAATATCCTCCGCCGGGTCCATGTGGTCGTCACTTGGTTGCCAGCCAGCGCCCCTTCGGTGCGTACTCACTGCGTACTCGGCTCGACTGCGTACTCGTTCCCCCAAAAAGGGGAGCGAGGAAAGCTCACCCAAAAGGGCAAGCTTTCCAAGACGGGCCAGGCTGGTTGAAGGTCGAGATTTCATCGTAATTACGGGATCGCCCAAAAGGGCGAACGAGGAAGCTCACCCAAAAGGGGGAGCTTTCCAAGACGGGCCAAGCTGGTAGAAGGTCGGGACTTTATTACGCTCACCCAAAAGGGGGAGCGTAACGAAGGGGTTCGCGGCGCCTCGATAAGCATCGACTACCACCTCACTATCGAAGCGGCCAAGCACATCGCAATGATGGGGGCCAGGATGTAGTTTCCGCCCAAAAGGGCGAAAACCTAAGTGGTAGGTGTTTCACTGTCCCCGAACCAACATCAGTAATCCTGAACTTTGTGGCGCCGTCCTCGATCCGCGAAAAAAAAGAACCCGGCAAAGGGTGATCCTCTGCCGGGCCGATGCGCGCCTCTGTGCCGTTGCTCCTCCTGCCCCGCGTCGTCTTTCCGCCAGGCGCTTACCAAGACCTTGCCCGGCGTCTGCTGGCGGCCACGGGAGAGGCACGGAGAAGCTCGCCCAAAAGGGGGAATCAAGATTCATGGGGCGGTTGCCAGTGCGGTGAACGCTCGCGACCTGCACGCGTTCCTTGAGGTCAAGAAGGACTTCTCGACCTGGATCAAGAAACAGATCGAGCGGGCGAGATTGGTGGAAGGTCGGGACTTTATTACGTTCGCCCAAAAGGGCGAGCGTAACGAAGGCGTTCGCGGCGCCTCGATAAGCATCGAATATCACCTCGCCATCGAGGCGGCCAAGCTGTTTGATGCTGTTGCAGGTTGTTGGAAGGGCGGGATAATGTCTCGTTCGCCCAAAAGGGCGAGCGAGAAGTAGTGGCTTCACTGGCCGTCCTCGATCCGCGAAAAAAAGAACCCGGCAAAGGATGATCCTCTGCCGGGTACCTTGATATGCTGGTCACACTCTCCCCCTATCCTATTAGCCGGTCAAACATCCTCTTCGATGTGTAACCCAGAGCGCCAGACAGAGAAGAATTTGCTCATCTGCGTCTGGCCGTCATTGAACCTCAACGGGTGATTTTATTTTTCTGGTAGGACGCTATCTGACCTACCATCCATGGCATAAGGATCCTCAAGTACTCAAGCAACTGCACATAACCGACTGGCCCGTACGATAGCGCTTGGCGGCCTCAGGCTGACAAGTGTTTTCAAACCAGGTCATGGAATATGACTCCCCATGCTATTCCATATTTTGGAAACAGTACAATCTCGCTTCCGATCCGCATGATGCCGTTGTATTATATGTCCAAGAATATAAAGATGAAACTCCGGTGATGCCAACCACGCTCCGCCCGCTCATTGATGTGAAAGCCGAACACCCGTCTGCGTACCCCCCATTATCTGTGAAAGTTCCATTATAATATACCGCCGTCCATACTAATGCACTGAGGTGGCTTTGCTGTTCTGCATCCAAATTTATGGTTGTTTGCAAAATGCCGCTCGTAAGTTGTGCCCAATCATTGGCAATCGTTGTTCCATCCGTCGAAACATATTTTACATTTTTGTACTGTGAGGCCCAATTGTAGTACGGACTATATGAATTGGTTCCTATCCAGGCGCGAAAATTGCCTGATAGTCCTGCAGCATCTGCTTCGGCTTGGCATTTCTGATTTGCACCATCTACACCGCCCAAGTTTCCTGGGTATGTCTCAGCGGTTACAAAAACAATGGCTTTATACTCAACTTCATTGTCGCACTTAGGAACGTTATTTTCAAAACCAACAACGTAATGGCCTTTTTTACATAATTTATCAGTTATACTTCCAGCTGGTCCGGTGTCCCCCGTATCACCCTTATCCCCCTTTGCACCTGTGGCCCCAGTCGCGCCAGTTGCCCCCTGCGGTCCCTGAGCCCCAGTCGCGCCAGTTGCCCCCTGCGGTCCCTGAGCGCCGGTAGCGCCGGGAGCTCCCTGCGGTCCCTGTGCACCTGTGGCCCCTGTCGCACCAGTCTCGCCTTTTGCCGCAAGAACGTTCCAGTAAGTTATATTCGTAGGGTCGTTTGTTCCAATAGAAGAGGTGTGGGCAGATATACAGATGTAGCTGGTTCCATCAAGCTGGACCGCCTCTCCAACCTTGTACGCAACACCATCCTGCCATTCTCCCATCCAGGTGCTTCCCAAGGTTTGATACGCAGTGTCAAAAAACGGGACTACCACCACTTTATCGGCAGCCAGCAAGAGCGGAGCAGCCAACAAGCTGCTGATCACACAACCTGACAAGACCGTCCGAGCATAAACTTTTCGCATAATCACTCCTTGTAACATAGTCAGTGGTCATCGGCATAGTCGGTGGCTTGAAAGACTGTAAACCGCTCAAAGCGGTCTATTCAACAGATGCCCTGACTACCTTGTTAACAAATCGTTCTGTTACAACTTTACGTTACCTATCCAATTCTACTCGCATACCTTTTTCAGACTTATTCGACAACTCGAAAAAAGAGAGGGGGCTCCACTTGTCTCGAGGTTCATTGGGCAATTGGTCGGACCCGACCGGCCGCAGAGTGATGAGTTCATCGCTCCCGGATAGCTTTTTCTGTTGACAACCGGGGGCCTTCTAAGGGTTAGGTCCATAATTTTTCATTCTGATTTCTAACAATTCTAAAACTTCCAAACGCCGGCCTTGCTTTGAAAATCTCGATATCAAATTCATCTTTACCAAGAGCGGTCATGATGTCAATCCGCTTTAGTTCTGAATTGCAGCCAACAATTACCTTGTTTAGTTTTAATTTATCTGAGAAAGGCTCGAAATAGTGGCCATGTTCTATTTCCGAGTGATTAAGCCCCAAAAACACCCTATGCTCTTTTTCATAACTCCAGTGAGAGAATTTTGTTGATAGAATTGTTTGCATGTACTCAGCATTAATTTTATCGGAACACTTTAGTCGACTGTTGACGTATTTTACTTTCATTAAAAATTCATCTTGAACTTCAAACCCCATACAAATTCCTTTATGATTATCTGTATAGTGAGCCCATTGAACAGGACTCCTCCAGCTTGCACTGAAGCACAATAGACCCTTATCTTTATTTAGCTTATCTTTCATCACCTGAAATGCTTTCCTTTTGTCTCGATCGGAAAGATTGCAACCAACCAGTTCAAATGGATCATTCAACTCATTGATACGAGATATTCTCAATCTTTTCTCACGCAAGCTTCTTAAGCCGTAACGATCATTTCGGAAGTGATATAGTTGCATATTTTTTTTGTAGACCTAACCAGTAATTATATGATTTCTGGTAACTACGGTGCCATGAAATATTTTGAAGCCGGAACGGTCATCTGCTAGCCATTTCCTAACTCGTAGTCTTGGCCCAGAGTTAAAGCGCTGAACCTCCCACCTGTCAATAGAGCGGCTCATCGACGTTCACTTTGGCAATGCACTCCGGCCCGTCATGGCGACCACTGTTGACAATGCCGCTCACCGGATAGGCCACCATCCGTTTCGAGGGACAGGGTCTGAGAATGGCCAAGACTGTGGCAAGTTCCTTGGTGGGGTCAAGCCATCCGGGAACGTCCTCTTTCTCAAAGATCACCGGCATCCGATCGTGGATTGGATGCATCAGTTCGTTGGCCGCGGTGGTGATGATGGCTACGGACTCGATTACCTCTCCTAGCCGCCCTTCCCAGCGGTCCCAGATGCCGGCCAGGGCAAAGACCTCATCGGCCGCAGGATGCACGAAATAGGGCTGCTTGCCTGCTCCTTGGCGGCGCCACTCATAGAATCCATTTGCGGGGACGATGCAACGACGGTGCCGTACAGGGCCTCGAAATGAGGGCTTGGTCTCGATCCCCTCGGCACGGGCGTTTATGAGAAGATGCTTGGTCTTGGATTCTTTGGACCAGGATGGCACCAGTCCCCATCGGAGCATGGCCCATTCGGGGCGTCCGGTCTCCGAGGATGTGCGAATGGCTAGGATGTCCTGAGATGGGGCGATGTTATACCGCTCGAACGGGGGCGGCTCCGGTAACTGCAGGGACTCGTAGCCGAACTGGCCTTTAGCGAAGAACGCGAATCTGCCGCACATGATTGTCGTGATCGTTCATAGGGGTGCAGGGTGAGTCGCGAGAGTAAGAGGAGGGATTTCTTGCGCGCCCGGCGAGAAGGTCCTTGCCGAATATCTTCAGTGAGTTATAACATGTCATGTTTATTCATGCTCCAGTGGTGGCAAAGGCCGCTATCAAAAACGTAGCATGGCCTGCCGCTGCAGAAGGAAGGCGAAAAAGATTACAAATGACTTCATCCTTAAACTTAGTCATATTGTCAGCAATTCCCGCTACGCCCTGTAGCCCAATAATGGTGCAGAAGCCAGCATCGGGATTCGCCGAAACTTTTCCGGCAATCACGCACCGAGCTTTCTCGTAGTATATTGTTATTATACACAGAAGGCTTGGTCGAAAAAGTTCATTTTCCTTACGCGTGATACTTCATAATGGGAGCAACTGTTGCAGAGGAGCAAAAAAAGCGTACGTCCGCTTAAAAGCGCCGTTATGCGAGATAATTATAGTAGATAATGCCAAATTAGTCGAGACTCGCCATGAATATACTAAGGCTATTTTTTTGTAATTTGAAGATTTTTCATAGCAATTTTGGTATATATATAGGTATTTGCTCGCTGATTCTCGGATTGATCTTGGCTTTCTGGCCAAATTTGCTTAAAATTGAATCATCCATCATTGATCTTAAAAGTTATGAATGTGTTAAGAGTCAATTGTCTGCTGATTCTATTAAATTTATTGCGCCATATCTAAACAGTACTATTCAAGATGTTAAATTGTTTTACAAATCTATTCCGCCTGCTTTGTCTCAAGGTGAAAAGATAGTGCTGATTGATTTGGTCGCCGATAAATATAATTTTTTATCAATAAATAAATTTATTTTATTGTTATTTATTTCGTTTTTGTCTACCGGATTTATTTATAGAGAGTTTTCTGGGGGAAGGAAATATAGAATAGCCCATTCTTTAGCTTATCTGCATAATTCTATCCATGTGATAAGAGATAATTGGCAAAAAATATTTCCTGAAACGAACGGATCAAAGGGCATAGACAAGGATAATGCAAAAGAATACATACAAAAAAGCTTAAATGAATTTGAAAGGTATTTCTCCACTGTTACAGGGGCACCATGCAGGGCCTGTATTAAGACGATTGTCGATATTTCCGATATTTCAAGTCTTAAGGTTAAGACTTTTGCTAGAAGCTCATCTTCTCTTTGTTTGCCAATAGCTGCTGACAATGAAAATGATGAGGTTAAGAACAATAGTGATTTTTATGAGTTAGTTGCAAACAGAGAACGCTATTGGTACGTAAAAAATGTTGATTGTGAAAAGAATTATCAAAATTCACATTTGTCTATAAACTCTCCTAAAAAGAAATCGTCCCAATTGGGGTACAGCACAACATTCACATGGCCTATTCGGAAACTCAAGCAAGGGCAATCAGGCGATAAAGATGATTTGGAAATTTTTGGATTTCTGTGTGTCGATTCTAAAGTATCAGGTGTCTTTAATGAAAAATATGACTTTGACAGCGGTGCATTAATTGCAGACTTTTACTACTTTCTTTTGCGCGCATATGTTTTAATATCAAGTAAAAAGTTGGAGGAACAAAATGAGCAGGTTCAGCAATCATAACCACATCAAAGCAGATGTCGAGTCAAACAAGACAGGATCTTCCGGGTCTAATTGTGAGAATACCAGCAATAAACTTATCGCTGTTAAGGTTGACTCAACAACAGCTAGGGTAACATCACCGTCTAATCCAAAGGTTCATGCAACAGTAAAGGTGTTTCATCCAAGTATGCTCCTCGCGGATTAACCATTCAAAAAAAAGCCACATAACTAGGTACTTCACATTGACCACAAGGGGCACGGGCCTATCGCCTGTTGCCCCTTTTTCGTGTTTTCAGTGGAGTTGCATAGTTTGTCATTCCCGTGCAGCAAGAGAGTTTTTCGTTAGAGATTCAAATGAATCAATTTAAAATAACAAAAGATCATTGGTTTGCCTGGCAGATGATTCCAGGATACGTCGGTGAGCGATCCGTACCCTATTGCTCACCAATTTACTTAACGGGAATGAAAGCTTTAAAGACAGGGAAAGGGCTTATAAACATTGATTTTATAAATGTTTTTTACGCAGAAGGCGTTCAGAATTTTTCACTAAAAATGAAAGTCCTGAAAAGAGCAAAGGACTACTTGGTAGGGAAAATTATATATGATGACAAAGAAAATTCAGGAAGGTGTGCAGTTATAAGCCATATTGAATTTGAGTGGATAAAAAGGTTCTGTCCTCAACTTTGGTATTATAGGCATCCTTCAAGTTGTAGCAGTATTGCTGCAAACAGTATAACTGAGTACCTCAATGAAGTATTTTTTAAAGGATAAGAAAAAATTCTCTACCCAGTACTTTCACCCTGCTCGCCGAATCTCGTCGTTGATCAGCCTAGAGTAATATACCCTCTGGCATGGCCCCCACGTGTTTCTTCCTACCCCAAAACCTGCATCGCACCCTTCAGGCGTTGTATCTCCCGGCTCAATCGATCCTTCACGTCCTGAGCGGTGATCTCTGCCCGTCGGCGCCGCATGGACTCAGCGTGGCGGCAGGCTGTGTCCACGGCCGAATGGATCAGTAACGGGGGAGCAATCAGGTTGAACCTGCTCCCGACCTGCGGGGCCGTAATCTCGAACACCAGGTTATCGCCGGCCTCGTGCACCACCCTGGTCAACAGGTTGTAGACCGCAACGGTCTCTCCGTTCGTGAGCATCTCCTCGTACCCGTGCACCACCTGGTAAAACGGATCACCCCCCTCCACCTTGTTCTGCGACAGCAGCCGGAAGGCGATGCTCATGGCCAGACGCTCCTGGGTTAGCGCCGCCTGGACATTCATCCGCTCCA
>CAYSVX010000066.1:0-7192 GCA_964434665.1 uncultured Anaerolineaceae bacterium
GCGCGCAAGCCTTCATCGACTGGCTGAAGACTGAAACAGCCCGCAAGATGATTGCTGAATTTGGCGTGGCAGAGTACGGTGAACCGTTGTTCTTCAACATAGACTAAGAATAAAGAAAAGTCTTTTGATCAAACAGGTACTTGAATTACTGTTCGGTGCAGATCCAGAGTTACGTCAGATCATTGGCGTAACTCTGCGTATGTCTGTGCTGAGCACACTGATTTCGGCACTGATTGGCATTCCATGGGGGGTGGCAATGGGCGCCAATCAATTCAAGGGAAAAGCCATCCTTTCAAGAATTACGAACACGCTCATGGGGTTGCCACCGGTGGTGGCAGGCTTGATCGTGTTTTTGATATTATCTCGCAGTGGACCGCTGGGAAAGCTCAGCCTGCTCTATTCCATCCCGGCAATGGTGATCGCGCAGGTCGTACTGATCTCGCCGATCTTCGCGGGGATGACTGCTAACATTGTCAGCCTGCGTGCGCCATCCATCAATGAAACATGCTCTGGGATTGGAATTCACGGATGGAAGCGTCTTTGGCTGACGATTAAGGAATGCCGGATTCCCTTTGTGACCGCGGTTTTGGCTGGATTTGGCCGGTCCATCGCTGAGGTTGGAGCAGTTCAAATGGTAGGGGGTAACATCCAGTTTAAGACCCGGGTGATGACCACGGCTATTATGATGCAGACAAACATGGGGCGCTTCGAGCTGGCAGTCGCTTTGGGCGTGGTGTTGTTGATCATCTCATTCATCATCAACAGCCTGGTGCACAGAATACAGGAGCAAACTCAGCGTGATCGTACTGCGTGATGTAGTTCAACAATTTGGCGGAAGGGTTGTGCTCGAAATCCAAGGGCTACAGTTTGTGCCAGGCAGGCGTTATGGCCTTATTGGCGAGAACGGCAGCGGGAAGACAACCCTGATCCGCATGCTTGCGGGCACTTCCAAGCCTAATTCTGGAACAATTGAAGGTCTGGAAGGTAAAACTGTCGGATACCTACCCCAGTCTCCCTATGCCTTTTCTTTCTCGGTCTTGCAAAACGTTGAGTTGGCATTAAATGGGCATGGCGACGTAAAAGAGATCGCCCAAAAAGCGCTGGTTGCAGTGGGGATGGAGAGCCTGATGGATGCCAGGGGGGATCGGCTTTCCGGCGGAGAGGCGCAGCGCATGGCACTGGCCAGGGTGCTGGTGCGTGCGTATGATGTGCTGCTGTTGGATGAGCCGACCTCTTCCACAGATGTGCGCAGCATGGATCTGATCGAAACGACACTCAGGGAATATGTGCAAGAGACGCAGTGCACCCTGATTTTTTCCACCCATTCACCAGCCCAGGCATTGAGGTGGGCGGATGAGGTCTTGTACCTCGAAAAGGGAAGATTGGTGGAAAAAGGCTTGGCGGAAACACTCTTCCATTCCCCTCAGGATGAACGCACCAAGGCATTCCTCAGGCATTGGAGCCTGAATTCCTGAACCTTTTCTTTTCCTCTCCTGAAGTGAGATATCAAGGGTAAAATCATTGCAGTTTCTACTATACCAGTTCGTGGAGAACCCAAAAGATGACCAAACAAACCGCCACAAAAGATGACGCTTCCCTGAGGCTGTTCAAATCTGACTTCCTCGAGTGGTTCACCCACATTAATCCTGTGGTGGTGCTGGTGGTGTTTCTGCCGATCATTGGCTTCTTCCTGTGGCGTTCTGCCCGGGCAAACCAGGAGATTGGATGGTGGCATGTGCTGATCTCCTTCGCGATTGGGCTTTTGGTCTGGCCGCTGGTGGAATACCTGCTCCACCGCTTTGTTTTTCACTTTTCGCCCAAAAATCCGTCTGAACGGATGAAACGCATGCTCTTTTTAATGCACGGCGTCCATCATGCCCAACCGCGGGAAAAGAGCAGGTTGGTGATGCCACCGGTTGTCAGCATTCCGCTTGCAGCCATTTTCTATGGGCTGTTCTTGGGTGTGGTTGGCGGCTTACTCAAACTGCCAAATTACGTTGATGGCATCTTTGCGGGTTTCCTGCTTGGGTATGTAATCTACGATCTGACCCACTACGCCCTGCACCACTTCAGCTTCAAGGGAGACTATTTCATGAAACTCCGCCGCCACCACATGGCGCACCACTTCAAAACCCACAACCAGCGCTTCGGCGTTTCGACCTGGATCTGGGATGATGTCTTCCGGACGAACGAATGAATGAATGGATCATCATTTAGCCTGACTGATGCGTTTGTGCCCGTGCATTAGGTTGCGGTAATCTACTTTTAGTGGCTTAGAAAAATCAACGACAATATGCGTAGGGCGAGACAAAGTGCCCGCGAGCAGGGTATTGGAAGCACTGTAAGTCCACCAGTACAGACTTTGATGTGCTTCCAATCCGCCATCACACCATCAATCATTCGCGATAAACGAGTTTTACTCTCTCAAGTCACCTATAACTGTTTGTATTGTTGTAGGGAACTTTTGTTAAAACTGTAGCCTCAGAGCAGGTTATAGCAACCCAATATTTTTGTCCAGTCATCCTGAGCTTCTGTGGCGAAGGATCTTTGCATTGGCACCGGAAGGTTAGATTCTTCGCAAGGGATGCTCAGAATGACAGAGCTTGTGCGTCGTTGCGAGCATCCGTTGCGTCTGTGCCCGCGAAGCATGGTATTGAACCATCCGTATTGACCAATTCATAAAACTGAACTGTTGGATGTCAGTACTTTTCGCTTCGCTTCAAAGATTCTGGCCCTCACAGGACAAGATCACTTTCAGACAAACGCACAACAAACTAATTGGGCCTCAGAAATTGCAGGGCAGCTCTAATCGAAGCAAGTCCAATTGCTACCTTGTGATAAGTGGCATGTAAAGGCTTTTTAACCCAGCACCATTCACCACAGGATTGCTTACACCGATTGGGCTCCACAATCCACCTTCATTGCGTGCCTGGAAAGAAACATAGTAGGCTTGGTCCGGCAACAATGATAGTCCGGTATGCGTAACTAAATTTTGGCTGATATTGGTCCAGTTAACCACATCTACACTTCCCTGAGTAGTCCCAATCGCGTAGCGATAATCGGTTATTAGAGAGTCAGGTTCTTCGGCATAGGCATAAGCTGAAAGTTGGGAGAGGCTGCCGTTCCCCCATGCAAGGACAAGGGGCTGCTCAGGTGGGGTTGTATCCGAAATCTCACCAGCATAATCAACTATAAATGTGGTGCGGTTATCAGGAGCAATTAACATGTCATCGAGATCAACACCAGTTTGAGCCAATACAAAGTAATCTCCGCGTGAATTCATTATAGAGAAGCTATAACTGGCTCGGAAGTGTGTGTTATTTAACCATTGAGAATTATCAGGCACTAGTATTAATCCCCAATCTGATGGAGTGTATTCCTCAACCACTGGAACAGTCGACAAGAACTCCACACCTCCTATAGCATAGATTTTTCCATTACTAGCCGCAGCCAGACCCAGACCCCAACGCGGCGTTGGCATAGGTGCTTGTAGGGTCCAGGTGTCATTTTGTGTGTTATACTCATTAACGTATTCTCCAATAATGGCATAAATTTTTCCATTTCTGGCAGTCGTCACTCCTAGGCTACTGTATGCTGCAGGCATATGTGCCATTGTAGACCATGTATCGGTCAGGGGGTCATAAGATTCAACCACCGATAATGCCCCATTACTATTTCTTCCACCAATGGCATAGATTCTTCCATTGCTGGTCGCAGCCACACCCAGACTATCTCTCGGTGTTAACATTGGAGCTTTTGTAGACCAGGTATCGGTAATCGGATCATACTCCTCTACTACTGATGTACCCCCATCACCTCCTACAGCATAGATTTTTCCATTAGCAGCTGCAGCAACACCCAGATATGATCGTGGTGTAGGCATAGGAGCCTTGATTGCCCAGGTGTCGGTGAGCGGATCGTATTCCTCCACAACCGCCAACCTGCCATTGTCATTACCACCCCCAATGGCATAGATTTTTCCATTAATAGCTGCAGCTACACCCAGACCCCAACGCGGCGTTGGTATAGACGCCTTCGTCGTCCAAGTATCGGAATAAGGGTCATACTCCTCGACCACAGAAGGACTTTCATAACCCCCAATGGCATAGATTTTTCCATTATTGGCTGCAGCTGCACCTAAATAATAACGACCTGTTGGCAAAGGGGTCTTGGTTGTCCAGAAATTGCTGTTAGGAGGTTGAAAAGAAAGTTGCGGAGTAATGCTAGTATCCATCGGTCGGCTGAATTCAACCGTGAAGTCTACCGTTTGAATCCCCACTGGGCTTTCCGGATAGAGTGTCACATTGCGAACATACCCTGGCGCGTTTTGCGAAGGACTTTCTAGTAATGGCTCGACCAATAATGCAGCAAAGGTGTAATCATCATAAAAATCAAAAGTTCTTTCACTTATTTGGTTCAAGTCAGTCGTACCCCACCAATTATTGGTAGCAGTGATCGCTGGAGTCGTACTCACAGGCACCTGGACATAAACATCATATTCACCACTATTGAACTCAAAATTGTTGCCTTCAAAAGCAGAAGGAACCAGGTCAAGGTAAATCGTATTACCCTCGTTCATGACCATGGTGTTGTTTACGACACTAGCTGATCCAGGCTGAATGCCGTTCCCATATGTTTTAGCTATTAGATTGTTTTCGACTGCGCCACCAGGGGTGACAATCCCATGTTGCGTCCCGATTACACGATTGAAGGTTGTAGCACTGTCTCCACTGCTGGAAATACCGGTTCCTACTGTGTTTTCGATGTTGTTGTGAGTTATCGTACTTCCAGAACCCGCAGAAATGCCTCCACCATTAACTGTACAATCGGACACCAAGCTATTGTCCCCTACAGAAATCCCACCCCCTTGTGTACTTGAGTTTATAACTTGACCCGTTGATATATTGATATAGCCTTTTGAATTAACATTTAACACTTCTGCTAATCCACTGATCGATAAACCATATGTAACCGTATTAGAAACCTGACCTGCACCATTGATGCTAACCTGGCCATTGAGTATGCTATCAATAACCTGGCTGGCAGGTAAGCTGATATTTCCCCCACTTGTTTCCACTCGGATGATATGTTCTGGTGAACTACCTCCTTGTGAGATATCGACTGTTCCCAAAAAGGTTGAATCTTTCACCCACAGGTCAGTTTCACCCAAGCTGCAAGCCACGCCCCCTTTATCCGTAGTTACATGATCGAGGAAAGGTGTCGCACTCGAACAAGCAATTCCCCCGGATGCACCGCTAAGGGAAAAATACTGCAAAACACTCCCTGAAAGATAATCTCCTTCAGAAGTTGTTTGTGCATCCAGGCTGGTGTCGTCAAAGAAGATACGGTTCCAAGTGATGCTAGAGGAGTAAGGTTCAAAAGAAATGGGCTGCTCGGAGGTACCTTGTGCGATAAGCGTTCCTCCAAGGTTAAGGCTGTAATTGCCATTGAACTTGATTGTTGTGCCAGCTTCGATCGTAAGCGTATAACCTGGTGCCAGCCCGATATTATTTGTGACCACATATGTTTTGTCATTTGTCCAGGTCCTATTTTGAGCAATCGTTCCTGAAACAGGCTCTTCACTTGAGCGAGTGGTAATGGTGAAGCTGAGGGTTGTCGAGTAGGCTCCATCATTGGAGGAAACAGCCAACTCAAATAACATGGAGTGGTTATAGCTTGCACCAGAGGCGATATCAAAGCTGAAAGGAACCGTGTTGGTTTTGGTTTCACCCGCCAGGATATCTCCAAAATCAGCAGATGGATTTGTGATGGTTACATAGCTGTCAGTGCTTGAAAGCGTTCCAGTGACACCAAGAGCATCAGACCAATCATTGAAAAGCGACACAGTCAAATCAACGGTCGAACCGAAATCAGGCCGAAAATTGACAACACCATTCCCACTATAGGATTGGTAGGTGAGGATGGGTTGGGGTGGCTGCATTGCTATGGTCGCATTCAATCGCCCTGCACCCAACAATCCTTCATAACCGGGATTCAAGCTGTCTATGTTATCTGAGGTGTGGGCGAATTGACCGCGTACCATGGCAGGCGTCCACTCGGGATGCAAGCTTAGCAGCAGCCCAGTTGCCCCAGATACAAAGGGAGCAGAAAAAGAAGTACCTGAAGTTAAGCTGTAATCTCCCAGTGTCGTCGAGAGAATATCAATTCCCGGGGCGCTAACGTCCACCCATGAACCATAATTGGATGATATTGTCTTGAGGTCGTCTTGGTCAGTGCCCGCCACCGCGATGACGTTCTCATAAGCGGCTGGATAGAAGAGGCTGCTGCTGTTGTCGTTTCCAGCACCTGCAACAACCACAATATTTTGTGATACAGCAGTGGTGATGGCATTTCTAAGCGTGGTCGAGTTGGAATAACCGCCTAGTGAGATGTTAATCACCCGCGCGCCTTTCTGTGTGGCATACGCCACTCCGGCAGCGATGTCAGAGTAGTTGGCAAAACCAGATATCTGGCTGACTTTCACTGGCATAATGTGACAATTTCCACACACACCTGAAATCCCAACATTGTTATTACCGCGCGCCGCTGCTACTCCAGCAACCAAGCTACCGTGACCGATATAATCCTGGACTATGTTGGTGGAATCAACAAAATTCCAGCCCTGCACATCATCTATGAAGGCGTTATTGTCATCATCCAAGCCATTACCCGGGATTTCACCGGGGTTCACCCAGAGGTTGGACGCCAGGTCCTCATGAGCCAGGTCAATTCCCGAATCGATGATAGCTATGATGATAGAAGGGGAACCCATGCTTTGATCCCAAGCGCCTTCCACCGCAATTTTCGACAAACCCCACTGCTCAGAATAGCGGGGGTCATCCGGAACACTGGCAAATTTCGCGAGGTAATCTGGCTCAGCATATTCGACAGCAGGTTCTTTATTCAGTGTTTCCACTGAGGAAAGGATGTTGGCGTTATCACGCATCTTTAGGATGTAAGTGTTCGGTAGTCCTTTGAGAGGTACCAATGCAGTTGCGTTTATCGATGCCAGGGCTTTATCGAGACTGTTGACATGGGTGGAGAGAGTGTTGTTCTCTACCCTAGCCTCTGGTCTTAGTTTGATGATCAATTGATTGGAGGCGAAAGCTGCTTCAGTGGGAGGGTTTATTTCAGGAACCTCTTTTGCTTGAGTAGGATTCGTTTGGATGGGGCTGATCAACAAAGAAAAAAT
>CAYSVX010000067.1:0-7032 GCA_964434665.1 uncultured Anaerolineaceae bacterium
TTCGGACGCCGCTCGCTCAAGTCGGGCTTTATCGCCCTGAAAGGCGAAGCGGGTTATCAACCCAACGTGCTCCGCGGTGGTTTGCACTTTTTGATGCCCATTCAATACCGGGTGCACATCGAACCATTGGTGACCATCGCTCAAGGCAAAATCGGCTACGTTTTTGCCCGGGATGGTGAGCCTTTGAGTGCGATGCAGGTGTTGGCTTCCAACATCACAGCCCATGATTTTCAGGATGTGACTGACTTTTTGACCCATGGCGGTCAGCGCGGTCCGCAACGGCAGATCCTGCGCGAAGGCACGTACGCGATCAACCTGGCGCAGTTTGTCGTCATTACAGAAGAACAGGTTTATTACCTACCCCTCAGCAAGGATGACCAGATGGTCATCGAGGGCATGACCTCGGTTATCCGCGAACGCAAGGGCTTTACCCCTGTGGTCATCAAGGACTCCGACGACATGATCGGGATTGTGACCGTGCATGATGGACCTTCACTGCCTTCTGGTGACATCATCGCGCCGATCGTTGGTTCCGACATGAACGATCCCCTGACCTATCATAACAACTTCCAGATGCCAGACCGCTTTGTAATCGCTTCAGGTTTGCGCGGACGCCAGCTGCAGGTCTTGGTGGAAGGCACCTATTACCTCAACCGGCTCTTCGCAACCGTGGAAATGATCCACAAGACAGTCGTCGAAGTTGGCTTTGTGGGCGTGGTGGTATCGTATACGGGCAAGGTCAGCGAAGACCTTTCCGGTTTGGATTACCGCCATGGCGAGTTGGTCAGCAAAGGCAGCCGCGGTGTATGGAGCGATCCGCTCCTGCCCGGCAAATACGCCTTCAATACCTATGCCGGGAAAGTTGTGATGGTTCCGACCACCAACATCATCCTCAAGTGGATCAAGTCCGAAGTTGGATCGCACAACCTGGACGAGAACCTCTCGGAAGTCTCTTTGATCACCAAAGACGCGTTCGAGCCCTCCCTACCGCTTTCTGTCGTCATTCACATTGACTACCAGAAAGCCCCGCTCGTGGTCCAGCGCTTTGGGGACGTCAAGAAACTGGTGGAGCAGACCCTCGACCCGATGGTGTCGGCTTACTTCAAGAACATTGGCCAGACCCGCACGCTGATCGAGCTCATTCACGAACGTAATGAGATCCAGCGCCAGTCCAGCCAGGAGATGAAAGACAAATTCCTGCACTACAACCTGGAGTTGGAAGAAGTGCTGATCGGCACGCCGACCACCGCCGGCGAAGACAAGAACATGGAAGTCATCCTCAACCAGCTGCGCTCACGCCAGATTGCGGTTGAGCAGATCGAAACCTTCCAGCGCCAGCAGGTCGCGGCGCAAAAGGAACGGGAGCTGCGCGAAGCCCAGGCTCGCGCCGAGCAGCAGCGCAACATTACCGAGTCCGAAGTGAGTATTACCGTGCTTTCCAACCAAGGTAAGGCAGATTATGCCCGGGCTGTGCAGCAAGCCGCCCAGATCCGCACGCTCGCGGAGGCGGAAGCCGAGAAGATCGCCCGCACCGGCATCGCCCAGGCTATTGCGACTGAAGAACAGGTCGCCGCTTATGGCGGGCCGCAGTACCAGGTGACCCAGCAGGTCATGAATCGCTTCGCCGAAGCCGTGCAGCAGTCCAGAGTGGACGTGGTGCCGAGAGTCGTGGTGGGCGGCGGCGGCGAGAGCGGCGCGAGTGGCAGCAGTATTATGGAAGGGCTGCTGACCCTGTTGCTCTCCGATAAGCTGAACCTCGAGGTAAGCGCCGCGCAGCGCAAGCCCAGCGAGGAAACTGAAAAGCTGAAAGAAGAAATCAGGCAGAGCCTGATGGACAAGAAAGTGGATTCAGATAACAAAGCGCCGGACGCAAAAAGCTAAGGCTACAAGAATTAATAGAAGGGATTGGCAGTTTTCTGCCAATCCCTTCTCAATTTATATTGAGAATAATTTTTGGCTACACTCAGGATCCCTTGTAAGGACCGAATTTGTGGAACTGGGCGGCATCGACGCGGGTGAGGCGGTCGGTGGCGGGGCTGAGCAGATAGTCAGACCCGTCGCGGTGGAGGATCGGGATGCGGCGTCGGCGTTTTTTGAAGGCTTCGCGCATGTCCTCTGAGAGGAAGAAGTAGCTATCGTATTCCTTGGGGTATTCGTAGAGCAGGCGATCATAGAGATCGATAAATTCCCGGCGATATGTGCTTGTGACCTGGTGAAGATTGCTGATGACCCAGCAGACCTGCTCGAAGTCCCAGTTGTAGGTGAGCCCGATGAAACGGTCATCGGCAGTGATGTAGGGGGAGAAGGGGAACTGGCGGCAGCTGAGGGTGCGGAAGTCGCGCTCGCAAAATTCCGGACCGCGGCAAGCCATTAGGTGCATGTAGCTTGGCGTTTCCGCTTTCATTTTGGGCACATCGATGGGGTCGGTGGGGCACTCGTCGCCGCGTAAGCGATGCCAAAGCTGGGTGTTGGGCTTGAGGTATGCCCATTCTTCTTTGAACGCGACGGGTACCGCCACGCAGATGTCACAGCAAAAGGGTTTGCCGGAGGGGTTATGGGGTGCGCATAGCCTGCCGCAGTCGACGTTGGCGATGGGGGCGGCAAAGCTGGCGTAAAGCGCGGCAATATCAAGGTCCGGTTTATAGGTCATGGCAGGGTTTATACCATTAATCGAGGCATCTAACTGCCCTAATCGCTTGTTTTTGATTTTTTGCGATCATTCTCATAATGCTGGCGCAAGCAGTTGAAGGTTTCGGTGCTGATGTAGTGCTCGATGCGGCAGGCATCCTCGAAGGCGGTCTGCTCACTGACCCCCATCCAAATAAAAATCTCTGCCAGGCTGTTGTGGCGGTTGTAGGTCTCTTCAGCGATGTGGTGACCTTTGGGTGTGAGGGAAATGCGCTTATTGGCATCCAGTTCCAGGTAACCATCGGCAGCAAGGCGTTTGATCTGCTGGCTGACGGTCGGACGGGAGAATTGCATGTGATGGGCAATGTCGATGGCGCGTACCGTGCCATTTTTCTTCTCAAGGATGAGAATGGTCTCAAGGTACATCTCAGCGGACTCTTGTAAGTTCATGCGCACACTCTCCTTGGTTAAACAAGACCGTCTCTTCAATTTTAACACCAAAAACCTTGACAGAATAGTTAGGTTGGACTAACATTATGAAATGTTAGTCCAACCTAACAAGGATTGGTGTAAATCGCCAGATCTTTTAGACCGAGAAGATGATGACATGAAGACTTTGAGAGATGTTGAGATAGGTGAATCAGCCCGTGTGGTTAGAGTCCATGGCTGCGGCAGAATTCGTCGCCGCGTGATGGATATGGGCATCACTAAAAATGTCGAGATCTTCGTGCGTAAGGTTGCGCCGCTTGGCGACCCCATCGAAGTCAACTTGCGCGGTTATGAACTGAGCCTGCGTAAGGACGATGCCGAAATCATCGAAGTATGCTTACCAATGTCTTCTATTGATGAATGCCAACATGCCCATAATCATCGCCGTCGCAGGAAATCCAAATTCTGGTAAAACAACGCTCTTCAACGCCCTTACAGGCTCCAACCAATATGTAGGCAACTGGCCTGGTGTGACGGTTGAGAAGAAGGAGGGCGTGCTGATCGGATTCCCGGAGGTGGTTTTGGTGGACCTGCCGGGGATCTATTCGCTTTCGACGAACTCATTGGAAGAGGAGTTGGCGCGGGATTACCTGCTCGAGTCCAATCCGGATGCCATCATCAACATCGTGGATGGCACGAATCTGGAACGCAACCTTTACCTGACCACGCAACTCGCGGAGTTGGGCATCCCGATGATCCTGGCAATTAACATGATGGATGAGGTCGAGAAAAGCGGAACCAAGATCGACGGCACAATGCTCGGCAAGGCTTTTAGTGTGCCAGTGGTTGAAATTTCGGCGCTGCGTGAGACGCAGATCGGCGATCTTGCGCGTCTTGCCATGGAGGTTGCCCAAAAGAAGGGGCACCTACTACCGACGCACCGCTTCAGCGGCGGGGTGGAGCACGCCTTAGGGCACATTGAAGAAGTCGCGCTGCACGAGCAGCCCGAGTACAAACAGCGCTGGTACGCCGTCAAGCTTTTCGAACGCAACGAACTGGTGGAAGCTGAGCTCGGTTTTACGGAAGAACTCAAGAGACACATCGAGCAGGATATACGGCAAACGGAATTGGAATACGACGATGACTCCGACAGCATCATCGCTTCTGAACGGTATGACTTCATCGAAGCGGTGCTCGATAGGGTCACTGTGCGCAAAAAGGCGGGCGATCTCTCGTCCTCAGACCGGATCGACCGGATTGTGACCAACCGCTGGCTGGCTTTGCCGGTCTTCGCATTGGTGATGTTCCTCGTTTACTACGTTTCGGTTAACACAGTTGGCGCGACCATGACCGAATGGACCAACGACAAACTGTTCGGGCAAATCATCCTACCGGCGATCAGCGGAAAGCTGGTGGAGTGGGGGGTGGCAGGTTGGCTGCAAGGGTTGCTGGTGGACGGCATCCTGGCGGGAGTCGGCTCGGTGTTAAGCTTTTTGCCCCAGATGGTGGTGCTCTTCCTGTTCCTGGGCTTGCTTGAATTCAGCGGGTACATGGCGAGGGTGGCATTCATCATGGACCGCATGTTCCGCAAATTTGGGCTTTCGGGGAAAAGTTTCATCCCAATGTTGATCGGCAGCGGTTGCAGCGTGCCGGCGATCATGGCGGCTCGCACGATTGAGAATGAACACGACCGGCGCATGACCATCATCACCACCTCTTTCATCCCATGCGGCGCCAAACTGCCGGTGATCGCGATGATTGCCGGCGCATTTTTCGGGGGGAAGGGCTGGTTGGCTTTTGGGGCTTACTTTTTGGGGATCGCGGCTGTGGTCATCTCGGGAGTTATCCTAAAGAAGACGCCTTTATTCCAGGGAGAGGCTGCGCCTTTTGTGATGGAATTACCGGCTTACAGGTGGCCTTCACTAAAAAATATTTTTCAGACCACCTGGGATAGAGTATCATCCTTTGTTAAGAAGGCTTCCACCATCATCCTGCTGGCAGCGATCGTGATCTGGTTTGTGACCTATTTTGGCTGGGTGGATGGGCGCTTTCAGATGCTGGCAAGCGGTCAAATTGACCAAAGTATCGTGGCTGGCATTGGCAACGCAATTGCGTGGATATTCAAGCCTTTAGGCTGGGGGGAATGGCGCCCGGTCGTGGCGGCACTGAGCGGATTGGTTGCCAAGGAGACCGTTGTCAGCAGTTTTGGCATCTTCTATGGTTTTTCGGATGTAGCTGCAGGGGGTCAGGAGATGTGGACCAGCCTGCGGGCAGCATTCTCGCCCCTCTCGGCGACTTCGTTCCTGATCTTCGTGCTGCTATCCGCTCCCTGTATCGCGACGATCAGCTCGATCCGGCGCGAAATGAATAACCGATGGTGGACCTGGTTTGCTGTCGGATATATGAGCACTGTTGGATATACCGTCGCCTTGATGGTTTATCAGCTTGGGATCTGGCTGCAGGGAGGAACATTTTCTGGGTGGACAGGCATCGCCCTGGCATTGTTGGGGTTGACGGTGTGGCTCATTTTCAGACCATCACCAAAAACTGGTGCCAAACTGAAGGGCGCAAAAGCGGCGGCGAGAGGATAAGATGGTTCCGACGATTATTATCAGCGTTGTCCTTGCGGCAAGTGTGGGATTGATCATTTACGGAATGGTACGCGAAGCCAGAAATGGGCGTGGGGGTTGCGCGGGCTGTAATTATGAGGATACCTGCACCGCGGCAAAGATCCTTCCGAAGAAATCCGAACGTGGATGCCCTGAACGACAAAAAGGACATTAACCAAGATAGTTAACAGCAATTGTCTGGCCATGGTGCTCCTGCAAATCGGGAATTGTATGCCAGATTAGCAGGGATCAGATAAATGCATTAGCAAATACCAGTTTCTCTGCTCTGATCCACACAGTTCACTTATCTGTTTTTTTCCAAAACCTATACTGCTTATATACCTTTTCAGTAGTCTTTTCCTCTACACTACTATCGATCCAAAGAATGGATCAGAAAGAGGAAAAATTAAAATATGAAAAAGAAAAAAATTATCACCATCACACTGGCAGTTCTCCTGGTTGGTGGAGCACTCCTCGCAAGTAACTGGGTGGGGCAGGTTTCTGCCGACTCGGGTACGACTACCGAGGCGCTCACGCTCACCAAAGGCGGACCTGACGGATCGGATGAAGATCTCGCGGCTGCTCTTGGCATCAGCGTTGAGGATTTGACCGCAGCTGAGGAGAAAACTTTTACGTCCGCGGTCGATAAGGCTATCGAAGCAGAGTACATTACAGCCTCCCAGGCAGAATCGCTCAAAGCCGGTAGCGCCAATTTTCGAAGCTTATACCGCTACTTGAGTGAGACCGAACGGGCTGAGTTTGACCAGGATGTCTACTTGGCGGAAGCACTCGGCATTAGCGCAGAGGAACTCCAGGCAGCGATTGATGCTGTGAAGCAGGCGTGGAAAGACGCGATGGTGGCTGACGGCACGCAACGCAGAAAGATGCCGATCTCCAAGCCGCTTATGCCGCGCTGAAACAATCAACCAGCTTCGAAGGAACTATAAAGCAAGGCATGACGGATGCCATCAACGCTGAAGCAGCTGCCGGCACGCTCACCCAGGCTCAGGCGGACCTGCTGATCGCAAACCTTGACGAAATCCCCATGGGATTTGGAATGGGTAAACACGGATTGAGGGGCAGGGAAGGTCGTCGTGGACCAGGAGGGAGATAGACAAGGCACATATGCTTATTAACCTCATCAAGCTGTGATCAGATAACGAAGATCCCAAGAAAAGAAGCAGTTGTAAAGCACCGTCTGGACTGCGCAGACGGTGCTTTTTGTGTGTAAAAGGGTGCAGGGAGGTGGTAGATTTGGAGTTTTGTGGTATTAGCTAACGAGGATGGCCATGATGATTGCGGTGAGGAATCCTCTGAGCGAGTTCAAACACATGTGAGACGATAGGGCTTTACAAAAAAGCACATT
>CAYSVX010000068.1:0-6960 GCA_964434665.1 uncultured Anaerolineaceae bacterium
CGTCATCGCGAGGGAGCGCAGCGACCGCCTGTGCCCGCGAAGCAGGGTACGGCGATCTGCCTTTGCTTTGTATCGGTTAGAGACCTGACATTCAAATGCCGTGCTCGGTCCCACAGGGAGGCTTCGCACCGGAGACGCTGGCACGATCATGAAAATACGATGCCGGCACGATCATGAAACTAAGGTGACGGCACGATCAAAAATCCCGATTGTACCGGTCTCTGACCGTGTACACGATTTAGCCGAAGGCTTCATCTTTTGATACAGGAAATCAGGAGACCTGTCCACACGCACTCTGTGCTGGTATCTTCGACGGTCACATACCGTGCTCGGTCCCACAGGGAGGCTTCGCACCGGGGATGCCCACACGATCATAATGCGCGACCATTCACTGAACCTAAAACCAAGAATGAGTATAATTAGTGCATGTTTCTGCGAAAACCTGTAACCTATATCGCGCTGGTGGTTTTTACCGCGGCGCTTCTTTTGTCCGCCGGCTGCGAAAAGACCCAAACCCCTCCTGTCAACCCCAGCCCAGAGCCAACTATCCCAACCGCGGCTGTCAGCACAGCCACTGCCACCCTTGAACCCACCCCCACCTCCATTCCCGCCGCGGCACTCGTCAACGGCGAACCCATCCCGCTAAGCTACTTCAACAACGAAGTCTGGCGATACCGCGACTCGCTTGCTGACCAGGAAATCAAACCTGATGACACAACAATTAGTCAGACCGTCATCAATTTTCTGATCGAGCAGCAACTCCTGGCGCAGGAAGCTCACAAAAACGGCTTTACTCTCAGCGAGGCAGATCTGCAAACTAAAATTGATAGCTTAGTCGCAGGATTGGGATCGGGGAGTGCCTTCACCGACTGGATGGCAAACAACCACTACGACGATGCCGAGTTCCGCATGGCACTTGCCCTCGCCACAGAAGCCGCCTGGCAGCGCGACCAAATCTCTGCCACCATCCCCGACGCGGTTGAGCAAGTGCGCGCAAGGCAGATTTTCGCCCTGACCGCCGATGGCGCGCAGCGTGCTCTGACAGCCCTTGCCAGCGGATCTGACTTTGGAGAGTTAGCCTGGGAGTACAGCCCTGAATCCGGTGGCGAACTGGGATGGTTCCCGCGAGGCTACTTGCTTTATCCCGAGGTTGAGGAAGCAGCATTCAGCCTTGAAGTCGGCGGTCGCTCGGAGATCATCCAATCCACCATCGGCTACCACATCATTGAGGTGCAGGCGCACGAGTCCGCCCACCCCCTCACCACCGACGCGCGCATTGCCCTGCAAACCAAAGCCCTCCAGGACTGGCTCTCTACCGCGATCGCCAATTCACAGATAGTCCTCCAAATTCCGTGAGCAACTCAAACCGCCCCCCCGTCCGCCGACCCAACTCTGCTGCCCGCCCGATGGCAGTACCAATGGAGCAGCCCAAAAAATCAACCGGTTGCGGCAGCATCGGAGTTGGCGTCTTGCTGCTGGCTTTGGTGCTGGCGGTTTTGTTAATGATGATGGGCATCCTGCCAAACCCCCTGGAAGCCAAGCCGACTGCCACCAATCTGCCGGCAGGAATCACCGATGAACCAACGGTAAATCCACAATTGCCTCCTACCCAGGGGGCCACCGTGACCCCCACTCAAACGCTGCAACCAACCGCGACCCACACCCCAAAGCCAACTCTAACCTACACCCCCACCCCCACTGACAAACCGATGCCTTTCGTGATCAGGGGCACCCCCAGCGGGAACCCGAACACAATGCTCTTCCCGCAATACAGCTGTGAAGAATATCTTTTTATCGGCGGCGAAGTCCTGGACCTGCGGGAAGCCCCGATTTACGATTTGACGGTGAGGCTTGGCGGAACTTATGGCGGAGGACTGGTGGATCTGACCAGTCTGTCCGGGGATGTGACGGTTTATGGGGAATCAGGCTTTGGCTTCGTGATTGAAAACCAGCGCATCAGGGAAAGCGGCATCACCATCCAGTTGTTCGATGCAGACGGGGAGGCGTTATCCGCCCTGACTTACCTGAGCATCACAGGCAACTGCGATAGCAACCTGGTGATCGTCAATTACAAACAGGTGCGCGAAATTCAGCCCTGATCTACCCGCTGCGGCAATGTGATCTTCTCACTCCCAGTCATTAACCCTGAAAGCTTTTGCGTGCGCAGAGGCATTACCCGGCTATTCGCAAAGTAGCCGAAGTCAAACTCCGTCACATCTCCTGCTTTTTTACCTGGCACAGGCATCAGACGCGCGGTGAGGGGCTTGTTGAGCCGCAAGGCCAACGCTCCAAGATCCAGTAAGATGGGATAGATTTCTTCCGCGGAGGTGTCACCAGGCAGGGGAATCACATCCAGCCCGGCGCCGCAAACTGCTGAGAACATCAGCAATTCTGTTACGCTTAGGCTGCCCTCAGCCGCTCGCAGCGCGAGCGTGCTGTCCTCCAGGACTGGCAGCATCAAACCATTAAAGCCGACCTTGCGATATTGGGATTGCTGCAGGCTGGTGGTGAGAAATGTGCTGGCAAACAAACTTCCATGCGGACCAAAGGCGGGTAAGCCCAAAGCTTCGAGCGCGCTGCCAATGGAAGCAACCTGGTCCGGGTGGGGGGCAAGCGTAAAATCCAACCCTTTGAACTGGTAACCGTACATCTTTTCCATTTTTTCGGCAACCGCTTCCAGCCTGGCCGCGTTTTCATTGACAGATGAAACCAGGCATTGCCGGGCTTCATTCAGGCTTTTGGCTTGCTTGAAGCAATCAAGCGCCAGGTCTGCGGACTGCAGTGCAAGCGCGAAAGCCGGCTGCTCACGCTGCGCGTAGGCTGCCGGGAAGAATAGTGTGCAAGCCGGCACGTTTGCCAGCGCGCAGAAGCGCAAATTTGCGAAACCATCCCGCTCCAACTTTGAGAGCGCCACGATCGTTTCAGCACAGCGGGCGGCATTTACCAGATCGAGCTCGCCTTGTTGGGTTGTCAGCGAGCCGGAGAGGAACACCCGGTTGCTGCGCTTCAGTGCGCCTGGGATTGCTGCCCACTCTGCCGGGTCCGACCCGGCAGGACCAAGCGAGATGTACTCAAATCCATCGCCATGGGCTTCAATCGCATAGCTCTGAGCGGCATCAGCCAGGTCGATCGGTGCAACGTATTGACCGAAAGGCGGGGTTGCCAGGCGCAGAGATTGAACCTCGAAACCGGCATCCTGGAATAACTTGCGGGCGTGGGTCGCAAAGATCCCCACCTGCTGCAGCATTAACCGGTTAATGGGGTAACCCGGTTCGCAAAAGACTGTGATTGAGCGTATTTTCATGAGGTAACTTTCTGGCTGCGTTGGCGCAGCACCTCGAACATCAGCACGCTGGCAGAGACCGCCGCGTTAAGTGATTCTGTCTTGCCTGCCATCGGGATACGCACGCTGTGCGTCGCCAAAGCGCGCCCCTCTGGGCTGATACCTTCCGCCTCACCGCCGATCAACAGCCCCGTGCGTCCGCGAAAATCTGCCTGCCAGAAACTTTCCTGCCCTTCCATGTCCGCATGGAAAACAGTCAATCCTTCCACGTAAGCAGTGATCGCTTCCCAGGGCCACTGCAGCAGCGGCAGCCTGAAATGCGCGCCCATCCCGGACCGAACCACCTTTGGCGCCCAAACGTCCGTGGTGCCAGGGGGCAGGCAGATTGCCTGCACGCCAGCAGCTTCTGCCGAGCGCAGGATCGTGCCAAGGTTTCCCGGATCCCGCAGTTGGTCGAGGATCACCACAAAGCCGGGTTTGGCGGGCTGGGCATGTTCTGGGATGTCAAAAACGCCCAAAATGCCCTGGGTAGCTTCCGTGTCGCTCAGACTGTCAAACAAGCGATCTTCCACTTCATAAGCGACCTGATCAAACTTGAGAAGCCCAAGTATGGATTTGGCACGGGGTGTGAGGCTGGTCTTGTAGAGCAAGAACCGCAGCGGCACGTTCGAACCCAGTCCATCTTCCAACACGCGCGCGCCTTCCGCGACAAAGGCGTTATGCTTGCGGCGGGCTTTGCTCTGCTCAAGCAGGCTGCGCGCCAGTTGGATATTCGGGTTTTGCGGGGAACTCAATATTTCAAAAGGCATGCTTCAATTATACCGATGCTGGCGGGTCTGGCTGGACCGATTTGAATTCTGCACGCACCTTTCCCTCGGGCGTGATGGTCAGGACGGCGTATTGCGGCTTGAACTGGTTGCGCCGTTCCGGATACCCGACGCCAGGGTTGATAAATCGGATGCCATCCATGACATTATCCTGGCGGGTGTGGATGTGCCCGTAAACGATCACATCCGCTCTGGGGTACTTTTGGGCGAGTTTCTTCTGAAACTGGCGATGACCGCTCATTGTCCCAAACAAAAAGAGGACCACGTAATTCAGGAACCACTGCCAGATGCTCATGTGCCCATGTGCTAGCGTGACTTTGACCCCGTGGATCTGATGGTGGCATTCCATTGGAAGGTGATACCCCATAAACCAGTCGCGGTTGCCCTGGACAGCGTCGGTGGGAGCAATTCGAGATAACCTTTCAATTGCTTCAGGTTTACAGACGTCCCCGGCATGAAATATGCGGTCTGGCAGTTCGGATTCTATCGCGCGTAACAGGGCGGGTTCAATCGCCGGTGTGCGATCCCCAACATGCGTATCAGCAAGAATTACGATGCGTTGATCTGTTGCCATGCGCTGTGATTTAGCGGGATTTCTTCAAGAAGCCAAAGGCGATCACAAGTATCAAGCCGATACCACTGACGGCTACCATGGTCCAACCGACCTTTTGGCTGTCTCCGAAGAGGAGCTGCGCGGTTGAAGGAGGCAGGGTGGGCGTGGCGGTGGGTAGGGGTGTCTTGGTAGGAATGGGCGTCCGGCTGGGAACAAAAACCGTTGGTCGTGGAGTGGTGGGGATGGGTGTTGCGGTGATGTTGCTGGTTGGCGTTGGGGTATTTGCCCGGCGGATGAGCAATACATCATTGATGTAGACCTCGTTTGCTTCGGCGCTGTTTCCGTTGAGGACCATGATCTCACTGCCCGGGACGCCATAAGCAGCGGAAATCACCCACAGGCTCTCGCCAGGTTGGACGATGTGATAGATCGAGCCATCTCCCTGCGGGGTGGAGGTCAGGATGCCGTAGGTGTTCGGGGTCGGGTCCTGCGCCAGCGTTTTACCGAATGGCAGGGCAATCAGCAGGGCAAGGCAGACCAGCGCCAATAGTTTTACGAGTTTCATGGGCACTATTATAGCTGTTTTGGCAAAGTGGGTCAGGGAGAAGGTAGTTTGGGCTTCCCTCATGATTGTGCCGGGCTCCTGGCCGAGCGCACTCTTTGACCGAAGGTCTCCATAACTGGTCGATCATATAATGAAGAATACATAGGCTTCCCCTGGTCGAAGATCCGTGTAGCGAAGCGAAAGGGAGCGAAGCTGGCTCCTGCCACGAAGTGGACAGGAGACTGAAGAGGGTCATTAATCTTGAATTATTCACTGAAACAAAGGACACTCTCCCCCGCTTGCCCTCCGTTTCACTGCGGGCAAAGGTGCGGACCCTCCCTCGAGGGAGGGCTCAAGAACAGGCTTCCCCTCAGGGGAAGCTGGCTCCTGCCACGAAGTGGACAGGAGACTGAAGAGGGTCATTAATCTTGAATTATTCACTGAAACATAAGACACTTTCCCCCGTTTCACAGGCCCTCCCTCGAGGGAGGGCTCAAGAACAGGCTTCCCCTGAGGGGAAGCTGGCTCCCGCCGCGTAGCGGATGGGAGACTGAAGAGGGTCTTTTCAGTTGTTTCGTTCTATAATATCTTCGTGACAAAAAAAAAACTTACTTCCTTAGCCCAAATACTGCGCCGCAAAGCCACAAGGGAAGAACAACACCTTTGGTATGATTTTTTGTCCACATATCCAGTCAGGTTTAGAAGACAGGTGGTAATTGGCAAGTTCATTATCGATTTTTACTGTTCTTCAGCTAAGCTGGCGATTGAATTGGATGGCAGTCAGCATTATGAAGGCCCTGGCCTAAATCGGGACGACGAAAGAACACAATGGCTGCAAAAAAATGACATTTGTGTATTGCGACTCTTGAATTCGGATGTCAGAAACAATCTTTCAGACGATTGTTCTACTATCGACATTGCGGTCAAAGAACGCCTGGAAGAATTGAAGAAATTGTAAAGACACTCTCCCCCGCTTGCCCTCCGTTTCACTGCGGGCAAAAGTCGCGGACCCTCCCTCGAGGGAGGGCTCAAGAATAGGCTTCCCCTGAGGGGAAGCTGGCTCCCGCCGCGTAGCGGACGGGAGACTGAAGTGGGTCTTTTCCGTTCTCAGTAACTACCTGATACCCATCACCACATCCACTGAATGGTAAAATTGAAAAGTTAGGCTCGCAAGGAGCCGGAGAAGAGGCCACCATGTTAGACGTAAAATTATTCCGGGATAATCCCGAACGCGTAAAAGAAGCCCTGCTAAAGCGTGAGATGGACAGCGCTATCGTAGACGAGGTAATCGCTCTTGATGAGCAGCGTCGCCGCCTGATCATCGATGTTGAAACCAAAAAAGCGGAACGCAACGCCGTCAGCAAAGAAATCGGCAGGATGAAGAGCAAGGAAGAGCGTGAAGCAAAGATCAGCGCTATGCGCGTCCTTGGGGACGACATCGCCGCGCTGGATGAGACCCTCAAGCAAACGGAAAAGGCACTCTACGACACCCTCGCCGTTATTCCCAATATCCCCGACGCGGATGTTCCGATTGGACCGGACGACAAGCACAACGTAGTTCTGCGCACCATCGGCGCACCCAAGCAATTCGACTTTGAGCCAAAACCCCATTGGGACCTGGGCACCGCATTGGACATTATCGACTTCGAAGCCGGTGTGAAGCTCTCCGGAACAAGGTTTTATGTGCTCAAAGGCGCAGGCGCGCGGCTTGAACGCGCCCTGATCTTCTGGATGCTCGACCTCCACATTCGCC
>CAYSVX010000069.1:0-6648 GCA_964434665.1 uncultured Anaerolineaceae bacterium
TGGCGAGAACGCCTGGGAAAACTACGACAATGACGGCAAGGAATTCTTCCATGCCCTCTATAAGAAACTGGCTGAGAGTGAGCTGCTCGAAACCATCACTCCTTCGGAATACCTTGAACTTTACCCCGAACAGCGTGAACTCGATATTCTGTTCCCCGGTGCGTGGTTCAGTGCGAATTACGACACCTGGATTGGTGAAAGCGAAGAAGCCGAAGGCTGGGATCTGCTCGCCCGTGTGCGCGCGGATCTGAAGCAGTACGAAGATGGCACTCTCAGCGCCACCCCCGAAGCGCTGGCTGAGGCGCAGGATTTTATGTACCTGGCGGAAGGCTCAGATTGGTTCTGGTGGTATGGTACCGACCAGGATTCCGGGCAGGACAGCTACTTTGATGAAGGCTACCGCGCGCTACTGAAGGGCGTCTACACCTCCTTGGGCGTGGATTACCCTGCTTTCCTCGATATCCCTGTCATTCAACCGGTGCCGCTCAAGCCAACTACAGCGATCAGCGGTCAAACAACCCCTGTGGTAGATGGGGACCTTGGGGAAGATGAGTGGGGCACTGCAGCTCTCTATGAGGGCAAAGAAGGCGATCCAATCCAGACTTTTGCCTATGGAATGGATCAGGAAAAGCTCCACCTGCGGTTTGATTTGGCAGAACCCCTGGGAGATTTCAGACGATTACTGGTTTATCTTAATGCTCCTGGTGATCAGGACAGACTGATGGTCGGTTTGGATGGCGAATCACGGTTGGTTTCACCTGCTTCCCGCGTCATTGAATTTATGACCGGAAATAACCCAATAACGCTCTACAAATCAAATGGCTCAGCCTGGGAACCCGAACAAGCACTGGATGGTGAATTAGCTGTTGACGGAGAGATCGTCGAACTATCGTTAGCCAAAACAGTTCTCGGTGAGGTCTCAGCTGGAGTAGTTATTCCTGTTCAAATTGAAGTAACTGGTGCCCAGCCATTCCAGTTCAACACCGAAGCGCCCCTGGCAATTCAGTATTTCAGTTTTGAGCCTGTAACCAGCGTGCTGCTGATCGAGGATCCTGAAGGAGACGATACAGGCCCTGGCGGATACACCTATCCCAAGGATGGGGTATTCAAGGCTGGCGACTTTGACCTTACCGCTTTTGAGGTCTCAAGCGACGGCGCGAATTATTACTTCAGCTTTACCCTCAAAGCCCCGATCACTAACGGCTGGAATTCACCGGCTGGATTCTCGGTGCAGACCTTTGACGTTTATATCGATAAAGACCCTGGTGCCGGCACTGGAAACCGCATGTTATTACCTGGCAGGAACGCAGCGCTTGCGGATGGAAACGGCTGGGATATTGCTGTGTGGATCGAAGGCTGGACACCGCAGGTAGTCGTCCCGGGTGAGGATCCACTGGCAGAACCAGTAAAGGATACCGAAGCCAGCTCAGCCATGAAGGTGTACGTGGATGTAGGTAAAAACGCTGTTATCGCCAGTGTACCTGTGGAATTCTTTGGTGAGGGTAGTCCAAGTAATTGGAGTTATGCCGCGGTTGTGCTTGGGCAGGAAGGCTATCCGGCTGAAGGCGTCTGGCGTGTGCGTGATGTTAGCCAGAATGCAGAAAGCTATCGCTTTGGCGGCGCGCCGCTCGACAATAATCACACCCGCATCATTGACCTGGCATTACCCTCAGCTTATACTCCAGACCAGGCAACTTTGCTGGGGACTTATCCCTCTTCCGTCCAGCCTATTGACGGGAAGGGACCAGACGATTTCGCGATCATTCCTTTGATCGTCGTAAGTAACTAATGGAAACAGAGAGTATGATGGATTTTTTTCTAACCGACAAACCACGCGAGAGTGTGGAACTGACGCTAAATGATGGCAGAATCATCACTGGGAAAAGAGGCGGCAAACTGGAAGACTTTGTCTGCGCTGTGCAGAAGCCTGAGGAGCCTCTGATTGTTGGCGCGATTCTGGATGGTCATCTGCGCGAATTGACTTATCCGGTTGGGCAGGATGGACAGGCAACGCTGCTTACCATGGAAGATACCGATGGGGCGCGTATCTACCGCCGCTCGCTGGTCTTTTTGCTGGAAGTCGCTTTTCGGAGTTGCTTCCCCGAAGGCGGTCTGAATATTGACCACTCAGTTTCCTCAGGAGGATACTACTGCCAGGTCAGCAATGTGCCACATTTTGGTCAGGAGGAACTCGATCGCATTCAAGTTGCAATGCAGGAACTCGTTGATCAGGATGTGACGTTTGTCCGCGAGACCGTTCCGTTGGATGAAGCGATCGCGTACTTCAAGGCAGCTGGAGAGGACGACAAAGTACGTCTCCTCAAATACCGGCAGCGCAAGGACCTTGTGCTTTACCGTGCTGGAGAAACACGTGACTATCACCACGGCTACATGGTGCCTTCATCCGGTTATCTGAAGTGGTTCGACTTCCACCTGCTGGACGACGCTTTCATCATTCGTTTTCCAAGGCGGCATGCCCCGTCCGAAGTGCTGCCGATGGAAAATTATCCCACCCTCTTAAAAACCTTCAAGGATTATGGCGATTGGTTAACCACTCTGGGAATTCATTCCGTTGGGGCATTGAACGACGCCATCCAGGAAGGGCATATCGATGAGGTCATTTTGGTGTCCGAAGCGTTGCATGAAATGCAGATTGCAGAGATTGCAGCCCAAATCTACGAGGCGCGCGATCGGGTTGGCGTGATTCTAATCGCCGGACCCTCTTCGTCGGGTAAAACTACCTTCTCGAAGCGCCTGGGCATCCAACTTTTGGCGAAAGGTATCACGCCATTCGCGCTTGAGATGGACAACTTCTTTATCGATCGGGATAAAACCCCTCTCAATGCCGATGGTCATCGCGACTACGAGTCCCTGCGGGCACTCGATTTGGCGCGCTTGAACAGCGACCTCAAGGCATTGATCGCCGGGCAGGAAGTGCAGTTGCCGCGCTATGACTTCATCACCGGTTTGAGTGGTGATGGCGCGAAGGTGCAGCTTAACAAGGGCGATGTGATCATCCTCGAGGGCATTCACGGGCTCAACCCGGAACTGCTGACCGATATTGATCCCAAAACCACTTTCAGAATTTATGTTTCGTGCCTGACGCAGCTCAACCTGGACCGCCACAACCGCATTTCGACCACCGACACGCGCATGTTGCGGCGTATTCTGCGCGATGCCCGCGACCGCGGCTATTCAGCGTCGGATACCATCCGGCGTTGGGAGGCAGTGCGGGCTGGCGAAAAATTCCACATCTTCCCTTACCAGGAGAACGCGGATGCGATGTTTAATTCTGCTTTGGCTTACGAGTTAACAACGCTCAAGCCGCTGGTAGAGCCCCTTTTGCGACAGGTGCCATTCGGCACGCCAGAGCACATTGAGGCAAAGCGCTTGTTGAAGTTCCTCGAGTGGTTCTTACCGACGGGGACAGATTATGTGCCGGACAACTCCATCCTGCGCGAGTTCATCGGCGGCTCGATTCTGACCAATTTTAAGCTTTGGACGAGGTAATCGCTCTTTTTCCCTAACCAAAAAGAGACCGGTCATTTGTAATGCACCCCGTTTGTTGGACGGAAATTAGGCAAAGCACAAGGACTGAGTTCTGTAAGCGACAGGGCTCAGTCCTTTTAGTTTAACCTTAATTCTGTCGTTGTTGTAGTAATCCAAATACTCTATCAATTCCTTTTGGAACTCACACTCTGTACGGAAAGTTCTGTTATCGAAGAACTCACTTTTGAGTAAACCAAAGAAGTTCTCGATCACAGCATTATCATAACAATTACCTTTCCTGGACATACTTTGCTGGATGCCTCTCTCAGCTAACAAACCTTGGTACTGTTTCATTTGGTATTGCCAACCCTGATCAGAATGCAAGATTAGATCGACCTTTTCTGGCAGACGTTGGAAAGCCATCTTCAACATCTCAATTATCGCAACAAATGAGGGCGACCCTGTCAAACTATAACTAACCACTTCGCCGTTGAACAGATCCAGGATGGGGGAAAGGTAGAAACGTTTCCCAAACACTTTGAACTCAGTCACATCGATAGCCCATTTCTGGTTGGGTTGTGTAGCCTTGAAGTCCCTATTGAGCAGGTTGGGAGCTGTTTTGCCAACTAAGCCTTTGTAGGATCGATAACGTTTCTTCCTCAATTGACAAGTCAGTCCCTCTAACTTCATCAATTTCATTACCAGTTTATGGTTGGTTTGATAGCCTTTGCTCCGAAGCGCCAGGGTGACCCTGCGATAACCATATCTCCCTCTATGGTCCAGACAGATGGAGCGGATTGCAGCTCGCTCTTGCTTGTGTTTCGCTGGGGTCTTGAGAGCTTCAATTGTATAGTAATAGCTGCTCCTGGGAAGGCTGGCCAGTTTCAGAAGCAGCTCCAATGGATATTCCTGCCTTAGCTGCGAGACTACTGTTGCTTGCGTTCTCGTTCTTGCTTTTCCTGTTCCGCAACTAAGGCGTTCAATTTTTTTAGGTAGGCATTCTCCGCGCGAAGATATAGATTCTCTGCTTCTAACTGTTCTTCCCGCGTCATCGTCTCATCAGGTGGCCGCCATTTCTTCGGCCTGCCTCGTTTCTTAGGCTCTAGTCCTGCCATCCCATACCTCTGGTATCGTTCCGCCCAGCTCCATATTGTGGAACTGCCTTTGATACCATATTGTATACTTGTTTCTGGACAGCTCAGATGATTTGCTTCCATATACTGCAACACCGCTAATTTCTCTTCTGCTCTCCAGTCGTATCGGTGTTCTTGCAGAGAGCTTAATCCATGCCTGTCCGCTTGTCTCATGAAATTGCGGATTACTTCCCGGCTGATCCCTGTTTGTCTGGCTGCTTCACCCAGACTGAGCCCCTGTTTGACCAGTTCGCCCGCTTTTTCCTTTTGTTCTATTTTGAATTTTGTCATAAAAAACTGCACCTCCTCTGGTTGGATTTATTGTCCAACTTTTGGGGTGCAGTTCAGTTTGACCGGTCTCTTTTGTCATCAATAAGAATTTGGCTTATGCCATGGTTTTCTTGATCATCACCGAAAGGCGGCGGACGCCTTCACGAATGGTCTCGGGATTGGCCGCGGAGAAATTGAGCCGCATGGTGTTCTTTGGACCGCCGTTTGGGTAGAACGGCACACCAGGAACGTAGGCGACCTTTTCTTCCACGGCTTTGGGGAATAGCTCGAGGCTGTCGCAACCTTCGGGCAGGCGCAGCCAAAGGAACAGACCACCGCGCGGGGTTGTCCAGGTGGTACCTTCAGGCATGAAATCTTCAAAAGCCTGGATCATGGCGTTCCGGCGTTCTTTATAAACGCGCCGGATGGTGGCGATATGATCGGGCAGCCAATCCCCCGCGGCCAGTTCATAGGCGACATATTGATCGAAGGTGGAGCATTGCAGGTCGGCGCCTTGTTTGGCCTGGACCATCTTTTTGACGACTTCGGCAGGCGCGATCACCCAGCCAATGCGCAGACCGGGGGCGAGGATCTTTGAGAAGGTGCTGGTGTAAATCACGTTTCCATTGAATGCAGTATGGTCACACTCATGATACTGAGCATCCAATACCGCGATCGGCGGCAGCATTTCGCCCTCAAAAATCAGCTTTCCATAGGGATCATCCTCGATCATTGGCACGTTGTAGCGATTAGCCAGCTTAATTAGCCGATGTCGTCGTTCCAATGAGAGCGTGACTCCCAGCGGATTATGGAAGTTGGGCAGTACGTACATAAATTTTACGTTTTGCCGGATCAGGTTTTCGAGGTCATCAGTAACCATTCCATCCGCGTCCGTATTTGCGGTCACGTACTGCGGACCGTAGGCGTTCCAAGCCTGAATGGCACCAAGGTAAGTGGGAGATTCAGCCAAAACGCGATCACCGCGGTTGATGAAGATGCGACCGATAATATCAAGAGCTTGCTGCGAGCCGGTGGTAATCAAGATATTGTCGAGTGTGACATTGATGCCGCTTGCTTTCGCGTCGTCGGCAATCCATTGGCGCAGGGGGTTATACCCCTCTGTGGTAGCGTATTGAAGGGCTTTGCGACCAAACTGTGTCAGCACCTTGTCGCAGGCTGCCCGCATCTGTTCAATGGGGAAGAGTTCAGCAGCTGGAAAACCACCGCCAAAAGAGATCACGTCAGGCTGGTTGGTAACCTTCAGGAGCTCACGGATGAATGAACTCTTCATACCTTCAGTTCGATGAGCAAATCTTAGTTCCCAAGGTGTTGGCATTATGTTAGTCTCTCCTTTTCTAATGCTTCCGGTCTATATTTTCAAGAACCGGCTGATAATGGTTGCGGCACCTGGAAGTGCAACGCGATCCCCGTGTGTGAGTTCGGCAGGGGATTTTTGTCTCCAATCGGGGGCATTCTGGAAGATAAAGACTTTGGTGCCTTCCACTGCCACCTTTTTATCCACGAAGGCTTGTCCGGTGAGGTAACCTTCTTTGTCAATGGCACAGCTGGTAACAACGCCGACCATGCGTCCTTTGAGGTCGCAAACGGGATCACCATGATGAGCCATGCGAACGGCTTTTTCGTCAAAGCGGAAGCGCGCCACCACACCGGTGCGATTTTCTTCACGTTCCACGAAGGCTTTTCTGCCGATAAACCAGGCAGAGTTGAGTTTCAGGAAGGGCAGGAAGCCTGCTTC
>CAYSVX010000070.1:0-5266 GCA_964434665.1 uncultured Anaerolineaceae bacterium
ATAAAAGTGTAAACAATCACCCTACACAAATTGTAAACCATCATTGTCTTGACAATTGCTTCGCCCCTACGTCTGAATTCCAAAGGATTCCTTGACTACGGGTATGAATAAGATGTTGTAGGGCGAGACAAAGTACCCGTAGGGTATTGAGAGCACCTTGAATGATATTTTGGGCAAACCTATTCTGCCCCCAACCCGCCATTAATTCCTATCAATAAACAAACCTACTCCTCCACCCAATCCAGCGTTCGCGTGACGGCTTTCTTCCAGCCTGCCACGAGGCTCTCCCGGGTTTCTGCGTCCATCCGCGGCTGCCAGCGCTGGTCCACCTGCCAGTTCTTGCGCAGGTCATCCAGCTCCTTCCAGAATCCAACCGCCAATCCCGCGGCATAGGCCGCACCCAACGCGGTCGTTTCCGCCACCTTGGGTCGGATCACCGGTACCCCAAGGATATCGCTCTGGAACTGCATCAACGTCTGGTTGTGTACCATGCCGCCATCCACCTTCAGGGCGGTCAGTGGCACGCCCGAGTCCTTGTTCATCGCCTCGAGCACTTCGGCGGTTTGATAAGCCGTGGCCTCAAGCACCGCCCTTGCGATGTGACCGGCATTGATGTAGCGCGTCAATCCAACGATCGCGCCCCGAGCGTCACTGCGCCAATACGGCGCAAATAATCCCGAAAAAGCCGGCACAAAAAAGATCCCGCCGCTGTCTTCCACGGTATTTGCCAGGGTTTCAATTTCAGCTGAATTTTCGATCATTTTCAAATTGTCGCGTATCCACTGCACGAGCGCCCCAGTAATGGCGATGGAACCCTCCAGGGCGTAATAGGCAGGTTGATCGCCAATTTTATAGGCAAGCGTGGTCAGCAGACCATTTTTGGACTGGATCGGCTTGGTTCCGGTGTTCATCAGCAGGAAGCAGCCGGTGCCGTAGGTGTTTTTGGCTTCGCCGGCAGTATAGCAGGTCTGCCCGAATAAAGCTGCCTGCTGGTCGCCCAGGTCGCCTGCCACAGGAACGCCCTTCAGCGCCTGCCAGGTGATTTCGCCGTAAACCTCGCTTGAAGATCGAATCTCAGGCAGGACCAAACGCGGCACGCCGATGATCTCAAGCATACCGTCGTCCCAATCGAGGGTTTTCAGATTCATCAGGAAGGTCCGTGAGGCATTGCTGACGTCGGTCACGTGCACGCCGCCGTTGATCCCGCCGGTCAGGTTCCATATCAGCCAGGTGTCAATCGTGCCAAAGCAAAGCTCGCCATTTTCCGCCTTTTCACGTGCTCCGGGGGTGTTATCGAGCAGCCAGCGGATCTTGGATCCGGAGAAATACGGGTTGGTTGGCAGCCCGACGATCTCCCTGAAGCGGTCCTGACCGCCCTCGGCAGCCAGCTGGTTCATGAAGCCAGCCGTGCGCGTATCCTGCCAGACGATCGCGTTGGCTATCGGTCGCCCGGTCGCGCGCTCCCACACCACGGTGGTTTCACGCTGGTTGGTAATGCCACAGGCAGCGATTTCGTCCGGCTTAATTTCAGTTTTCACCAATACTTCAGTGATCACAAGCTGTACCGTTTGCCAGATCTCAAGCGCGTCGTGCTCCACCCAGCCTGGGCGGGGGTAAATCTGGCTGTGCTCTTTCTGTGCCGTAGCAACGACCAAACCGGACCGGTCAAACAGAATACAGCGCGAACTGGTCGTTCCCTGGTCAATGGCGAGGACGTAATTTTTCATTTAATTCTCCCTTGTAAAAGGTGTTTAGGGCTTCAAAGGGCAGCCACTGCATTGATTATAGTGTCTTATCGATCCGCCTGGCTGAAGAACTCTCAAAACCGTCATATTTTTTCAGTTTTCGGGTACGATATAGCTTGCGAAAAACAGCGTTCTTTTTAAGCTGAGCCTTAGGAAGGTTATGAACAAAAACAGGTACGATTTCATCATTATCGGCGCGGGAGTGGTGGGCAGCATGATCACCCGCTGGCTTTCGCGTTACCAGGCGGATATCCTGCTTATTGATAAAGAGGTCGATCTTGGCATGGGCGCGACGGCGGCTAACTCCGCCATCATCCACCCTGGCTACGATCCCGAGCCAGGCTCGCTCAAAGCCCTCACCAACGTGCGTGCCAACCCGATGTGGGACCAGCTATCGGCGGAGCTCAACTTTGCCTTTGCCCGCCCCGGTGATTTTGTGGTGGCTATTGGCGAACAGGAACTGCCGGCCTTGGAAAAGCTTTTTCAACAGGGCATCAAAAACGGCGTGCCCGGGATGAAGCTCATCAGCGCCACGGAGATGCGCGATCAGGAACCTCTGATCAACCCTGAAGTCAGCGGCGCTTTGTGGGCGAGCACGGGCGGCACGTGTGATCCTTTCCAGGTGACGGTAGCCGCAGCTGAAAACGCGGTCATGAACGGCGTTGAGGTTCTGCTCGAGACTGAGTTCCAGGATTTCCTGATGGAAGGACGCCGCGTGATCGGCGTCCGCACCAACCGCGGCGATATTTTCGCCCGCTGGGTGATCAACGCCGCCGGGATCTATTCTGATGCTGTCATGCACAAGGCAGGCGTTCGCCCTGAGTTCCAAATCAAACCGCGCAAAGGTGAGTATTTCGTGCTGGACAGTGCTGAGATCCAAACCCGGCACATCTATTTCCCGGTTCCAACCGAAAAAGGGAAGGGCATCCTGGTGACCAACACCGTCCACGGCAACACGATCGTTGGACCAAACGCTAATGTGATTGACGACAAGGAGAACACATCCTCCACCAAGGAAGGTTTGGAGGAAATTGCTGAGGGCGCCCATAAGTTGATCCCTTCGATCAATCTGCGCTCAGTGATTGCCACCTTTGTGGGGCTGCGCCCGATGGGCAACGCCCGTTCGCTTGACCCAAGCGTAGATTACGAACACGATTTTGTGATCGAAATCCCGCGGCAGGTGCAGGGCTTGGTCAACCTGGGCGGGATCGAATCGCCCGGTCTGACCGCCGCCCCAGCCATCGCTGAAATGGTGGTGGAGCTGCTGAAGGATGCCGGCGAGAAGTTGATTGAGAAAAGGGATTGGAATCCCATTCGCCCTGCCAGGCCGCGTTTTAGAAACATGACCCACGCGGAGCGTCAGTTACTCTGCGCGAGCGATCCGGCTTACGGGCGGGTGATCTGCCGCTGCGAAAATGTGACCGAAGGCGAAATTATCCGCGAGATCCACGCCCCAATTCCTGCCACCACCTATGACGCCATCAAGCGCCGCACCTGGCTGGGAACAGGGCGCTGCCAGGGCGGCTTTGACATGTCGCGCGTGGTGGCGATCCTATCCAGAGAGTTGGGAATTTCCCCACTGGAGGTAACCAAACGGGGGTTCGGGTCGGAATTCCTCTTTCGCCAAACTAAAGAATTGGGGGTGAAAGATGCTGACTAAGGAAACCTACGATGTGGTTGTGATCGGCGCTGGTCCGGGCGGGCTGGCTGCCGCGATCGAGGCAAAAAAGGCCGGCGCGCAGGATGTGCTGGTGATCGAGCGCGATGTAGAGCTTGGTGGCATTCTGCTGCAATGTATCCACAACGGCTTTGGTCTGCAGACCTTCAAGGAAGACCTGCCCGGTCCGGAGTACGCCCAGCGTTACATCAACGAAGCCCGCGCGATTGGGGTGGAGTTTTTGCTGGATACGATGGTTATGGATGTCACCCCTCAGCGGCGGCTCCACCTTTCCAGCCGGCAGCACGGCTACTTCACGCTCGAGGCCCGCGCGATCGTTTTGGCGATGGGCTGCCGCGAACGCACCCGTGCCCAAATCCGCATCCCCGGCATGCGCCCGAACGGCGTCTTTACCGCCGGCACCGCCCAACGCTGGGTCAACGTGGAAGGCTACATGCCCGGCAAGAATTTCGTCATTCTCGGCTCGGGCGACATCGGCATGATCATGGCGCGCCGCCTGACCTTTGAGGGCGCCAAGGTTTCACGTGTGCTCGAAATTCAATCCTATCTGAGCGGTCTGAGCCGCAACTACGTGCAGTGCCTGCAAGACTGGGACATTCCGCTCCAGCTGCAGCACACCATCAAGCGCGTTATGGGCAAGGACCGCGTGGAAGCGATCGAAACCGTAGCGGTGGACGAACATTGGAACTTCGTTCCGGGTTCCGAGGAGATCATCCCCTGCGACACGCTCCTGCTTTCGGTCGGTCTCATCCCGGAAAATGAGCTCTCCAAGAAGGCTGGCGTTCTGCTGGACCCCGTTACCGGCGGTCCGTACGTGGATGAGCGTTTTCAGACCAGCGTGCCGGGCATCTTCGCCGCCGGAAACGTGGTGCACGTCTACGACCTGGTGGATTACGTCTCGGTCGCTGGCGATACCGCCGGCATGCACGCTGCTCGTTTTGCCTTGGCAGA
Source organism: uncultured Anaerolineaceae bacterium (assembly GCA_964434665.1). GTDB lineage: Bacteria > Chloroflexota > Anaerolineae > Anaerolineales > Anaerolineaceae > Mesolinea. Next base: position 4,375 of record CAYSVX010000070.1, read on the forward strand.
AGCGCAAACCGAAGCCAACTATGTTCCACTGAGAGCTGGAAAAAACGTGCGCTACGTCGTGCCCCACAAGCTCGATCGAAAGGCGCTGGAGGGCGACGATGTGCAGCTCCAGCTGCGAGTGACCCGACCGATCGAAGAGGACGTCTGGCTGGAGGTGAGCAGCCAGAGCAAGAGCATCGTGCGCCGATCGGAGCGCTATGCCCGCCCGGGCGAGATGGTGACCATCATGCTCAAACCAAGCATGGCGGAGGCAGTGCGCGAGGCGGAATTCCTGACCGTGGATGTTTACCCCAAGGCGGAGGCATAAGATGGAAGAAAAGAATTACATCTGCACTGCCTGCCCGATGGGATGCAAGTTGATCGTCCGAATGGAAGGCGACGAGGTCGTCAAAATCCTGGGGCATCGCTGCCGGCGCGGCGAGACTTATGGCCGCCAGGAAGCCATTGCCCCTCAGCGCATGGTCGCCAGCACCGTCCGGGTGGTAGGCGGCTTACATCCGCTTTTACCGGTCTATACCAAGGGCAGCATCCCCAAGCGGAGGATTGGCGACGTGTTGGCTGCGATCCGCGCGGTTGAGGTGCACGCGCCCGTCAGCGCAACCCAGGTTATTTTCCCGAATGTCATCGGCACGGGCGTGGATGTGATTGCCAGCCGGGATATGCCGGAAGTTAGAGACGGTAATTGATTTTTTTGGTTATGGGATTGTCAATCTGATCCTCCCAGGTCATTCTGAGCGAAGCGAAGAATCTGTTATTTACCTAGTCATTACGAACCAGATCCTTCACTGCGTTCAGGATGACGATCCCCTTCTCCCTGGTCACTCTAACTCGCCACTCATCCTCCCAGGTCATTCTGAGCGAAGCGAAGAATCTGTTATTTACCTAGTCATTA
>CAYSVX010000070.1:5366-6425 GCA_964434665.1 uncultured Anaerolineaceae bacterium
CGAACCAGATCCTTCACTGCGTTCAGGATGACAACATTCAAGAAAGATGTAACCAAAACCACCCTGAGACAGGGTGGTTTTTTAATACAAACGTTACGGAAACAGAAACTTACCCTTGCTGCGCAGCCAGCTCTTCCGCCATCTTGATGCCGCCGCTGGTTCCAATACGGGTCGCGCCGGCTGCTATCATCGCCTGGGCATCTGCCAGGCTGCGGACGCCGCCTGAGGCTTTGACGCCCATTTCCGGGCCAACCACGCTGCGCATCAGGCGGATATCTTCCACCGTGGCGCCTCCGGTTGAGAACCCGGTTGAGGTCTTCACAAAGTCCGCTCCAGCTTCCTTAGCCAGCAAGCAGGCGGTCACCTTTTCCTCGTCCGTCAGCAGGCAGGTCTCCAAAATGACCTTTACGATCGCGCCTCGCTTATGCGCCACGCGCACCACTTGGCGGATATCGTTTGCGACGGCTGCCAGGTTGCGCGATTTGAGCTCGCCGATGTTGATCACCATGTCGATCTCAGTAGCTCCGTCTTTGATCGAGCGTTTGGTGTCATAAACCTTCGCTTTGGTGGACATTGCCCCCAGGGGGAAGCCAATCGTGGCTCCGACCTTGACGTCCGAGCCAGCCAGGGCGGCTTTGCAGTAAGCAACCCAGTAACTATTGACGCACACCGCACCAAAATGGTATTGCAGGGCTTGCTCGCAGAGGATGGCAACTTGCTCAGCCGTGGCATCTGCTTTAAGCAGGGTGTGGTCGATGATGCTGACCAGGGGAATGTTTTGGTTAGGGGAGGCGCAGTCGGCGCAGGCTTCAACCTTTTGAACGTGGCCTTTTTTGTCGAAATAGGTCGTCATGGATTGCCCGTGGGAAGTGAGTGTTTTCTGAAAAGCGTAAACGGGTTGGAAATCTTTGGTGGTCATAAATAACTCCTTGGATTTTTCCGGTTCCCCTTCACCGGTCTGATTAATTTTACCTCTTAAGCAGGCAGTGTGTGGATAACTCAAGTGTAGATACCGTCTTGATTGTCAAGGGTTTTAGCAGGAATGCGAGCCATAATCCG
>CAYSVX010000071.1:0-6361 GCA_964434665.1 uncultured Anaerolineaceae bacterium
GCGCGCATCGCCAGACCGCGTCCGCACCAGCCATAGCCGGCCACCACGAAGGTCTTGCCAGCCAGGAGCACGTTCGTTGCCCGCAAAATGCCATCGATCGTCGACTGCCCTGTGCCATAGCGGTTATCGAAGAAATGCTTGGTCATGGCGTCGTTCACTGCCATAACGGGGAATTCCAGCATCTTGTCTGCTGCCATTGCGCGCAGTCGGATCACGCCAGTGGTCGTTTCTTCCGTGCCACCGATGATGTTCGGGATCAGGTCGCGCCGTTCTTTGTGAATCGTGCTCACCAGGTCCGCGCCATCATCCATCGTGATGTGCGGGGCGTGGTCAAGCGCGGCTCGCAGGTTTTTGTAGTAAGTTTTGTCGTCTTCGCCTTTGATTGCGTAAACGGGAATTTCGTACTGCGCCACCAGTGCCGCAGCCACGTCATCCTGCGTCGAAAGCGGGTTCGAAGCCGTCAGTACGATGTCCGCGCCGCCAGCTTGCATGGTCCGCATGAGGTTCGCGGTTTCTGTCGTGACATGCATACAGCATGACATGCGAATACCCTCGAAGGGTCGTTCACGGCGAAATCGCTCTTCCAAAATGGCCAAAACGGGCATTTCACGTGCCGCCCAATCCATCCGACGGCGACCGCCTTCTGCCAGGTTCAAATCTCTAATGTGGTAATTCTCCATTGCCTCTCCAATAATTTAGTTTTTAATCTCATCCAGCAAGCCTTCATCGTTGAAGTGCTCACGGTAAAATGCAACGAACTCAGCCCAAGTGTACTTGTGGCATTGCGGTCCTGCTTCTTGAATGCAGTACGCTGCCGCAGTATTGCCAATTTCCACACACACTTTCAGCGGCAGTCCAGCCATATACCCCCGCAAAAAGCCGCCTCTAAAGGCATCCCCTACGCCTGTCGGGTCCTTCACCTCAATCCCGCTAATCGCCGGGACCACGCAGTCCACCCCTTCTGCCACGACGCGCGCGCCGTGCTCGGCTAATGTTACCACTGTAAATGCCGGTTTCGCCAGGATTTCTTCTGCGCTCCAACCGGTGTGCTTCTGCAGCAGCTGGAACTCATACTCGTTGATAAACATGCCGTGGGCATGCTCGACCCCATCGCGCAGCGTTTGATCGTCCAGGCTAATGATCTGCTGTCCCGGGTCAAACAGCATCCTGAGCCCCAGTTCGGGTGCTTCGCGGATGTAGCGCCGCATGGTCCTCGGATCCGTAGGGGAGACCATTACGAAGTCATCCGGCTTAAATTTTGCTTCCGCCAGCGGCAGGTCCACCGAATCCGCCATCGCGCCGGTGTAAAAAGTGGAGATCTGCGCGTTGGATCGGTCGGTCGTGGCAAAAAAGGAGGCTGTGAACTTCTCGGGGATGATCCTCACCCCGCTGGTGTCCACCCCCAATTGCTCAAGCCGGCGAGCGTAATCGCCAAAATCCTGCCCTGCGGTGGAGAAAAGGTATGCTTTGCCGCCGAGCATCGCCAGCGTGTAAGCGATATTCGGACCCACCCCTCCGTCCTGTTTGATCATGTCGTGCACCAAAAAAGATAGCGAAACCTTATCAAGGTGTTCGGCAATAAGGCAGTCCCTGAACAAACCAGGAAACTGCATTAAATAGTCAAAAGCGATTGAGCCGGTCAGTATTACTTTCATGCTTACCTCTCCTTGTCGATCCGGGTTTCAAGCCGGGTGATTTCTTGGGCAACCGCCTGCAATTATACCTTCTCCCCGCATCTGGTTACGTGTCTGTTTCCACTTCACCTGCCTAAATGAGCACAACTTGGGCTTCCCCTGGTCGAAGATCCGCGAAGCGTAGTGAAGGGGAGGAGAAGCTGGCTCCTGCCTCGCAGCGGACAGGAGACAGAAGAGGGTCATTTTTGCCATTTCTGAAACACACTACCCACCCGAGCCTTAACACATCTGTTAATCTGTCATTACAAGAATTTATGCAAGGCTTAACACCCTCATAACGTAATCGACATCGCTTTGATACTATACTTGTTTAAAGAACATGAGTGCCTGAAGCCAGAGCAGGCGCAACGGAGACGATTAAATGCAAAAGGTTTTGTTTGTCTGCACCCATAATTCAGCCAGAAGTCAGATGGCGGAAACTTTCCTGAATGATCTGGGCAAAGGCAGATTCATAGCCGAAAGTGCTGGGCTTGAAAAGGGAGTTCTTAATCCTATTGTTGTGGAAGCGATGGCTGAGCTTGGTTACGACATCTCAAAAAATCAGACTGATTCCGTCTTTGATTTCTTTAAAGAAGGACGCAAGTACGACTTCGTAATTAAAGTCTGCGATCAATCCAATGCCCAACAATGCCCAATCTTTCCCGGAGCAAAAATCAGCTGGAATTGGGATTTTCGTGATCCAGCTTCGTTTACTGGCACTCATGATGAGCTTTTGGGGCAAACCCGTGCCGTGCGCGATGCGATCAAAAATAGAATTGAGGAGTTCCTCCGCGTCGTAATCCCTGGCTAAAAGATAGAAGTCATAATATCCCCGTCTAAAACCTTGGATTTAAAAATATGTGATAACCAATTCATAACTTCGCACTCCAGGTCAAGAAATCCTTTAGAATTGTCCTTATAATCTCCTCCAGAAAGGCGAAAGGATGACAAAAGGGAACAAAAGCGAAGGATCAGCGGCGGTGGAACGGATAAAAAAGTACATTTCCGACCATCTGCACCAGTCGATCACAGCCAGCGAAGTGGCCAAAGCCGCGGGTTACTCGCAGTTTCACGCTGCCAGGGTTTTCAAGGCTGAAACCGGATTGGCGCCCTTCGAGTACATCCGACGGCAAAGACTCACAGCTTCTGCCCGCACCCTGCGTAAGGGTAAGCACAAAGTGCTCGACGTTGCGCTGGATTTCGTCTTTGACACGCATGAAGGTTTCACGCGCGCCTTCACCAATGGGTTTGGCATCTCTCCAAAAAAATATGCCGCCCGCCCAACACCCGAAGGATGGCTGATCCCAACCAGCTATCTCGACCGATCCAACACCAATCTGGAGGAATGGAACATGAAAGAAACATCAGTAATTTTTACCCAAATTGTCGATCGTCCAGCTCGCAAGCTAATTCTGTGGCGCAGCAAAGCAGCCAGTGATTATATGGCCTACTGCGGAGAAATAGGCTGCGGCGAGAATAACGCTTCGGCAGCCTGGGATATTTTGACTGAGATCAAGGAAGCCTTGTACGAGCCGGTAGGCGTTTGGCTGCCGGAGAACATGCGCCCAGCCGGGACGGGCGTCTACGCGCATGGCGTTGAGGTGGCGGAGGACTTCGACGGTGAAATACCCGAGAATTTTGAAGTTTTGGAGCTGCCCGCCTGCCAGATGATGGTCTTCCAGGGCGAGCCTTACGATGATGAGATCTTTGAGGAATCCGTCGGGATGTGCATGGAGCAGATCAGGCGCTTCAACCCGGAGGTCTACGGCTACGAGTGGGCGCCGGAACTTGCTCCTCGCATGCAGCTCGCACCGGAAGGCTGGCGGGGGTATATCGAGATGCTGCCTATTAGGAAAATTTCGTAAAAGCAAGGCGCTCAATCTTTTGGCCGGTAGGGTGGGTTGGCGTAAAAAAGTGTTGGAATCTGAAGAGCCATTAAAAGCCAACCCACCGATTTTGTGTGAGGTTTATGTGTTGGTGGGTTGACTACAATTAGCTGGTTTTTGGTAAGAATTTGCTGACGTCAACCCACCCTACCCGCCGCGTCCTCGATAGTAGCGCTAATCAAATGATTGCGATATCTACGAAAGGACTTGTTCAAGGCTTTTTCCAAATATGGCTATAATTCACCCATGCGCAGAAAAACTTCGCTTATCCGTTGGGTTGCATTAGGTTTGATCCTCATGGCAAGCTTTTTGCTGATCCTGCAGCTCGTGCGCTACGGGCGCATCCGCGCGACCTTCCCCACCGGGCTGACGGTTGCGAACATCCCCATCGGAGGGCTCACCTTCGAGACCGCCTCCGAGCGGCTGGTGCAAGCCTACATGACTCCCATCGAACTGCAGTACCAATCTGCGCGCATGCAGGTGCGGCCTGCCACCATTGGTTTTGAGCTGCAGGTCAACAACATGCTCGCCGCGGCTGATAAACAGCGCACCGGCGAACCCTTTTGGACCGGTTTCTGGAAATACATCTGGAATCAGCCCATCACCAGTATCGATATCCCGCTGCAAGCCAAGTTCGACGAAGCCCGTATGCGCAACTTCCTCGAAACCGAGATTTCCGTGCGCTACGACCAGCCCTCCACTCCGCCTATGCCGATCCCAGGCGAAAGCGGCTTTTCAACGGGCATTGCCGGCACCGAACTGGACTACGACACCTCCATTGACCGCATCATCAACGCGCTTTCCTCCAACTCCCGGCGCACTGCCAGGCTGGAAGTGTTGCGCACCAACCCCGCCAAACCCTCCTTCGAGATCCTGCAGTACATGCTCACCGACATCATCGATCAATCCGCTTTCGATGGCGTGGTTGAGCTCTATTACAAGGATTTGCAGACCGGTTTCGTGCTGCATCTCGCCCACAGCAACGTCGGCGACACGAATTACCCAGTCAATATCGCCTATTCCTCCTGGAGCACGATCAAGATCCCAACCCTGATCACCCTCTTCAAGAACCTCGAAGCCCCATATGACCCCGAAATCCTGGCAGAGATCGAGGCGATGGTGGAGATGTCGAGCAATGAATCGACCGACTCGGTGGCAAAGAAGGTCATCGAGCCCAACCTCGCTCCCTTGCGCATCACCGACGACGCCCAAACGCTTGGGCTTGAGAATACATTCTGGGGGGGCTTCTTTGGGCTTGGTTCGCCGCTGCTAAAGGAATTTTCCACCCCTGCCAACCAGCGCACCGATTACGACACCGATCCCGATCGCTATGGGCAAACCACCCCGCTGGACATGGGTTTGCTGCTCGAAGATATCTACTACTGTGCCCAGGACTACGGCGGCTCGATCCCGGTGGCGTTTGAGGGAGCCATCACCCAAGCCGAATGCCAGATGATGGTCACCTACCTCTCACGCAACAAGATCGGGGTGTTGTTTGAAGCCGGCGTGCCTGCCGGGACGCAGGTGGCGCACAAGCACGGCTGGGCGAACGAGGTACAGGATGGCTATGTGCATACAATGGCGGACTGCGCCATCATCTACACCCCCGGCGGCAATTACGTACTCTCGATGTTCATCCACCACCCTGTGCAGGTCATCTTCGACCGGGCAAACCTGCTTTTTGCAAATATTTCCGGCGCTTTTTACAATTACTACAATTTGGAATAAGCTTTCCTTGCGAAAATTCCGCGTGCATGCGGTATAATGTCCTCGCTCGCCCCCGTAGCTCAATGGATAGAGTACCTGACTTCGAATCAGTCGGTTGCGTGTTCGAATCACGCCGGGGGCATTTTGATTCCTGTTCTCGCAAGGTCTCCTGAGTGCGTAGCCTCCCTGTGGGACCTGCGAGTAATATGACCGAAGGTCTCCAAATGTGCCTTCGAACCCCATTAGATGGGGCAAGTGTCAGTCGGTTTCGTGTTCGAATCACGCTGGGGACACTTTCTTCGTCATCGCGAACCTCTTTTGTGAAGCGATCTCCAACAGTATTGCATAACTCCTGCCTTCGAACCCTTCCGCAGCACACCCGTCAGGGTGCACGGGATGGGGCAGGTGTCAGTCGGTTGCGTATTTGCCCCTGCGGGATACAGGCGAATCACGCCGGGGGCATTTTGATTCTCTGATCGTGCCGGTGTGCACACCGAGCACGTGCTTTGACCGTAGGCCTCCATTAATCATCACGCAAAAGCAGATCGCCACGCTTTGCTCGCGATGACAGATTTGATTGTTCCGGTATCCACGCCGAGCACGTGATTTTGACCTAAGGTCTCCAAATGTGACTTCGAACCCTTGCGCAGCACACCCGTCAGGGTGCACGGGATGGGGCAGGTGTCAGTCGGTTGCGTATATGCCCCTGCGGGATACAGGCGAATCACGCCTGGGGCATTTTCTTCGTCATCGCGAACCTCTTTTGTGAAGCGATCTCCAGCAGTATTTCATAACTCCTGCCTTCGAACCCTTCCGCAGCACACCCGTTAGGGTGCACAGTGGGAGCACATGTTAGTCGGTTGCGTGTTCGAATCACGCCGTGGGCACTTTGATTCCCAGTATCAGTTATTATCCACGCCACCCGGGTTATCCCAACAATTGCTCTCTATGTGAACACAACTATTCATCATATAATCATGGGTGGCTTTTGTGCATAAGCGGAGGTAAATATGTTAAAAAAGGTCCTGTTTTTTGTTTGTATTTTTTCTTTGTTGATCAGCCCCATCCAAACGAATCCTACTCAAGCAAAAGAGG
>CAYSVX010000072.1:0-6353 GCA_964434665.1 uncultured Anaerolineaceae bacterium
TATCTATAGCTTAATTGAGATCACTATAAAGATACAAGGGTGGGTTGGCGTCATAGAACCCGTACTAACCATTGCCTCGAAAAAGCCTACCCACCAACACAAAACTCTTGCATCCAGTCGGTGGGTTGGCTGTAAAACGCCCTCTTGATTCTCATGTTCCTTTACGCCAACCCACCCTACGCAGCCTGCCACCTTAATTCCCACACTCCTGAACGACAATCCATATCCACTGCTCTCACAGTCAGTGTCAACTAATCACCCACCGTTGAGTCGTAGTCGTAGGGTGAGTTGGCGTCATAGAACCCATACTAACCATTGCCTCGAAAAAGCTTACCCACCAACACAAAACTCTTGCATCCTGTTGGTGGGTTGCCTTTTAAAAGCCCTCTTAATTCCCACACTTCTGAACGCCAACCCACCCTAAACCGCATGCCCACTTATTTTCCAAACTTCCATACGCCAACCTACCCACACAGCCCGCTCCCCTGATTCCCATACCCCCAAACGCAAACTACCCTATACAGCTTGCTCTACAAATGTCGGTACACAGCAAAAAAGAGCTCCGGAAAACCGGAGCTCTTCTCACATTCAAAAATTATTACCGGCGTCTGCCGCTCGCGCGACCAGCCACCGACATGTAGTAAAGCACTTGCAGAATGGAGGTTGCCAGCCCCGCCACGTAGGTCCACGCCGCTGCATCCAACACCTGCTTCACACCAGCGCGTTCCTCCGCGTTGGCAACCAAACCTGTCTGGTCCAGCATCTCGCGAGCACGCTTGGAAGCGTCCAGCTCAACGGGGAGCGTGACCAGCGAAAAGAGCGCGGTTGAGGAGAACAAGATCACGCCGATGGTAGCCAGGTTCGCCATGCTCAGCACCACGCCAATCATTACCAGGAAAATTCCGATGTTCGAGCCAAAGCTCACAACCGGGACAATCGCGGTGCGCAGACGCATCGGACCGTAACTGGTTTTGTCCTGCATGGCGTGCCCAAGTTCGTGCGCCGTGATTGCCATCGCGGCGACTGAAGGCTGATCCGCCACCCCTTGCGATAGTGCCAGGGTATCATTGCGGGGATCATAGTGGTCGGTCAGGGTGCCCTGGGTGCGGGTTACTTTTACGTTTTCAAGCCCTACCCGCGGCTTGAGCTGCTCAGCAGTGTCCAAACCAGTCACGTTATGATAATTACGCACCTGGCTCCACTTGCTGTAAGCGGATTTAACTTTAAATTGAGCGAAAAGGCTCAGTAAAAGTCCGGGGATCATATAGAGTAAATATTCAAAGTTCATTGTAATCTCCGTGTTCGCTAAAAATTTCTGGCAGAATAATAATGCATTTTACGGCATTTCGCTCAGTAAAAGTTCTACAGCAGCATCCAGTTGCGGATCAAGACCAGCGTCATAGTCCTCCTGGGTATATTCCACCACCACATCCGGGGTCAGACCAATGCCGTCGATCTGGTTGCCGTTCGGGGTCAGCCAGCGCGCGATCGTGATGCGCACGCCCCCAGCTTCAGTACGCAGGGAGATCCAGTTCTGCACTGAACCTTTGCCGTAGCTGGTCATGCCGACCAATTTCGCGCGTCCGTAGTCCTGCAGCGCGCCAGCGGTGATCTCCGATGCTGAGGCTGAACCTTCATCGATCAGAACTACCAATGGGATCTCCGTCGCCAGCCCGCCCTTCCTCACTGGATAAGAGTCGCGCGAACCGTCACCGTATTCCTCGTAAAGCACCACACCATCCTTCAAAAATTCCGAAGTAACCTCAACAGACGTCACCAGGTATCCCCCGCCGTTGCCACGCAGGTCAAAGATGATACCCTTTGGATTTTGTGCCATCAGGTCGCGCAAGGCTTCCCGCAATTTATCGGTCGCGAGCTCATTGAAGGTGTAAAGCGCCACGTATCCAACGCCATCTTCAAGCATCTCATACTCAACCACCGGAATTTGGATCACAGCGCGGGTCACGGAGACATCGAAGATCTCCTCACCGCGCCGTATAGTAATGACGATCGTTTCACCCGCGGGACCCAAAATTCTTTTCAACACCAGATCTCCGGGGATGCCGGTCATATCCTCGCCATTGATCGCGATGACCAGATCTTTTGCCTTCAACCCCGCGCCTTCAGCAGGTGAGCCCTTCATCGGCGATATGATTTCCACGTATTCACCGCTGGTATTTACCCAGGCGCCAATACCGGTGTACTCACCTTCCATCTCGGTGTTAGCTTGCTTAAACTGTTCAGGATCCATGTAGGAGGTGTGCTGATCACCGGTGGCTGCCAGCATGCCCTGGATCGCGCCGCGCATCAACGTGACATCATCCAAAGGTTGGTCAACGAAGTTCTCATGCAGCAATCGCCAACTTTCCCAGAAGGGATCGAACAAATCTTTCAATTCCTCAGGCGTGGAAGCGCTGGTATATTCCAGGCAATAGCTGGTGGGGGCTTCACCCTGGGGTTTATCGTCCCCCTCTTGAGGGACAACCGTGGGGCAGGCTTCACAGGCATCGCAGGTTTCACAAGCTGCGCAATTGTCATAACCCAAGGCCTGGCGGACAGGATTCTTGGGCAACGCGCTTGCCACACCAAACCCAGCGGCAAAAGCGCCTGCCAGCAATACGATGGTCACAAAGACCAGTAAACATGAACGAATAGCTTTATTTTCCATTACAACTCCATCTACAATGCTGCACTATGACGGCAGCTCTTCAATTCTTTTAATTCCATTTTTTGATAAAAAGGCTGGCAATTCCACCAAACGACTAATGACAGGGTGGTTCGACTCCACCTCCACGCTCGACACGCGCAGCGTCTGGATACCAAGCGCTCTGGCTGCGTCGAGATTTACCTCAAGGTCATCCACAAACAAAGTATCTTCTGGTTGAGGTCCACCTGCCAGTTTCAGCGCGATTTCGAAGGCTTCGGGGTGCGGCTTGCACCATGGCTCAGTATCCAGCACATCGATCACGCCCATGAACAAATCGGTGATGCCGAGTAGCCCAAGCACGTTATTTGCGTGCTGTCGGCTGGCGTTGGTGAAGATCCATTTTTCCTGTGGTAAGGAACTCAGTGCGGCTTTAAGATCTTGATCAGGCTGGATGACCTTCGACAAGTCCACTTCGTGCACAAATTCGAGATAATCCTGAACATCGATCCCATATTCAATATTCAGACCGCGCATCGTGGTTCCGTGTTCAAAAAACAGGCGGTCCCGTTTTTCAGGAATCTCGTCTTCTGGTATCCCCACAACGTCTTGCATGTATCGGAAAACGCGTTCCGTCAGGATTGGCCAAACACCAATCGAGGTTGGATAGGTTGTATCGTCAAGATCAATGAGCAGCGTTTTTACAGGCTTCACGGACGCTCCATCCAACGATTTATTTCATTGGATGGTTTGAAACCATCCAGCATTGCAAGCAAAGCGGCGGGGTTATCTGCCACGAAAAAGAACTGCCTGTGTTCAGGGTAAATATAGTTTTCCTCAATGGCTTTATCAATCAGGGCAACCAACGGATCGAAATATCCCTGCACATTCAGCAAACCGACCGGTTTGTTGTGCAAGCCGATCTGCGCCCAGGTGAGCGCTTCAAAGATCTCAGCAAAGGTGCCAAACCCTCCAGGCAGAGCGATCATGCCATCCGCCAATTGGGTCATGCGTGCCTGCCGAGCGTGAATATCCGGCAAAATTTCCAGCTCGCTCAAGCCGGCATGCGCCAGGTGAGGAAGGTTCAGCCCATCGTTAATGACCCCTACCGTTCTTCCACCCAAAGCCAACGCGCCATCCGCCACCGCTCCCATAAGACCAGTTTTGCCCGCCCCGTATACCAGCGTGCGCCCCTGCGTTGCAAGAGTCTCCCCCAGCCTCCAGGCAGCGTCCAGATAGACCTGCTGCAGGTTATCAGCCGAGCCGGCGTAGACAGTGATGTTCTTTCGGAATGATTCAGTCATAGCAATCGATAATTCTCAAATTATACTCGCAAGGACTTTGCCCCCCGCTTCATTTAGAAGCTTGTGTCAGGCATGCCGCATATTGCGAATTTCGCGGAATTTTTCCTTTTCTGCGGGTGTCAGGTGCCCTGGCAGGTGCACTTCGACCCGGGCAAAAAGATCGCCATGTTCAGTAGGGTTTTTGAGGTTCGGCATGCCAAGCCCTTTGAGGCGCATGGTTTTACCGCTATCAGTCCCTTCCGGAATGGTCAGGCGAACTGGCTTGCCCATCGTTTCGACGCTCACTTCACCGCCCAGGATGGCGGTATAGAGATCCACCGGTACTGTCAGTGTCAGATCATCACCCTTACGGGTAAAGCTTTTATGCGGCAGAACCTTAATCTTCAAATAAAGGTCCGCCCCGCCTGCCTGCCCGCTCAGCCGAACTTTAGAACCCGTCTTTACTCCTTGTGGAATGCTGGCTTCAATTTTCCTGCCGCCTTCAAACTGGAGCGTGCGTTTTGTACCGGTGTAGGCTTCTTCAAGGGTAATTTCCACCTCGTGTTCCATCGGCTGAGATCTCTGCGCAGTTCGCGGTACAGATCGGCTGCCACGGCTTTGCCCAGCCCCGCTGCTGAACCCGCCCTGCCCAAATAGGGTGTTAAAGAAATCCGAGAAGCCGCCAAGACCCCCAAACATGTCATTGAACTCTTCCTGCGAGACAGTGCGGTATCCAGGCTGTCCGCCTTGCGGCGCCTGCTGCCACCTGCCCCAATCAAACCCGCCTGGCTGCCCGCCGGAGGTCTGATAGCGCTGCCATTCTGAACCAAACTGGTCGTACTTCTTGCGCTTTTCCGGGTCCGAGAGCACCTGGTAGGCTTCGTTCACTTCCTTGAACTTATCCTCTGCTTTTGGGTCCTTATTAACATCCGGATGATAACGGCGCGCCAGTTTCCGATAGGCGGTTTTAATCTCGCCTTCCGTGGCGGTCTTGTTGACTCCCAACGTGTTGTAATAATCCTTATAATCCATCATTAATCCAATCCAGCCCAAAGCTGTTTAATAATGTAAATATGATAACAGCCCATTGTTATTTTTCTATTAATCCTGTCTGAACTTCAAGAGAGCTCCATCGTGTAAGGTCCCCTGGCAGAAACGGGAAGCAAAGCGGCAATTTTTTCCATGATAGCCTGCCCTGCTGCCTTGACTTCCACACGCCCAGGCAGTTTGCCGGGCTCACCAATATCCAGCGGACCAAAAGGCTCGCCGATACGAGTCACCACGCGGGCTTTGCGCCTCTTTTCTCTAATGGTCCCAAAGAGGTTCCAATCATCCTCGCTGAATGTACCAATCGGCAGGATTGGCACGCCCAGGCGCAGCGCCATGAATGCCGCCCCGGGCAACGGGGTGCCAAGGGGAGGATTATGGGTATGACCCTCTGGGAAAATCCCCAGGATGCCGTCCTGTTCCAACACGGCTTCAGCAGCCCTCATAGCTTCCAGGTTTGGCGTGCCCTGCATAATCCGCAAAGCGCCCCAAATGCGTGGGAAGATCTTCATGCTCATCGGCGCGTTGGGCATTTCGGCATCGCCGATAAATTCCAACGGATATTTTGTGCTGTGAATGGGACCGATCGTGTCCAGAAAATGGAAATGGTTGCCCACAATTAGCAATGGACCTTTCTTGGGCAGGTTCTCGGTGCCGTAGACCTGATAGTCTACTAAAATTTTTGCCAGTAAGTTAATGCCACCTCGCAGAAATCCCCGCCGAAATTGGTGGCGCGGATAGCGATACTTGACTAGATATTCAGTTTTTCTTTCCTGTCTGCCCATAGACCATCCCGATAAGTTGGTTGAATTTTGGGTCAATTATACGGCAAACCCCGTTCGCTTACCCGTATCCGTACCAGTAGGGAAGGGGCTCGTCCCCTTCCGCGACACATAAAGACGGAACTTTCGTAGGGAAGGGGCTCGTCCCCTTCCGCCACACATATAGACGGAACTTTCGTAGGGAAGGGGCTGGTCCCCTTCCGCAATGCCTTTATGGTCGCGATATTTGTAGGGTGGGTTGGCGTCATGTAACCCTTTTTTTATCCAAGACTCTTTAATAGCCAACCCACCGATGGGATGCAAGCGTGTTGGTGGGTTGGCTATCAGGCATCTTGTGTGGACTGCGGTGGTATGACGCCAACCCACCCTACGCGCACTTACTTGACCCTTCCGAAAATGCAAACTACCGGAACGGCGCACCCTATCCGCTTCGCTGCCAGTGCAGGGATCGTTCCCTACAACAAAATTACAATTCCGACAAATCATTTTACGTAGGGAAAGGGCTCGTCCCTTTCCGCAATGCCTTTATGGTCGCGATATTTGTAGATACCGTCTTGATTGTCAAGGGTTTTAGCAGGAATGCGAGCCATAATCCGG
>CAYSVX010000073.1:0-6337 GCA_964434665.1 uncultured Anaerolineaceae bacterium
CCAATGTGCTTTTTTGTAAAGCCCTATCGTCTCACATGTGTTTGAACTCGCTCATTCGCAAAAGCCCGGAGTAGACAGGATGCGAAACCCAAACACAACGTAATGTCTGCAACAAGCGTTCTGAGGAGGGTCGATAGGGTATACTTCTATCAATCAGTTTTGCTTTCATTGAGGAGGAGCTATGAAAAACAATAGCCGATATTATCGATTTTTTCTCCCAGCTTTTTTGCTTTTGATATTGATGCCTTTTAGTCTGACTGCTTGCACCCAAACGGACAATCCCGCCGATTCGACCGGTCGCTGGGTGTCGATCGCGATGGGTATCTTGCTCCTGCTGGCTTACGCTGGCTTATTGATCTACCTCTGGCGCGTTGGGAAGCTGAGCACCTGGTTTGCCGCTGGCAGCGCCGCTGCCCGCCTGAAGACCCAGGACGCGCGCCTCAAGGGCGAGTTGAAAAGCCTGGACCGCGACAAGAGCGATCTGCTGGATGAACTTGGCGAGAAAGCCTGGGCGGCAAGGGTCAGTGATCCCAGTTACGAAAGCGCCTATAACCAGCTTCTAACCGTCCAGGGGCAGATCGATGGCGCGACAGACCATCGACGCTCCCTTGAGGGGAAGAAAGTGGAGCTGGCTGAGCAGCGCAAGGCGGTCGTTGAGCGCTTTGGTCAGCAGATTGACGCGCTAAAAAGCCAGCAAGCTGGCGTGGAACACGAGCTGAACGATGCCAAAAACCGCGTGCGCGCACTCGAAGCCGATCTGGACGCAGCCTCGCAGGAGAAAGTCCGCTTCCAGCGCGATGTGAAAGACACCCGCGGGCGTATCATCGAACTGGAACGCACCGACGACCCCGACAAAGGCGAGCGGCTCGTTGAACTGAACAGCCGGCTGAGCACCCTGACCAATTCCCTGCTGGATGCCACCAATGCCGAGCCGGAACTGGCGGCGCAGCTGCCCGGGCTGCAGAACCAGGCGCTGGCTTTCAGCACCCAGTTCAATGATTTGCAGGGTCAGATCCAGGCTCTGGAAGGCGACCTGAAGAGTGAACTGCTCCCTCTGGACGATCAACTTGAAGCCCTTGAGAAACAGGTCAAGACCAAAACCAGCGAGATTAAGAGTTTCGGCGAGCAATTAGCTCCGATGGCGAAAGCCCTTGGCGAACAGGTTGAGAAAGCCCGACCGCTCTCACCGGATCTGACTGAGCTTTACCAAAAGCTGGACATGATCCTCAGCAAAGTCGACTTCAAAGCCCAAGCCAAAGAGGACGTCTCGAGTAACCTCGGCACGGTCGATAAGACTGCCTCGCTCAACTTCTACGTCTTGCTGCTGATCGGCGTACTCATCATCGTCCTGGCGATCCTGCTCCTGACCGGAGTGATCTGATCCCAGGGTCAACTTTCCCCCCAATTATCACACCTGTTTTAAGGAGGATATTCCTTTGCCCGAACACACCCAAAACATCCGACAGATCCTTGAACAACTGACACTCGAAGAGAAAGCCTGGCTAATCTCAGGCGGAGGGGACTTTTGGCACACGCGTGCCATCCCCCGGCTGGGAATTCCAGCGCTGACGCTGCACGACGGACCCCACGGATTGCGAAAAACGGTTCCAAAAGCGGGTCAAGCCGCTTTGGAGGGGAGCTTTCCCGCCACCAGCTATCCAAGCCTTTCCGCTGCAGCCTGTTCCTTTGACCGGGAGCTGGTGTTTGAGCTTGGTCAGGCGCTTGGCGCGGAAGCAAAAGCCGCTGAGGTGGACGTCTTGCTGGCGCCGGGCGTGAACATCAAGCGCCATCCCCTCAACGGGCGCAACTTTGAGTATTTTTCGGAAGATCCCCTCGTGGCGGGTGAGCTGGCAAGCGCTTACATCAACGGCGTCCAAAGCCTGGGCACGGCAGTCAGCCTGAAACACTTCGCCGCCAACAACCAGGATTTCTGCCGGGTGATCAACAACTCGGTCGTCGATGAGCGGGCTCTGCGCGAGATCTACCTGAGGCCGTTTGAGATTGTCATCCGCAAGGCGCAGCCCTGGACGATGATGAGTTCGTATAACAAGCTCAATGGCACCTACACCAGCGAGCATAAAACGTTATTGACTGAGATTGCAAGGCAGGAGTGGGGTTTTGAGGGCTTGTTCATGACCGATTGGGGCGGCATGAACGACCGCGCCACTGCCATCCCTGCCGGCACCGACCTGGAAATGCCTCCGACTGGGAAGTATGGCGTGGATCGCATCCTCGAGGGAGTGAAGTCGGGCAGGATCGCGGAAAGCGACCTGAACCGGGCGATTGGCAAACTGCTGGAACTGATAGAGAAAGTGCGCGAGGTTCGCGAGCCTGCCAAAAACTGGCAGGTGGATGATTTTGAGAAGATCGCAAAGAGAGTCGCGCTCGAATCAGCCGTTCTGCTTAAAAACGACCAGAACCTTCTGCCGCTTCAGACAGGCTTAAAGGTGGCGGTGGTCGGCGCGATGGCTGAAAAGCCGCATTACCAGGGCGCGGGCAGCAGCCGTGTGAACCCGCGGCGGATGGTGGCATTTGTGGACGCCTTGCGTGAGGAAAACCTGGGTTGGGCATATACCCGCGGTTACGAATTGAGCGGCAAGGAAAACGCGCAGCTCGAACAGGAAGCCCTGGATCTTTGCCGTGGGAAGGACGCGGTCTTGTTCTTTGCCGGTTTACGTGATACCGAAGAGGCCGAAAGCTACGATCGCCTGCACTTGGAGCTCCCCGCGGCGCAAAACGCCCTGATCGAACGCATCGCCTCCGAAAACCCGAAAGTGATTGTGGTGCTGCATGCCGGCTCGCCAGTGAGGCTGCCGTGGCTCGGCAAGGTCAAAGCCGTGCTGCTGATGGGGCTTGGCGGGCAGATGGTGGGGGCAGCAACGCTCGAGCTGATCTTGGGGCGCATTAACCCCAGCGGCAAACTGGCGGAGACCTGGCCGCTGGCCTTGGAAGACACCCCCGCATTTGCCCAGTTTGGTAAGCGCTTCAACACCCAGTACCGCGAGAGCGTCTTTGTTGGCTATCGCTTCTACCAGAGCTTTGCCAAACCGGTAGCCTTCCCGTTTGGCTTTGGCTTGTCTTACACCAGTTTTGAGATCGACAACCTCGAGCTCAGCCAAGCCAGCCTGGCGCCTGGCGAAACACTGGAAGTCAGCGCGCGTGTCACCAACACGGGCTCACGGGCGGGCAAGGAAGTGCTGCAGTTCTACGTCGCGCCGCCCGGGTCTATCCTTTTCCGTCCCCAGAAAGAATTGAAAGCTTTCTCGAAGGTGGAGCTTGCGTCTGGCGAAAGCCGGGTTGTTCAGATCAAGCTGGAGCATGGCGATTTCGCGTACTGGAACGCTAGCGTTCACGCCTGGCACTCCGAGGCGGGCGAATATCGGCTGATGGTCGGAACTTCGGTTGTGGATACCCCGCTTGAGGCTTCTGTTGAGGTGGCAAGCGACCAACCGGGCGTGAGCGTGCCGGATTATACCCAATCCGCGCCTGGGTATTTCGGCTATGGAACCGGGACCCTACATACTTCGGATGCGGCTTTTGAGGCCATTAATGGCAGCCCTTTGCCGCTTGACCCGCAGGGCGAGCCCAAGGTGTATGACCTCAACTCCACCCTTTGGGACGCCCGTAACCGTATACGGGGCAAGCTGCTTGCGGCGATCCTGGGGAGGGAAGGGCGGAAAAGGGTTGCAGGTGGCGGAGAATACCAGGAAGTGAACGAACGCATCGTGCAGGCTTCGATTATGGATGCGCCATTGCGTTTGTTTGGTATGGGCGCGCCGATGAAAGTCCCCGAAGCCTTTGCCCTGTTCCTGAACGGCAAGATATTCAAGGCAGTCAGGAAGTTTTTGAAGAGGTAAAAGTCGTAGAAAGTATTACCTGAGCTTCATTCTATAGTCGACACATCCCGCTAGGGATATTAGGTAAGGTAGCGGCGACGCATGCGTCGCCGCTACGGCCTAAAGGCAGGGAAAGGTATAATCTCATCGAAGGCGCTAGAATCCATATGTGATCCGGTTGATAAGGGCAAAGGAAGGGTGAGAAGCGGTGGGTAAATTCCTCGAAAGCGAAAAGCCGAAACAGGTTCAATTCAAGAACAGGTCAGCCACAATTTCAGAACAGGCCAGGGCTGAAGGCCTGTTCAAAGGCAAGCCCCGGCCGTTTTGCCTGCCGCCGGAATTCGCGGAAGAGAACCTCTATCCGCCAATCAGGCAAGCCGCCTTGGACTTTTTTGCGAGCCACAACATTGCGTGGCATCAGGGTCAGGATGGCAAACCCAGCAATCACCTGTGCAGTTCCCAGGTTGCGTGCATCAACTTCCTGTTTCCCTTTGCCGACAAACCTGCAGAGCTGCGAAACCTGCTAATGCCAATTTTCCCCCGGATAGACCACATGCTCTCGGTTGAAAATGGGCTCTATGTTTCTTTCGAGTGGATCGGGGCGGAAAATTACCTTGGTGAACGGGCTTCCAAAAATGGAAACCGCACGCGCGGGGCGAACTTCACCAGCGCGGACGCGATCGTGATGTTTGAGGATCGAGACCAAAAGCGGCAGGCGGTGCTGATCGAGTGGAAATACACCGAGTCCTACGGGAGCAATTATCTCGGAATCGCCCCAAGTGGGACTGACCGCCGTAAGATCTATCAGCACTTATTTGATGATTTGGACTGCATCATTGATGTGGACCTGCTGCCGGGCATTGACGCGCTTTTCTACGAACCGTTTTACCAATTCATGCGCCAGCAATTCCTGGCAGCAAAGATGGAATCGGCGCATGAATTAGGCGCGGATGTGGTCAGCCTGCTGCACATCTCTCCGGACGCAAATGACGATTTCAAACGGATCACCTCACCGCTGCTGAACGCCTTGGGGGCGACTCCAACCGAAATCTGGACGAGATTGGTGAAGAAAGAGGGGCGTTTCATCAGCGTGCATGCGGAAGACCTGTTCAGAGGGTTTGCTACTGAGGAGATGCAGGGCTGGAAAGTCTACATGCAGGATCGCTACTCCTGGCTTGGGTAGGAATATTGCTTAATTACCATGGACTTGCAAAATAAGTCATCCGCACTACAAAGCTTGTTTGACACACGGTCTCGTAGGGAACTGGCCCGCCTTTTCCTCGTTGTAATTAGGTCGAGGCAGGCCGTCGACCCTACGGGCATCACCTGTTACAAGGTCTGTAATCCCGCGGGGGAGGATTTGCACTGTTGTGACCACACAAAAGCCGGATTGAACCCCGCAAAAATTCACGGGGCAGGCAGCGCAATCCGACCTACCAATGCATAGGAAAAACAGTGGTAGGTCGGAATGAGACCGTCTCACAACCTCAGCCCTTCACACACCTCCCACGGTCTCACTCCGACATTCCCATTGAGCGACATCAATAAACAATCTGCAGCGCAATTTCTATTGAAGGATTCTACATAGCAGTTAAGGTCGATGCGCTTCAAGATTTGTGTCGGAGTGATCCCGCGAAAGGGGCAAATTGTGGATAGAGTCCGAAGCGGTCTCATTCCGACCTACGCAGACCTGTCCCCACAAAAAGACCGGACAGGTGAAAGACCTATCCCCACAAAAGAAGGAACCATACAATAAAAAAGCGGGAGATCGGACACTTGTACCCCTGTGGGTATTCGAACCGACCATGTTGTGAATGTTAAATAAAAAAAGCGGGTGATCTTCCACCTGTATTCCATAATAAGTAGAGGCGATTTTGTTCTTGCCGGTGTCCTGATACCCAGCCACTTCGTTCCGGGTACAGGCCGTGCGAGGGGGTTGACCGCAATGTCTCCGTCGGTAGGGGCAACCCCCTGTGGTTGCCCGGGGTCTTGACCGGACAGGCGCAAGGCCTGTCCCTACGATTTGGCATTCGAACCGACGAATTTTTTAGAGGTTAAAAGAAAAAAGCGGGCGATCGGATTCGAACCGACGAATGTTAGCTTGGAAGGCTAATGCCTTACCACTTGGCGACGCCCGCGTAGCCTCTATTTTAGCCGATTCGTCCTCGCTGTCAAACAATTCGCACATATAATAACCCACCCCCTTTAATTCCCCCTCCTCGGAGGGGGTCAGGATGTGTCGTAGGTCGGCTTGCGCTTTTCAAGCCGACAATGAAATGAAAAGAGGATAAAGAATATCGTTAAGTGATGAAGAGTAATGTCGGGTTCAACCCCATTCGCTACGCTCAGGGGCAGGTGCTGCGGATACTCTTCGAGCACGATGACCTGATCTACAACTAAATTACACAGCAATGTCGGGTTCAACTGCGGAACCCGACCTACGACGGTCAATATTCGGCTTATTTCTGCCCCAAAAGCTCCAGCAAGATCTCGCGCGTGCG
>CAYSVX010000074.1:0-6272 GCA_964434665.1 uncultured Anaerolineaceae bacterium
TGTTTAAGGTCCGCCAGAATTGAGCAAATGGTGCGGGGATAAAGGTGAACGGTGTCAAGTTCGTCAAGTGCCACCCAGCGGACTTCTTCCTGTCCGCTGTCGGGGAGGTGACCCTGTGAGGGTTCATAATCCTTGCTGACTTTACACTTGAAATAAAACTCCACCTGGTGCACATCCGGGCTGATCTCCGCAAATTCA
Organism: uncultured Anaerolineaceae bacterium; assembly: GCA_964434665.1. Classification (GTDB taxonomy): domain Bacteria; phylum Chloroflexota; class Anaerolineae; order Anaerolineales; family Anaerolineaceae; genus Mesolinea. The sequence continues at coordinate 199 of CAYSVX010000074.1, forward strand.
TGTCGATCGGAACGATACTCGCGGATGAAAAGCAACTTTCGCACCTTCACCTCGGCACCGATCTCCTCCAGGCATTCGCGTATGAGCGACTCGGGTAGGGTTTCACCCCACTTTTGACCTCCCCCGGGCAGCACCGCGTACGACCCTTCCTGATCACGTTTAATAATCACCAGCAGCTTCTTGTCGCGAATGATGACAGCCTTGGCAGAGTTGCGGACTTTCTTTTTCTTTTCCATAAGAGTCTGTTGGATTTTACCGCAAAAAGAACCCCCAGGAAGATTTATGCCTGGTCAAAGTAGGTCGTCCTGTTTTTGGCAAAGTGCATAGGTCAGGTTCTTCTGCCTATCCCGGAGCATAGGGAATGGGGTTGAACCTGACGTAACGAATGGTGGCAAATAATGCCCTCGAAAAAGGGATGTTTCTGTTGTCAGGTTGAAGTGCGCAACCTGACCTACGACTGATGTGTAAAACAAACGATAGCCGGATTGCGTACTTCAATCCGGCCTACGAAAACAGGGTTTTTATAAGGTATTATGCAAAAAAATTATCTTTTGCCAAATATCGACGGCAGATCCAGGTCCTTGAGTGATTTGAAGTTAAAGATAAACAGAAACACCAGGACTGCAAGGATGCCCAGCAGGATAAAAGCACCAGGCGACCCTGCGCCGAGTTCAGTGCGCAGGAGCGTTACGACTGCATACCCAAGCAGAAGTAGGACCGACATCATCAATATGTAATGCAGCGCCAGCAAAACGATCACCCCTCTGCTCAACGGTTTCCAGGCGATGGCAAGCAGCAGCCCCACCAAACCAAAAGCGGGAGGAGCTATCACATACATCACCTGGGAAAGGACTGCATTTGAAGCCGCGCCATCCGTGGGCAGGAGTGCCAGACCCCCTTGTATCAGGAAGCGGAGATACAAAGACAGGACGACCAGGAAGACCAGGTTCATCGCGGAAGTCCAAATGAACTGTCGATATTTCTTGCGGTTATCAGGAGTGATTTCTGTCATTGGAAATCCTAAGGGTAAAAAAACGTGCCAGGGTCAATTAAAAAAAACTGACTTCATATCGCTGAATATTTCTTCACGGATGCGAATGCATATCTCCTCGATCCGGTCATTTTCAGGGAAGAGCAGGTTTTTGGGAATGCGCGTAAAGCCGCTGCCCCAAAAAGACGCCGCGGTGGGGATTGAGAATTTGGCAATCAGGCGATTTTTAAAGTCCAATTCTGATTTATTGGCATAGGTGTCTGTGATGTCGAGCGTGCCGGCCAGGTAGCCCTCCTGAAAGTAGGGGCGTAAAGCTTCAGGCGGGCAAATGGAAAGCAGCCGCACGATCACCAGGTCTTGCTCGCTGTTGTAAGTGATCCGGTTGGTGGCGTAGGGCAGACCAAAAACATAAACCATGCCGCGTTCAGCCTTGTTGCCAATCTGGGCAAAGGTGGCGGCGACGCGCAGGGATTGGGTCAGGTCGAGTAGGGGCGTGTCGCAGACCCCATAGTGCTGCAGGATGCTCCAGGCGATGTATTGTTTCCGCCGGACGTCAACCCGCCCATCCAGTTTTTCGCGGTCAAAGGCTTCGATTAGCTTGTTGGTCGCTACTTCAACCAGCTCGAAACGGGCACGAATTTCCTGGGAAGTCAGGATCTCTTTGCGGTAAATGGTGGGGTAGAAAGTGCTGGAGCCGGCTTTATTCTGGTAATCCTGGTCCTGCCCGCGGTAAAAAAGCAGGAAGTCCTTATTCAGGAATGAGAGTTGGGCAACTTTGCGGACGAGCTCATGGTAAGTGGGGATGGGAAAAGGCGTGGTCTTTCGCAGCACCTGACCTTCAACGTGCTTCTCGAGATCGGGAAAGAAAGAAGGCGTTATCTCGCGCATGTCAAACCATGCTCTTATTTTATCCCATTTGACAAATATTGGGGTGCTAATGAACCCATAGGCCAGCACGATCAAGGTATGGGTGACTTTTGATTGCGCCGGTCTCCAGACCGTGCGCATGATTTGACCGTCAGGTCTCCATCTCCATTCCTGTAGTAAGGGCGACGCCTGCATCGCCCAAACAATCGCATTAGTACTTACGATATCACGCTAATTTTCGGCTAAACTATTACCAAGGCAGGTGAAAATGATCGAATCAATCCGACATCGTAGAAGCATCCGTAAATACACGTCCGCTCCCATCGACCCGGACAAGCTGCAGAGCGTACTCGAGGCTGGCAGGCTGGCGCCTTCGGGTAATAACAAGCAACCCTGGATGTTCATCGTGGTTCAAAGCGAGCAGCAGCGCCAGGCAGTCATGGAAGTTTCTCACAACCAGGTTTGGATGATGTCCGCTCCCACGTTGATTGTGGCCGTGGCAGATATGGCTGCCCGCGTGGAAACCGAACCGGGGCTTTACCTTGATGAGAACAGCCCGCAGTGGGAACTCAAGTGCGCCATACGCGACACCGCGATCGCCATTGAAAACATGCTGCTCGAGGCGGACGCGCAGGGGCTTGGTACTTGCTGGGTTGGGTTTTTCGTTCAGTCAGAAATTCGCCCGGTGCTGGGCATTCCGGACGACAAGTTTGTGGTGGCAGTCATCCCAATTGGTTATCCCGCCGAGCAACCCTCAGTCCGAACACGCAAACCACTTAGCGAGATCGTGCACTACGAGAGGTGGTGATCGAGGCTGTTTGACCCGCCACATCCATTTTTTCATAATGTTTTGGGAGATTTTTGTGTAGGTCGGAATGAGGGTTCTTTTCCCTCACTCCGACGTTTGTCAATTCGCCTTGGTTGGAGACCTTCGGTCAAGTCCCGTGCTCGGTCTGGAGACCGGCACGATCGATTCATTTTTACGTAGGGCGAGATTGGAAGCACCGTCACGCCATCGATCATCCACACGGCGGATTGAGGGCACGATACACCTATCCATCAATTCGTTCACGGTGTCCTCAATCACTCCCTACACTTAACCACACAATTCGTTCATCCGTGACATCGTTAATGTTGCCCTCAATACCCTGCTTCGCGGGCACTTTGTCTCTCCCACGCTCAACAAAAATTGTTATGTGTTGATAAAATCTTCCCATGCCGAACTATCGACGTAATTATGTACCTGGTGGGACTTACTTCTTCACTTTAGTCACTTATCATAGAAGAAAATACTTTGACACCCCAAAGAAACTAAATCTCCTAAACGGCACAATAAGGCAGGTTCAAAGCAACAAGCTATTTGACCTGTTAGCTTATTGTCTTCTTCCGGATCACATACATTTATTGATAGAACTACCCGAAGAAGACAGCAATTTTTCAATAAGGCTGCGTGAAATAAAGCGGCTAACTACCTTGTGGATGAAGCGCGATGCATCGGGAAATGTTGACCGAATTTGGCAAGATAAGTTTTGGGAACATACAATCAGAGATGAGAAGGATTTACTGAGACATTTCGATTACATTCACTACAATCCTGTAAAACACAATCTCACAGAATCCTTTGATGGATGGAAATGGTCAAGTTTCAGGGATTATTTTGAAGGGAATGTAAAGGATTTTGAGATGATAGATCTTGATCGATTCAATGGATGTCAGGGCGGGTTTGGGGAGTAAAGTTTCAATTATCTTGAGATTACACGCAAGCCGGGTGGAATATTTGGACGTAGAGCGAGACAATTCGTCGTAGGGCGAGATTGGAAGCACTGTGAACTTCATCACGCTGAGATCTTTGTGTGCTTCCAATCCGCCATTACGATATCTTCGGTTAGAAATAAACTGGATAGATTTTTACTGCGGATTGAGGGCACGATACAGTCGTCCATCACTACAGCTGCGGTGCCCTCAATCTCGCCCTACAACAACGATCACATTTTTCGCCGCAACCATAACAACAGTGCCGTCAATCCAAGACCGTCTTGCATTTCGCCACGGTCGATGATGGCTTCCACCTCGTCTTTGGAGAACCACCCAACCTCGCTGATCTCGTTCGGATCAAAATTCCCGGTTTGTTCGCCAGCCCGGCAAAAAACGACGTGGAACAGTTTGTTGCTACTTCCCTGCTGGGGATAATAGGTGTAAATCAAGCGGTGGTCAAAGGACTCAAACCCCGTTTCTTCCCACACCTCGCGCCGGGCAGATTCCAGAACATCCTCGCCCGTTTCCACACCCCCCGCCGGCACCGACCATTCGCAGGTCATGCTGGTGTAGCGCGGCACTCGGCAAAGCACCACCTGCCCTTGATCGTTCTCCACCACCACCCCAACAGCAGGATGGGGATATTCCACGTTGTGAAAACGTTCTATGATGAAGCCATTAGGCTGGCGCACCCGGTCGATGTGCAGACGCAAATACTCACTCTCGAAGATCGTCTCGCGGCTAAGACGCTCAGGCAATTGATTGTCATCGCTCATTTTGCTTGTTTTGCGACCAGCTCTCCTACAGGACTAACGCTTTTGCCCGACTACCACGGATATCAATCCGATGATCATCCCAAAAATTGGGAACACGAGCACTAATATTGGCAGTTTGTCCTGAAAAACTTGAAAAGCAAAGAACAACAAGGCTAGAAAGGAAAAAATCGTCAGGATGATCCCCATCACTTTCAAGCTGCTGGCAGGCGCACTGCCTGGAATCGGAGCAATCTCGGTGAGCCCCGGCTCTGCTACAGGAAAAACCGCCACTGTGGGCACAACGGGCTCAGGAGGTTCTTCCAGCACAGGTGGTTGAGTGGGTTCTTCCGGCACGGGTGGTTCAGCGGGCTCGTCGGGCAATGGGATTGGCTCTGGCTCGAACCAGTCTCTTATCCGTTCAGGAGCCTCCTCGGAAGGTTTTTCTTCAGCCTTCGGGGTCATCATGTGCCCGCACCAGGGGCACTCAATCGTTTCGGGGGTCAACTCCGCTGTGCAGGCGGGGCATTGGATCTTGGTTTCTTCGCTCATCATAAACTCCTTTGCCTGCCCTGATCTAGTTACAGACCAAGACGAGGCGTTGAAAAAATGATCATCCGAAAATTGTTTCCGACATAACCGATTATAGCATTGCTTGCCTACGGTAATTCGCTGCTCGCGATAGCGGGAAGCAGATCATATCCAGTCGGAAAAGGCGAGATCGCTTTACTCTGCTGCGAGGGCAAAGGCGCAAAAGAGGTTCGCGATAACAAGCCGATCATGCCAGCATCATTCGGCTGGCATGACACATAAGTTTTGTTCAATGATCTAAGGGTAAGGGGTTTGTTGCTCTGATACCGGCTGTTGATTTGGCACCGGGTATTGGTACCAGGACCAGGTTGGGCTCGGCAAAGGCGTTGCCAATATGGGAGTAGAGGTTGGAAGAGGTGTGGCTGTGGAGACAATGGTGAACATATCAGGTACAAAACAGCGTGCCAGCAGATCCACATAATACATCTTTTCGCTCTTCTCGGCGCTCAACATCACCCGTGTGCCGGTTACCGCCTCAATTCTCAAAACTCCGACTTTCTCCGGGGTCTCCAGCAAGACTACAGCAGTTTCATTCCCATTTGGAAACGTAATCTGCACCAAGCCTTGCTCAGGATCCCTCACCCAGGCTCCTGCCGCCACTGACCAGTTTTGCCCGTTCAAGATGCCGATCCAGCCATTGGTCGCTTTGGCTTGCCTCCAGATCAAGTAAAAATCAAAGTCCTCCTGGATTCCATAATAAACTATCCCAACCATATCCTCAGGGGCGGGCTCAGTCCAGACCATTTCACCGTCGTAAGCCATGGCGGTCTTGTCTCCCCAGTACTGTTGGGTTTCAAAGACTCTCATCCCATCCAAGCGAGCCGCTTCTGTCGCCTTTTCTGTCGGGTCAGTCATATTGGCGATTTTTGTTTCCCAAAAGGAGTATTCAACCTTTTCGAAATCGAAACGCGGATCCATCTGACCGCTGGCGAAGGAGAAGAAATACGAGATTGCCCCAACAAGAGCAGCGATAACCACCAAGCCAATCAACATTGTTTTGTTGTGCTTTTTCATGTTAAGGTTCTCCGTAGTAATACTTCATGTCTGTTCCCCAGGTCAAGGGAGATTCAATTCTGCTTTCGTCAACAACACGAATCAAGAATTGCTGATATCCAAAC
>CAYSVX010000075.1:0-6176 GCA_964434665.1 uncultured Anaerolineaceae bacterium
GAAACCAAAGGAAAAGAAACAGCACCGTCAGCGTCAGCTCCCGCAGCAAACTGCCGCGCTTGTGGATCGCGAAGCGTATCAAGCGGGCGAGGGTCCAGCCAAAGCCCGTCACAAGTAACAAAAGATTGATGTCGTATCTCAAGAAAATCATTGTGATCTCCGTGGTGGCATTTTATCGCATTACCGCGAAGTGGTTTACTCGAAGGTTAGGCGGGTGAAATGAAAATTTGGAAGAAAGTGTCTTTTTGGTGACATTGTAGCAACCTTAACAATCCATTTACGATTCATATGTTATGATTTTCTTATTCGTTAAATGTGGTTCATTCCGGGAGTTGCTGATATGACCAAGACCTTGTTAATTTTGCGGCACGCCAAATCCAGTTGGAAAAATGAAAAATTAAAGGATTTCGACCGCCCCCTAAAGCATCGTGGGGAAGAAACTGCCAATCAAATGGGCAAAGTGCTCGTGATGGCTGAATTGGTGCCGCAGGTTATTCTTTCTTCTCCCGCAAAGAGGGCAAAGCAGACAGCCGAGATCGTTGCGGCTGAGTCCAAGTTCAAAGGCGGGCTGACATTTGTGGACGAATTCTATATGGGTGAGCCCGAAAATTACATCAAGGCATTGAACGAACTGCCGGATGAGATCGAACGCGTGATGGTGGTCGGTCATAACCCTGGCTTGGAAGCCTTGCTTCAGATGCTGGACGGCAAGGTTAATTCTTTGACTACTGGTGCTTTAGCTTATCTTGTGCTGGAAATCAAGCATTGGGCTGATCTCACCAAGGCTACTACTGGTGAATTGATCAGCTTCTTCGAACCGGACGAAATCGATCTAAAAGAAATGGAGGAAAAAATGGGCAAGGATAAGGACAAGAAGGACAAGAAAGACAAGAAGGATAAGAAAGACAAGAAGAAGGACAAGAAGTAAGCACTGTTTTTCTGTAAGACATCTCTTCATACGCGGAACATAGAGCCGAGTTTTCTGGTTCTTGAAAGCTGTGCTCTAGTTTGGGGGGTCAGCGCGCTGATTGAGAATGATGGTATAAAGGAAATCTCCCTTGCGGAGATTTCTTTTTGTCACGTCAGGCACGAGTAGCTATTGCGAAACACAATGGTTAACCGAAGATGAAAGGAATTTCACACAGCGGTATAATCGACCAGGTGTCTGACGAGGAAAAAAAGATTAGGAAGTAATGCAGGAAAATATGCAAAAGAAACGCTGCTTAATTATTACCAGTGATGCCGGTTTTGGGCATCGCAGCGCGGCACTATCGGTCTCAAAAGCGCTCGAAACCTTGTATCCCGATCAGGTGGAGATCATGGTGACAAACCCGATCCAGGAAACAAGCACCCCAACTGTGATGAAGCCAATCGAAAAAGGCTACGATCGCAGTGTGCGCTTCAGCCCCGGGCTTTACCGCCTCAGTTACGAAGTCAGCGATTCGCGCCTGGTGAGCGAAGTGGTGGAAGGCGCCCTGACACTCATGCTGCAAAAGATCATGGCGGACACGATCCGCGATTTCAAACCTGACGTAGTCCTGAATACCAACGAAATGTTCAACACGCCAATTGGCAAAGCGCTGCAGGATGTTGAGCCCAAGATCCCAGCCTTTACTGTCGTGACCGACCTGGCGGATGTGCACTCGCTCTGGTTTTCGTCTGAGCCTGACCGATTTTTTATTGCCAATGAGTGGGTCAAGGTAAAAGCACTCGAGAGCGGCGTGCCTGAAGAAAAATTGGTGATCTCCGGAATCCCGGTCAGCCCGGATTTCGCGCTCAACCAGGTAGCAAAGCAAGCTTTGCGCGGCTCGCTCGGGCTTGACCCGCATCGCCTGACCTTGTTGTTCGTCGGCAGCAGCCGGGTGAGCAACCTGCAGGACTATCTCCAGGCTCTGGAAAACTCCTCAGCCCCGGTGCAGGTGGTGGTGATTGCTGGCGGTAATGATGAACTTTACAAAAATCTGATCGGCAGCCACTACGACTTCCCCCTGGAAGTGCGCAATTTTGAACAGAATGTGCCCCAGTGGATGATGGCGTCGGATGTGTTGGTGACCAAAGCAGGCGGGCTGATCGTCTCGGAAGGACTGGCTGCGGGTTTGCCAATTCTGCTGATTGATTACCTTCCGGGTCAGGAGGAAGGCAACGTGCGCTACCTGCTCAGCCACCAGGCGGGGGCTTTGGTGCAAAACGTTGGCGAATTCCGGGCATTAATGGCTTATTGGATGCAAGATGACGGCTCAAGGCTCGCGCAGGTCGCGCGGTCGTCGGCGGCGCTTGGGCATCCTGAAGCAGCACTGACAGTCGCAAAAGCCTTATGGGATGCCGTGATTTTACCGCCTGAGCCGAAACTTCTCCCACCTGCCGTCAGTGGAGCTTCCCAAGTTTTGCCGGAAAACTAATCGAATAGCTCGTCCAGGTCAGGTCTGACCAGGTCAAGAGCGGCAGCTTTGGCTGACAACTCAGCCAGCGTGTGTGCCTTAAACTTAGCGCGCAGGTTGTTAAAGTGGCGGTGGACTGACCGCGCCTGGATGTGCAGTTGGTAGGCAATTTGCGCGGCATTTTTGCCTGAACACAAACCCTGCAATGTCTGAAATTCACGGGGGGTGAGCTGTATTTGCGGGTAATCATCCGCCATGGTGAGTGGCACGACCACCACCAGACGGTTTACACGCACTGCCTGCCACGCCTGGGTGGGGGAGGGCTCATAAGGCAGGTAACGTTCCCAGTCGCCGCGATTGATGGTCTGGACGACAAATTCTGGTCGTTCAGAGACCTCGCTTACCTGTAATTCTCCTTTTTGATTAAAGACAAAAACTTGTGTCACTGTGTTACCCACGATAATAGATTATATGTTCTATTCTATCACGGGTCATGAAGGGCTTGTCAAGGAGTTGGTTGTCACAGGGAACAGCCTCGCGCCGTTCCATTTGGATATGTCGTGGAAGGGGTCGAGGCCCCTCCTTACGAAGGTTCCATCTTTATGCGTCGCGGAAGGGGTCAGGTGGGTAGGGTGGGTTGACGTCAGCAAATCTTTACCCAAGACCATTTGCTTATAGTCAACCCACCAATGGAAAAATACTCCTAAAACAATCGGTGGGTTGGCTTTAAGGAATTCTGTGTGGGCTACAGTTCTATGACGCCATACTCTACGAGCACGATGACCCACCCTACGTATGATTTTCTTACATCTACACGGAAGGGGTCGAGCCCACTCCCTACGAAAATGATTATTGAGTGACCTGGTCAGGAAATCAGCTTCGATTGCTTTCTTTTTCGGTCCAATAGCACGAAGGCATAGACGGACAGGGCTCCGATCATCGCGCCCGCAAACCAGGGTGAGCGGAAGCCGAACGCATCGGTGAGAACTCCAGCCGCAAATGGACCAATCGCCATGGCAACATGCCAGCTTAGCCCGAATACCCCCAGGTAACGACCGCGCTGCTCGGGCGGAGCCATATTCGCGACGTATGTGGTCGCGGTGGGGGCGGTGATCAGTTCTCCAATCGTCATCACGACCATCGCCAGCCAAAAACCTGCGAACTGACTGCTGACCCCCACCATCAGCATGGCAACCATGTAGAAGATTGCCCCTACTGGCATCACCTGCGTTTCGCGATACTTTTTGGTGATACGGGTAATAAAAACCTGCAGGAAAACCACCATCAAGGCGTTGGTGGTAGGCAGCCAGCTATAGGTCGCTTCTTTCAGACCAAAGTTCTGTTTGACGTAGACAGCCAGCAGAACCCACATCAAAGCCGCACAAATTTCCATCAGGGTGAAAGCGCCGACCATGTGGGCAAAGGGCTTATTATTGAAAGCCTGCCGGTAGACCCGGACCTGATCCCTGAGACTTTCAGGTTTGGCGTTTGGATCCCGCACGAGGGTTTCGCGCAGGAAGAAGAGCGTGATCAGTCCGTAGAATATTAGGGCGGCTGCCGCGCCAGTAAAGCCGATGTTGTAGTTGCTGGAGAGCACGATACCGCCAATCATCGGACCGAGAGCTACGCCAATATTTCGCGCCATGCGGAAAATACTGTAGCCTTGCACGCGGTCAGCGGGGGCAAGCATATCCGCCAGGATGGCATCCGAGCCAAGCCGATAGAGCGGGTTGAACAAGCCTGAGGCGATCATTAAAACCGCAAAGTGCCAGTAGGAACCAGCGTAGATGTAGCCAAAATACGCCACTGCTGTTCCAAACAACCCCACCGCCATCACGCTCTTGCGCCCGAAACGATCCACCAGCGAACCAGCCAGGATCGAGGCGGTCAGCCCCGAGAGCGAGTTGATGCTCATCAGGCTGGTGACTGCCGCCATGGGCAGGCTGAGCGTTTCGCTGGCGTAGATGGTCAAAAAAGGCCAAACCATGGTCGTGCCGGTGGTTGAGATGATCAAACCGAGCAGCATTAACCAGAATTGGGGCGGGTATTTTTTGAACATGGGAGAGGTTTCGTCTACGGAGCGGGGATTGAGAAAGCTGCCTCACAGGTGAAGCCCTGGGGAGCCAGCAGTGATTCGAAGGTGTTCATATCAAAATAGAGCGTGACGGGTTCAGGGATTTGGGCGTATTCGACACGATAGGGGTCGACAATCACGCCGAGGTCGTTAAACTCCGGAGAGAGGCGTGTGAAGATGACTTCCTCATTGTTTGGTCCACGCAAAGTAAGAAGGTAGATTTCCTGGCGGGTGCGTCCGTCGTAGAGGTTGGTGTTGCCTGTGCGGATTGGGTTCTCCGGTGAAAACCCATATGTGGCATCGTTTGCCACATCGCAATACAACAGTTGTGAAGCCTCCAGAAAGCGCACGGATTGCTGCAACCGGCTCATAATTTCCGCACCGCTGAGTTCCCAAAGAGCAGCAGAATCTTCAGCGGAAGCAAGCCCAAACAGGCTGAAACAGCGCTGGTTCACCTGTATCACCTGGAGTAAACCGATGGAGACCTGGCTGAAGACTTCCGCCTGCAGCTGGACCTGCAATCCCGTTCCAATCTGGCTGGTCATGGGCGAAGGCTCGCTATGCTGGAGCTCGGAAATATCGGCTGCCATGCGCTGAAGGATCGTGTCCAGGCAGACCTGGGAGGTGGAACCTGATGGCGCGGGTTCGCTTGTCAGGCTAAAAAAGAGGGTCTCCTCGGCATTGCTGAGCGTGACGCGGGCATCCCTTGTTTGAACAACCAACGGCACACCGCTTTCATCCCAGGTGGTCACGGGTTCGAAGGAATACATCCCGGCATGCACCTGCATCGGGCTGCCAGTTTGGATATAAGAAACTGGCTCGGCAGTGGGTGTTGGAGCGGGAGTGGGGCTGACGAGCTGCGGCGGCTTGTAGACAGGCACTTCACTACGCCCGGGAAGCGTAGTTTGATATTGGCAGGCTGCCAAGGCGCTTGTCAGAAAAAGGAGGGTGAACAATCGGCAGACGGAACGCATGGTTAGCCCTCAGGAGGGGTTGGGGTGTACGCGCTGATAAGGTGAAAGTCTTTCAGCATGGCGGTAAAGGTTGGCAAAAAGGCTTCCCAGTTGGCCTGGTTGCCTGTGCCAAGAAAAATTACTACCACCCCGGGCATCGCGGTTAAAACCACCTGGCCGAGCATGTAGGCATCCTGGTAGGGCTTGGCAATCTCGAGCTTTACCGCGGGGTACTTGTCGACTTTAATCTCACTCTGGTTGATGACCTCGTACGCTTCGTCGAGATGGCTGCTGAGGAAATCCTGGATCATCGGTTCAGCGGTGTCAAGGTGCTGATTTGTGTCGAGCGTATTGGTGGGGGAAAGGAAGAGCAAAACACGCAGGTCTTTTTCGCTGTATGTGGAGTCGGAGGGGGTATAACTGCTGATGTCGCCTTCCATCACGCCCTGCCAACCCTCGGGCATCGAAAAATCGAAGCGACCTTGCGGGTCCGGAGCAGCCACGAGCGGCATCACTTTGGTATCGGTGCACGCGTTCAGAGTAAGTAACAAAAGCAGGCAAAAAATCCAGCCTTTTTGCGGCAGTTTCATATGCAAAATTGTAACCGAAATTAATCACGGCAGGCTCGCGATGGCAGAGAGTTCTTCTACGTTTTCATGAAGGAACCTCCCGTCATCGCGAGCGGTTGTTGCGCCTGTGCCCTCAAAGCAGGGTATGGCGATCTCTCTTTTTCTTAATTATTAATGATGGAGACCTTTCCACACGCACTTC
>CAYSVX010000076.1:0-5103 GCA_964434665.1 uncultured Anaerolineaceae bacterium
TTGATGCGGAAAATCCGCGCGAGGCTGGGTCCTTCGGACCTGCTGGCAAAGATGAAGGTCTCTGCTTCAGATATGGTCGGGGTGGTGGCGCAGTTGTTTTGCCGAAGGGTCTCGGCGAATTCCAAAGCGCCGCCAGTTCGACCGGGATGCAAGATAACGATGTGATCATCCCGCAGGTAGGGCGAAGCAGCCGTGGCGATATCCCTGTGCGCTGTCGAGGGGGTGACAACCATGATGACCTGCGATTCTGCCAACAGCTCCGCGATGTTATCCGTCACCATTTCCAGTTTTCCATAACCCTCCAATCCGCCGGGATTGATCAGGTCAATGCCCTTCCGTTCCGCGATGACTTCCACGTGTGAAAAGGTGCGGTTATAAAGCAGCACTTTCTTCCCCAACAATGCCAGGTAAGCTGCCATGGCTTTTCCGCCATTGCCAGCCCCAATTACGCCAAATACATATTCTTTACTCATCGATGCTCCTTAAAGATAGTTTTGCAGCCTTGTTTGTTCGTTGATGATTTTGCCGTTTTCACCCACAGTCTCACAGGCTCCGTCCAAAACACGGGTGCGCACAGCGCCTGGGGCGAAGGGGTTATTCTTGAGTTGAGGCGCGTCCATGATGCCCACGCGCACCGCTTCGGCGAGTGTGTGTGGGTCTGTCAGGGCGGCATCACCGCCATCGCCCAGGTTGCGGATCGCCTCGAGGGTGATTTTTACTTCGGCGACCAGATGGTCTTTCCTTTTGATAATTATTGGATCGCTGAGCATATCCGGCTGCCCGCGCAAGGCGTTTTCGATTGCCTGCCTTGCCATGCGGCTGGCAGCGATGACATCCCCGGCGGTGGCAGCGTGGTCCGCTTCTGTGTGCCCAACGATGTGAACAATGTGCGGTTTGAGCGCCATCTGGACGTAGATGCTCGCCGCGAGGTGCGCTCGCGCGGCATCGTCATCCAGCGGATAACTCAGCAAACCGGTCCTGGTTTGCCGCCAAATGTGGAAGGTCTCATCCTCCAGTGGTTTGGTAAGTTCAAGAATCGCCAGCATCCTGGCGAGGTCCATCGCGTCCGAAAGCCCGGCAGGGCTGTTGAACATCATCTGCGCGATGTAGTCCTGTACGCCCATCTTCTTTGCGTTAAGCGCGGAAAGGTACCCCGAGGTCACATAAACCACATCCGACGCGTCGCGCATGCCCCAATGGTGGGGTTCGTTCAGTTCCACCGGGATTCCCCGGCTGCCGTACCACGCCATCACCTCCTGGTGCTCCCGGATGGACTCCTTCAGCGGGATTGGACCGCGTCCGTCCATCTGGTTGAACCAGAAAAGCGGAATGGCGCACCAAGCGATATTGATGGTTTCAACGTACATCTCCGCCAGCCGGATAAAGTCGTCCGTGCCGGAATACGTGCGCATCAGGGGGAAGTTCCCGCGGCGAGAGGCAGCAAATAGATCCCGGTAATCCTGTTCAGACCTGACCGGCACGCCGCCGGCGCCTTTTGCCCGGGGATTCTGACGCTCCGGGTGGAAAAAGTTCGCCTGCGCGTCCTGATCTATTCCCAGGGAGATCACATCCAGGGCTTTTGCTTCGGCAATCTCCGCGATCCCATCCAGGCTGGCTTCCATGGTTGGTAAGCCAAAGTGGTGCCGCAATAATGGGTAGGGCGTTTTCCACGCGATCCGGCTGATGAGCTCCTGGGGATAGTTCAGGGTTTCATCACCCGCGCGATTTTCACCGCGCAGGAAGGCCAAAACTTCGTCCATCGGCTGGCTGCCATCAAAGAACTTTTCAAAAAACATTCCTAAGGCCTCGGCACGCTGAGCTACCGGCGGGGTGCCGCCGAAGACGAAACGCACGCCGGATTCGTGTAGATCCGATGCTGCTTCCGCGAATTCGCCCAACAAGCGTTCGCCATTCTCGGGCGTCAGACGGTAAGATACGCCGACCAGGTCAGCATTTTCCTCTTTGATTGCCTGCACGAAACGTTCAACCGAAACTGCTGGACCCAAAAACACAGTCCGCCAGCCAGCAATTTCTGCAAGGCGTAAAAAGCTGGTTACGCCAGCAACATGCACGCATTCCCCCAAAGCCCCCGCAACTACAGTTTTCATAAGTACCTCCTGTGGTTGAACCGGATGAGAGTCCGTTGGTGCGCTGTCTCTCTTTTGTCTTGACTTCCTCCGATGCGGATACTGCCAATCCCAATACTGGGAAAATAAAGATTTCAAGTGCTCCAGATTTATATTTGAGCTTAACTATTTTAACCTGCAATTCCAATTCTTGCTTTCAGGCTTGGACAAATCCTTTTTGTTCCCTGCGTAAAGTACCTTGAGAACGGTCTAAAGGTGCAAAAACACGCCAGATCCATAAAGACCTGGCGTGTTGGCGGTTGAGTTAGGGATTTGTTAACCGACGATATTTACCAACCTGCCCGGCACCACGATCACCTTGCGAATTTGGCGACCTTCCAGCGATTGTTGGACGGCGTCGCTCGCCAGTGCGAGTTGCTTTGCGTCTTCATCGCTGATGCCCGGCTCAACCAAAATGCGGTCGCGCAGTTTACCATTGACCTGGACGATTAGGGTGATCATCTCGTCTTTGGCGGCTTCCTCGTCCACCTGCGGCCAGGTTTGGGTATGGACCGAATAGGGTTTGCCCAGGCGTTCCCAAAGTTCTTCAGCAATGTGCGGGCAGACTGGCGCCAGCATGCGCAGGTAGATATCCGCGGCTTCGTTCCACTCTTCCGTGCCAAACGCGCCGGCGTTCTTGGCGCGACCCATTTCGTTGAGCAGTTCCATCAGGCTAGAGACGATCGTGTTGAACTCGAAATTCTCAAAGTCGTAGGTCACTCGCTTCAGCGTCTGGTGGGTCTTGCGGCGCAGGGCGCGCAGAACTTCCGATGAAGCAGTCCCTTCAGTGGGTTCGAGCAGCATGTACCAAACCCGCCGCAGCCAGCGGCTGTTGCCCTCGATACCGCTGCTGGACCAAGGTCCACCCAGTTCCCAGCGGCAGAAGAAGATGATGTAAGCCCGCACCGTGTCGGCGCCATACCGTGCCACCAGGTCGTCCGGGTTGATCACGTTACCGCGGCTCTTGCTCATTTTTTCGCCGTCTTCGCCCAACACCATCCCCTGGTTGCGCAGCTGCAGCATGGGCTCCCTGCCCTGCGTAATGCCGCAATCGCGGGCGGCTTTGTGGAAGAAGCGGGTGTAGATAAGGTGCATGGTGGCATGCTCGGAGCCGCCGGTGTAGGTGTCCACTGGCATCCAGTAGTTGTACTGGTCGGGGTCAAAGGGACCCTCGGCGAAGTCCGGGCTGAGGTAGCGCAGGTGATACCAGCTGGAGCACATGAAGGTATCCATGGTGTCGGTTTCGCGTTCCGCGGCGCCGCCGCAGACCGGGCAGGTGGTAAAGCGCCAGGTGGGGTGCAGCTTGAGCGGGCTTTCGCCTGTGGGCAGCCATTCCACGTCATCCGGCAGCAGGACAGGCAGCTGTTCCTCGGGCACGGGTACGGTGCCGCAGGTTGGGCAGTAGATCATGGGGATTGGCGCGCCCCAGTAGCGCTGGCGGCTGATCAGCCAATCGTGCAGGCGGAAGCTGGTGGTACCGTGACCAAAATTGTTTTCCTCGGCAAAGCGAATTGCCGCAGCCATAGATTCAGATTCAGGAGTGCCGGTAAGCGGTCCGGAATTGACCATCGAGCCGTGCGCTTCAACAGCCGCGGTCATTTCATCGGGGTCGATCAGGTTATCCCCATTGGGATGGATCACGACCTTGATGGGCAGGTTGAACTGGCGGGCGAACTCAAAATCGCGCTGATCGTGGGCAGGCACAGCCATCACGGCGCCAGTGCCGTAGCCCATCAGCACGTAATCCGCGATCCAGATCGGGATGTGTTGATCGGAAGCAGGGTTGATGGCATAGCCGCCCGTGAAGACGCCCGTTTTCTCGCGCGTGACCGATTCACGCTGAATATCGGACTGGCGCTTGGCTTGCTCCTGGTAGGCACGGACCTCGTCCAGCTGGGCGGCAGTGGTAACTTTTTCCACCAGAGGGTGCTCGGGGGAGAGCACCATGAAAGTCACACCCCAGAGCGTGTCGGGGCGGGTGGTGAAGACCTCGATCGGGTCGCCAGCCTCTGTTTTGAAAGTAATGGAGGCGCCTTGAGACTTGCCGATCCACTTTTGCTGCAGGGTCTTGATGAATTCCGGCCAGTCGAGCCCTTTGTAGTTCAGCAGCTCCTCGGCATACAAGGAAATCTTGAAAAACCACTGTTTCAGGTCTTTACGGATCACGGGCGTGCCGCAGCGTTCGCAGTGGCGGTCATCGCCATGCACCTGCTCGCGTGCCAGGGTGGTGTTGCAGTTGGGGCAGAAGTCCACGGGGGACATCTTCTGGTAAGCCAGACCGTTATTGTAGAACTGCTCAAAGAACCACTGCGTCCAGCGGTAATATTTTGGATCCGCGGAGATGATCTCAGAGCGCCAGTCGAAAGAATTGCCCATCGAGCGCAGCTGCCCGCGCATGTGTTCGATGTTGGCATAGGTCCACGTTTTGGGGTGGATGTTATGTTTAATGGCGGCATTTTCTGCTGGCAGGCCGAAGGCATCAAAACCCATCGGGAAGAAGACGTTGTAGCCCTGCATGCGCTTGAAACGGGCGCGGGCGTCAGGAGGCGTCATGGCATACCAGTGGCCAATGTGAAGGTCGCCGGAAGGGTAGGGCAGCATGGTCAGGGCGTAGTGTTTCGTCTTGTTCGGGTCGCGCTCGGGCTGGTAGAGTTTGTCTGCCTCCCAGCGTGCCTGCCACTTTGGCTCGATTTCATCGGGTCGATAAGTTGGTATTGCGGTTGGGTCCATCATGTTTTGCTCCTGTTAAATAAAAAATCCCTGCATGCAGGGACGAAATTGCTTTCGCGGTACCACCCTGCTTCCCATCACGAAGATGAGCAGCTCATGGAGGCGATAACGGGTCTGACCGTCTGCGGCTAAAGGAAATCACCGCAGCCACGCTCCGTGAGGAGGGGCAGTCGAGTGGGGTCTGAGGCGCTCCGCGGGCGCTTGCAGCCTTTCAGCCAGGCGGCTGCTCTCTGGCGGATGACCGATG
>CAYSVX010000077.1:0-4956 GCA_964434665.1 uncultured Anaerolineaceae bacterium
AGGGCAAGGAACGCATCTTCACCCGCACAGCCGCCATCATCGGGCGCAAGGTGCAGAATTGCCACCCGCCGCAGAGCGTGCACGTGGTGCAGAAGATTGTTGAAGATTTCAAGGCTGGCACGCGGGACGTGGCGGAATTCTGGATCCAGATGGGCGGCGCATTTGTGCACATCCGCTACTTTGCCCTGCGCGATGAGTCCGGGGCGTACAAGGGCGTGATCGAAGTCTCGCAAAATGTCGCCGGCATCCGGGCGTTGGAAGGCGAGAAGCGGCTGTTGGATTAGTAAGGCTGTTCTGGATTGGAAGACCTCTGCAGTTGATCTGTAAGGGGTCTTTTTTATTCTGCCATCGCGAACATTTTCCTTAATCTGTCATTGCGAACATCTTTTGTGAAGCAATCTAAACTCACAGCCTGATTGCCCCGGAATTAATTCAGGGTTAAGACTTTCACTATCAAAGCGAAGATTGGTTTGATGGTTAAGCTTCGTGTAAATTCTAAGTCTTGCTTCAGGCAAGCAGTCCAGAATGTTTCGTTCTTATTTTGTAAGCAAGTAGCTGCATTGACTGTTTACTTTACTAAATGCAGCACAGCACCGATAACGATGATCACAATCCCAATCACCAGCATCACCAAATCAGCTTTGTTGTTCGATCCAAGCTTGTTGACCTCTGCCGGATTATTTGGATTGACCATGATCTCAATCGATTGCCCCACACGGTAGGTGTCAGCAACATACGCCTTCGCAAATTCTCTGGCATAGTCCTTGCCGTTGACATTGTAGGAGATGGTTGGAATGAATTCGCGTGACACAACATTATTCCGCCTGCTGACTTTTTCCTTGACATCTGTGATAATTGCGGAAGCGGGAGCGGTGCAACGCTTGGTCTTAATTGAACGCTTGATGATGTTGATCAGAGAGACAAGTATAAAAATTACGCCAACGATCCAGAGCACGATAACAACGGTATCCATAAACAGACTCTCCTTTGTAAAATGAATAGACTGATCGAACTTGCCGTTCCAATTTCCCCGTTGGGGATGGAATACTGTGGGATAAGGCTAATTTTATTCCGAAGCCTGATTATTACAAGGTGGAAAAATTTCTGTTTGAATTAAGGACTGTTTTTTTTTACGGGGAGGCGACGATGTGGATTTATCTGTTATTTGTTCCCCACTTTGGACAAACTCGGGGCTTCGGTGTCTGGGTTAGAATCAATCTGTGAAAAATATGAGGAAGTTGGTTAAAGACGCCTATAACTTGTGCGCTGCTGACTACAGCGTGAACAGAGACATCTTTCATAACCAGAAATATTTAGATAAATTGAATAGTTATTTAAAAGTTAACTCACAAATCCTGGATGTGGGTTGTGGTGCTGGAATACCGGTCGATGACTATTTAGTTTCAAAGGGACACCATATAACGGGAGTCGATATTTCAGAAAAACAAATCCAACTGGCTAAGATAAATGTTCCCAGGGCAACATATCTGGTGGAAGATATGTCTGAAATGGATTTCCAAAAAGAGTCATTTGATGCCATTGTTTCTTTCTATGCAATATTTCATATTCCAAGAGAAGACCACCTGGAACTGTTTAAAAGAATTTTCAATCTGTTAAAAGATGATGGTCTATTTCTGGCTACCTTGGGTTATGAAGAATGGGAAGGTTGTGAAGACTTTCATGGGGTAACCATGCATTGGAGTCAATATTGCATGGACAAAAATCTTGAGCTATTGAAACAGGCGGGTTTTGAGATTAATACGGCAGAAGTTGACGCATCTGGCGGAGAACGCCATTTTGTTGTGTTAACAATAAAAAAATCTCACAATAGCCTAGACCAACAATAATGGCAAAACCTACGCAATTTGCGTTGCAGCCACGATATATTGTGTCTTAACATCCAGAAAGATTTACGCCTTCAGTTCTGCCATCGCCTTGCCAATGAACTGCAGGATATCAGAAGGCAGGGTGGCAGCAGGGTGACCAACCTCAGCCAGCGCCAGCTCCGCCGCGCGGGCGTGCAGCCAGACCCCAAGCGTGGCTGCGTCGAAGGGTGCGAGGCCTTGCGCCAGCAACCCCACGATCAAGCCCGCCAACACGTCGCCCGAGCCGCCGTGCGCCAGGACCGAGTTGGCAAAGTGCAGTATGCGGCATTTCCCCTCAGGCGAGACAACCAGCGTATTAGGACCCTTCAGGATCAAGGTCTGGCGCCATTCCTGCGCGTAGGTAACGGCAAGCTCGTGCCGGTTGGAGTGGATCTCATTCAACGCGAGCCCAGTCAGGCGGGAAAATTCCATTTCATGCGGGGTCAGAACGACGCGATTTGGCAGCAGACTTCGCCAATCTGGCTGTCGGCTCAGGATGTTGAGCGCTTCCGCGTCAACAACCAGCGGCAGGTCGGGCGCATTCAACCGCAGGTGTTCCAGCAAGCCGAGCAGGAAGGTCTGCGTGCCTTCTGTCTGGCTCAATCCCGGCCCCACCAAAACGGCGTCTTTTTCCTTTGTAGGGAAAAGGCCTGCCTTTTCCTCTGACACAATGCCTGCCTTTTCCCCGGACGCAAGGTCAGGCTGTTCTTCAACTGTGATGGCACCATCATTCTCAGGCAGAATCAGCCAGATGGCTTCCGAAATGCTGGCAGCCAGTGGGGCGTGGATACTTTCAGGTATAGCCGCAAAAACGAGGCCTGTGCCGCTGCGTAATGCCGCCTGGATGGCCAGACCTGCCGCCCCCGTGTATTTACGCGAGCCAGCCACCACCAGCGCCTTGCCGAAGGTGCCCTTAAAGGAATCGTCCGGGCGCAGCGGCATCAGCGACGCTGCTAATTCGGGCGTAATCGTCGTGGCAGAGTAGTTTTCCATTGAGAATAATTGTACCAGTGGGAGTAATCTTGATGATATTGTTTCCGCTTTACAGAGACCATAACTGAGGGAGAAGCAAGTCGTAGGTCAGGTTGCGGGGTTCAACCTGACATAGGAAGCCTATCCTAAATGAGGATTTTTTTGCCAACATTCGTGATGTCAGGTTCAAAGGAAGAACCTGACCTACGGGGAGTTTTATGGCGTTTGGGCTTTGAACAAAGTTTACGGCTGCGCCATCACAAATTCCATGGTGGCTCTCGTAGGGAAGGGGCTCGACCCCTTCCGCAAACACATTCAAACAGAACCACGCAAGATGAATCCGAAAGACAACAAACAAGCGGAACGGCGCACCCTATCCGCTTTGCTACTAGGGCAGGGACTGTTCCCTACAACAGCCATCCGCCATCCCCTGACAAATTCGATAAAAACTTGCTACGAGGACAGGTGAGGCTTGATAAGTCCTGATGCTGATTCTTCCCGAGTTTTTCGGTTGCCCTGGATGCTCGCCATGTACAACACCAGCATGAGCAAGCTCAATCCTGCTATGGTCAACCAAGTCAGAGTGACGCTGGGCACCTTCTCAAGCAGCGTGGTAATAAAGGGAATGCCGGTTGCGACCCCAAGACTGTTGATAAATTGAACCCTACCATAACGCTTACTGTATTGCTGCTTTCCGAAGAAGTAATTGGTCATCCAGGTTATTGAAACTGTACCCATCGCGATTCCAATACCAAAAGTCACCAGCATCAGCACCAGAAACGGCAAAGATTTGATAAATATCAAAAATACACAGGTGAGGGTCATCAGCAGACCCGCAATGAACGTGGCGGTTTTTGTACCCACACGATCGTATAGAATTCCAAGGGCGAATTTTCCCAGCACCATTGAAGCAGCATACGCAGATGCTACTATCGAAATCTTTCCGACCGAAAACCCGATATCGTTCATATAAATGGGAAGGTTAAAAAGGGTTCCTGCCCCAGTAAAGCCTGAAAGAAATGCTGCCGCGAGAAAAGCCAGGAACCAGGTGGGCATCTGAGGGCGCGATTTACCAGTTGGCTCAGATTTATTAGCTTTCATGGGTGCTTTCTGGATCTCGTCCCGCACCAAGTGGGTGACGATTAGGGCTGATGGCAGCGCTATCGCCAGAATAACTATTCCCAATAGCATGTATCCTGTTCGCCAGCTTTGTGTATTGATAAGAGTATTTATCAGCGGGTTGAGCAACATTGGTCCCACGCCGCTGCCAGCGAGGGCGAGGCTCAGGGCGGAACCAGTATTCCTCGAGAAATGGCGGGTGATGATGGTGGAGACAGGAATAATTGAGATTCCACCATACAAGAAACCAACTAAGCCTGCCAACAGGTAAAAATGCACCAGCGTCCGGGCGGCCTGGAATCCAAAATAGCATAAGCCCGCAGCGACAATGCCAAAAATCATCGGTTTTTGAATGCCGGTTTTTGTATAAAGAAAGCCCCAGAACAAGGCCGCAATCATGGCAGAAAGGGATGTGATTGTGCCTGTCAGAGCAAAATTAGCCCGGCTGACACCCAGGTCTTCGGCAACCACCGGGTAGAAAATGCTTGCCACATTCATGATGATGCCCATGGTGGTAGCCATGATCAGTACGCAACCGATCAATATGGCGAGGTCTTTAGCCTTGCTGGGCGGAGGATTCATTGTGTCAATTGTAAACGATGAAAAGGCTCCTGACGGGAACCAGGGAATTTATGTGATCCTCCATTAACCGAACTGTTGCTGATAGGATCATAAAAAATGGAATGGCACATCGTAATTACTCAGCCCGCTCCTTAAAAACCCTATTGGTATATTTCACTTCCTGGAGCAGGGGCTTTGACTACGATTAGTTCCAGGGTCTCTTCGTCGCGGTTTTGTGCGATCATCTTGATTCGATAAGGAACATTGATCACGCTTCCGCTGGGATAAACCATGAATTCCCCGTCGGAAAGGGAAAGATGCATCCTGCCGCTCACAACGGTCATGTAAATGTTGGCGTTGGTGTAATGGGTTGGCAGCGCTTCGTCTTTGAGCAAAACCATGTGCATGTAATGAATAAAGTCATCCTTGATCACAGGTT
>CAYSVX010000078.1:0-4681 GCA_964434665.1 uncultured Anaerolineaceae bacterium
TCATCTTTGCCAGCAGGTCCGAAGGACCCAGCCTCGCGCGGATTTTCCGCATCAAAGAATCGGTTCCCCTGGCAGCGCTTCCCGCATACCGCACCAAAGAGGTGCTGGAAGCCATCCACACCGCCTTCCCGCAGTACATCAATGGCGGAAACGTCCTGATGACCGGTTTAAACAATATGGGGGCGGTTTTCCACCCCGCGCTTGCCATGCTTAACGCAGGATGGATCGAAGCCACCCACGGCAATTTTGAGTTCTATGTGGACGGCGTCACGCCTTCGGTGGCAAAGGTGCTTGAGGTGATCGACCGGGAGAGGGTCACGGTAGCCTCGGCTCTTGGATTGCGGGCGCGGACGGGGATGGAATGGCTCGAACTGGCTTATGACGCACGAGGAGATAATTTGTATGAAGCCATGCATAACCAGACCGGATACTACGGCATCAAGGCACCGCCGACACTCAACCATCGCTACATCTTTGAAGAGCTGCCCATGAGCCTGGTACCAATCGCTTCAATCGGCGAACGCTATGGCGTCTCGGTTAATTGTATCCGCAGCATCATCAGCCTCGGATGTGTTCTTCATAACACTGATTATTGGCGTAAAGGGAGAACAATTGAAAAACTCGGGATCAAGGAGCTCAGCGTGGGAGAGTTGACCCACTACGTGGAAACAGGTGAACGGGATTAACCCACAGGCGTTTATAATTTGCTTCACGAGGTTTCAGTAAAATGACACTCATGCAACACGCCCTCGCCCTGCTGAACCAGGACTGGCACCTCAATTACCCGCTTATCCATGCTCTCAAGCATGGCGCGGAATTGATTGACGCGAACGAGCAAGGCGTGGCAGTTTATAGGTATCGCCCTGACTTCATGCTGCTGGCAGGTCCCAATCCGCTCGAGCTGGTCAAGGATGCGCCTAATCCCGATCTGATTGAGCTCATCGGCAGCCACAGCGTCAGGGCAGTTGCCGAACATTTCGACCTCAAGGAAAACTTCGAATGCTATCAATATTATTACCCACACCAAAGCATCGAATCTGACCTTCAACTCGAACCTATCACCCAGGCTGACCGTGATTTTGTCCTGGAACATTACCACCGCTTGGAGCCTGAGGAAGTTGAACAAGCCATCCAGGAAGAACGCATCTTCGGGTTGCGCGACCAAGAGAATCTCTTTGCGTTCATTGGTTTGCATGAAGACCACTCGATGGGAATGCTGCACATCTTGCCAGATTATCGCAGGCAGGGTTGGGGTGAACGCCTGGAGCGCGCCTTGATCGCCAAAGTCCTCGCCATGGGCGAATTGCCCTACGGACATGTGTTTACGGGCAATGATGTTTCCATGCGCTTGCAAGAAAAGCTCGGATTCGTGCGATGCAGCGATAAGATTTACTGGATGTGGCGAAGCGAATGACAGTATTAACGTTATTGACTGAGCCAGATTTGGGGTAAAAAAATATACTCGATTAAAAACACAGCCACCTTAATAGCGGGTGGCTGTGTTATTTTTACCTAACTGTTAATCTTCCAAAACGTACATTGCCACTTCGTTGGTCTCGCGGTTGGTGGCTACGATCAGGCGCTTGCCGTCCTGCTCAAAATAGGTCACATTCGCCGGCCCACTATCCCTGTCCAATAATTGGAAGTGATAATTTTTCGCTTCATGATCCCAGGTAAGGGCGAGCAATTCTCTTCTACCTTTACGATTGCCCAAAAGGATGGTCGGCTTGCCGTTGATCTGCCCTGACCAGATCGCGTGCAAGAACTCCACCGGCTCCGGGTGAGCATAGTCCAGCTGATACTTGCCGTCCACCAGGCGCCAGATGCGCAGGATGTCGCCATGGAAAGGCGCGAAAGTCAATAATTCCGGCAAACCATCACCGTCAAGGTCAATCAGGGTGCCGTCGCTGCAGGCTTCATCGAGCAACTTTTCCAACTTCCAGGCTGGCTGGTCGGGGTTTGGGGGAGTGACTTTGAACACCCCGTTTTCCGCGCTTATCAGCGAGAAAGGTCTGCCATTCTCGTAGCAGCGGTAGTAGCCGTGGTTCCGGGTTAATCCTTCGGTTAGCACGGTCAACTCGAGCCTGGCGTCCTCAGCCAATAAATCTTCTGGCAATTCGGCAATATAAATCCTGCCAGGGTGGGTCCAGTCTTCCTTGTATTCGTGCCCGGATTTCAGCGTGCAGGCGATCAGGTAATTATTCTCGGGGGTCACCAGCACGTCAAAACGGTGCACAAAAGGCAGCTCAGCCACGGTCTTCACCTGCCAGTTACCATCCACAAGGTAAGCCAAAATGATGCGTGCGTTTAATGCGTCATTTGGTCCGTAGAATTCCTGGGTGGAAAGGAACTGATCCGCCTTCCCAGGAACAGGCACCAAAGACATCACACCGCCTGGATCCTGCCAAATCTGCTCCACCAAATTTCCTTCCAAATCGAAGAAGAAGCAACCCCCTGCCTTTTCTGTCGCGATCAGAAAGCCCTTTTTGCCCCTAATCGTAGTGGGGCAAACTGAATAACATTTTTCAATTTCCGCAAGTGCATGCTTTGTGAACTTGATCTCATTCATCTCAGTCTCTCTTAATGAAATGCGCCTGCCCATGTTGGGCAGGCGCTGGATGTCTTATTTCTTGGTTGGCTCAGTTTTTTTCAGTTCGCGTTTGGCTACTTCGGCTTTGAGATAAGCTTCCACGTCGGACTGTGTTTCCATGTTCATTACATTTTCTGCAATTTCCTCTGTCTCAGCAAGCGTAAAGAGTGAGAGAGTGCGTTTGACATGAGCAATGTTGGAAGCGTTCATGCTGAACTTACGCAAACCAAGCCCAAACAGGACGATGGCTGCCAGCGGTTCACCCGCCAGTTCACCACACACCGAGACCGGTTTACCGGCGTCGTTGTATTCCTTGAAGATTTTGCCAAGGATACGGAACATTGCAGGCGAAGAGCTTTGGTAGTAGTTAGTGATCTTTGGGTTCATACGGTCGACCGCATGCAAGTATTGAGTCAGATCATTTGTCCCGACGCTGGCAAAGTCAGTTTCCTTTGCTGCCAGGTCCGCGATCATTGCAATGGATGGGATTTCGATCATGATTCCAATATTGATTTTTTCGTCGAAGGGAATGCCTTCAGCCCGGAGCTCTGCTTTAACTTCCGCAACCGCAGCATTACCCGCCCTTACGTCATCAATCGTGCCCACCATTGGGAACATGATCTGCATTGGACCAAACGCTGAAGCCCTCAGTGCAGCCCGCAGTTGAGTCTTGAACAATTCGGGCAAATCCAGGCAAAGTCGCAGAGCGCGATTGCCCAGGAAGGGATTGTCTTCTTTTGGGAGAACCAGGTAGCGCAGAGTCTTATCACCGCCGATATCGAGTGTTCGCAAAGTCACGGGGTTGCCCATGGCATTGGCAAGCACTTTCTTGTATGCCGCGAACTGCTCATCCTCTGTGGGCATATGCTCGCTTTCCATATAGATAAATTCAGTGCGGAAGAGACCGATGAAATCGACGTACTTAAATCCCTCATCCGGTTCGGTGGTACCGATATTCAAACCAACGCTGAAGCGCTCTCCACTTGCGACAAGCGGAATGCGGTCCAGGTATTCAGCGGTTTGCTTCTCGGTCTTGAGGTATTCTACGAGTTTGGCTTCGTAATCCGTGATGGTTGTGCGCTCGGGTTCCAGCAATACCTGCCCCTTGAGTGCGTCGAGGATGACCATTTCGCCGTTTTGCATAATTTCAGTGGCATCCGGAACACCAAGCACCGCCGGGATCTTGTAACTTCGGGCTATGATTGCGGTGTGCGAGGTTGCTCCGCCGACTTCCGTCACGATGCCCATGACATGTGCCCGGTCGAGCGTGGCAGTGTCGCTTGGCAGCAAGTCGTGCGCCACAACCACCACGTTGTCACGCAGACTGGATAAGTTTTGCTCTTTTTCACCCTTCAGGATGCGCAAAACCCGGTTGCGTACGTCGCGCAAGTCTGCTGCTCGGGCTGCAATCAGGGGATCCTTGGCTTTTTCGAGCAGAATGGCAAACTCTGTGAAAACCATGTCCACCGCGTAGTCTGGCATTGCACGGCTTGAGAAGATCATATCCTTCACTTCTTCAGCCACTTCTTCATCGTTCAGAATCTCGATATGCGCGCTGAATATTTTGGCTTTTTCAGGAGACTCCACAGATAGAGATGCCACAATCGCATCCAGTTCAATCTCAGCCGCAGCAAGCGCGTCAGTGAATTGCTTGAACCTTACGGCTTCTTGTCCGGCTTCAAAATATGACTCGTGAACATCGGCTTTGAAAGCCCTGTAGACATAAACTTTAGCCAGGGCAATACCCCTGGAAACTGGATTACCTTTTAGAATCCTCATCTGTGCTCCTTTCAATTGACTAAGGCGTTGCTTTTAGTCTTCGCCAAACTTTGAGTCGACCAATTCCACCAACTTTTCAACCGCTGCTTGCTCGTCCGGACCATCGGCGCTAATCTCGATTGGCGTATTCACAGATAGACCCTGCGCAAGGATCTTGATGATGGATTTGGCATTGGCTTCGGGAGCGTCATCAACGTCAAGCCTTCTCACAGTCACTTTCGACTCAAAAGCTTTGGCGCAGGCAACGAATTCCGAAGCTGGGCGGGCATGCAGACCTGTCAGATTCTTTAATACGGTTTGTTTGGAATACAT
>CAYSVX010000079.1:0-4534 GCA_964434665.1 uncultured Anaerolineaceae bacterium
CAACTGCGCTACAGGCCCGTACTCCATCCAGATTTCAAGACTCAATATTCTACCGGTTTGGTCCGCGAATGTCAAGCCATTTTTCGTAGAGGGACAAAAAAGCCAGCCCGGTTCAGGCTGGCTTTTGGCTAATTCGGATAGGCTCACGCGCCAGTATTGGTGACAGAAGTTGTTTTCCTTTTCTCTTCTTTCACTTTGCGCTTTTCTTTGATGTTCAATTTTGGTTTCTTGCGTTCTTCTTTTCCAGCTTTATCTTTAGTTGCCATAATGTACCTCCGTTCGATAATGAGATTGCTCCCTAATTATAGCCGATTACGGCGAAATGAGGTTAGACCTGCATAGCCTCTGAGCGAAATATGGAAATCGCAGTATCACTAATTCTCTATAACGCATTTCCACCTTTTGGAGCTTATTCATGGTATACCCACTATGTTCCACAAACCATGAGGTGAGAAATGGCAAAAATGAAGTTTTCAACAGGGGTCCAAAAACAAAAAGATCCGCCAACCATTCAAACAGTTTCCGACACAGTTATCTTTTCGTGCTACATTGCCAGTGTGGCTATTGTGGTCATTGCTGGCATCGAAGCCTTTAACAAATTTCAGGAAGGTAATGCGTGGGGCGGGGCAGTTTATATCGCCCTGGCAATTGTCGGAATATTGTTCTCGGTTTTTATCACATTGTGGAATCGCCGCAACAAAAAATTGTTACGAGCACAGAAAAAGAAATAGGCGCGAGTCTTTTTGTGATTTCCTTATCCCGGTCGATTAAGTCGGCTTGGTGACGTTATCGACCAGATTTTTGCTCATGTTATTGGCGAACATTGGGTAATCCGAGTTGATTAATGCGGTAAAAAGGATGTCGATCAAATTGAGGGTCGAGATCCGGCTGGACATGCCTCCCAGGCGGTTCCAGGACTCGGTTGAATCAACAAACAAATTGTAGTGGCAAAGGCTGACCAGATCGTTTGGCTTTACTGAAGTCAATGAGACCGTGCAACTACCCACCCTCACGAGTTCCCTGGCAACTTCGAGCATCTCGGTGGTCTTCCCGGTATAGGAAATAATGAATGCCAGCGTGTCCTCTGTAAACGCTTTCGCGTTCATCATCATCGAGATGCGGTCGCCAAACGCGCTGCTGGGGATTCCGAGGCGCATGCACTTGATTTGGGCATCCAGGGCGACAATGTGCGAGGGACCCATTCCGTAGAAGTCGATGCGTTTTGCCTTTGCCATGGCAGCAACGACGGCGGCAATGTTTGCCTCGGTGTTGGTGCTGATTGTATCCAGGATGGATTTGGCGTTCTGATTCGCGACTTTAGCCACGATTTCATCCAGAGAGTCGTAGCGGTCAACAGGAGTCTGGGCGGTTTTGAGGATGGATTCCTGGTTGTACCGCATGAGCTCATGGTAGAGCTCAAGCCGGAAATCAATGTAGCTTTCTTTGCCAACCTTCTTGCAGAGCCGCTTCACAGTGGCAGTGGATGTGCATGTCAGTTCAGCCAGCTCCACGATGCCAATATTAAGAATTTCGTTTAGATTAGAGAATAAGTAGTCAACAATGTGTTTTTCAGACGGGGTCAGGTCTTTGACTTCACGCATCCTGGTCAGCAGATTCATAGCACAACCTCAATCTCCCGGCACGCATAAGGATAAAGCACACCGGGTTGAATCATAACCCATGCGTTATTTTATTGCCAGTATGCTGGGGTCTTCCAATGCTTCTTCAATGATTGGGGTGTAATCGCTGCCCTCCAGGAGGGGTTTTGCCTGGAGCAGGTAAGCGCGTGCTGAAGTTTCATCCTGGGCAAACCATGCAAGCTTTGCGAGCCGGTAGAGCCGTACGCCTTTTTGGGTTGGGTTTTGGGTGGCGGAAATTTTCGGTTCGAGAGTGGCCTGATAATTTGGATTCTTATCCAGGTAGACCTGGATGATTTCTTCCCCTTCCTCGAGCATGACGCGATACTTCTCCACCTCATCTGCCTTGACCTGGTGTAAATAAGTCTCCAGCCTCTCAAAACTGGATTTTGCTTCATCAATGTTGTTGATGGATGTAAAGAAGGACATGCGTTTTTGCAGGTATTCCACCTTCTCACGAGGCTGCAAGCGCTGGTTGTCGAGCAGTTTGATAAGACGCTGGATCTCCGCGTCCTGCCCAAGACGCATTTGAGCGTCGAGCTGCATGAGTAGGATTTCATTTTTTCGGAAGACCCAGGTGAGGCGGTGGTTGTTTTGCAAACGCTCAAGATATAAGACTGGGTTTGCAAAGCGTAATTGCTCCAGCTCTTTTTCTGCTGAGGCGCGCAGAGAAAGCGTGAGGCGGATAACCAGGAATGCAAATAGCACCATCACCACAAAGCTGATGATAGCCAGCTTGTAGGTTTCAAAGAATGTGGTTATTGAGGTTAAGTCCATGATTGTGATTTCTCTGAAAGAAAACGGGAGCTTGTTTTGCAAGCTCCCGTCTCGAAACACCAAACTACATATTATGGTTGCGCAATACCGTTTCCGTATAGTCAGCATACACTTCGTGCATGTATTCCTTGGGAACTTCGGTAACGTTGGGGGAAACAAAGATGTTCATTTT
This sequence comes from uncultured Anaerolineaceae bacterium, assembly GCA_964434665.1. GTDB lineage: Bacteria > Chloroflexota > Anaerolineae > Anaerolineales > Anaerolineaceae > Mesolinea. The sequence goes on from CAYSVX010000079.1 coordinate 2,587, forward strand.
GTGTCCCAGTTTCTGCAGGCGCAGCGCTGTTTCTGAAGCGATAGCCTGGGCGATGCAGATGGCTGAGATGGTTGAAGAGGCTCCAACCTTCTGGTAATAGCCAGGAATGACGACCAGCGCATCTTCAAGCGGACTGCAGTTATCGATGAGTACATCCGCCAGGTCGCCAAGTTTATTCCCGGAGGAATGGTTTGCCTTGGCTACTTTGTGATTCTCACCACTGGTGATGGTGATGACCTTCAGACCTTTTGCTTTGGCGTACATTGCGGCTTCAATCGGAGCCGCGTTCAGACCACCATGCGAAAAGACGATCATCGCCTCGCCTTCCTGTAAGTTGTAACTCTGCAGGAAGTTCTTGATGTAGCCTTCTTGCCTCTCAATCCAGAGCAGTTCACGAGCGCCGCCTGGACCAATCACGTTATTCCACATCAATCGTGGGTCCATAACAGGGTGCCAGCCGACCACGCCGCCATACCGTGGGAAAACATCCTGAACCGGAAGGACACTGTGACCACTACCAAACAGGTGGACTAATTTGCCTGAATTGATAACTTCCGCGCAAATGTCGGCTGCGGCACGGATCTGGTCCGTCTGCTCAACAGAGATTTTTTCAATTACCTGTTTGAGTTTTGTAATGTACTCTAATTCGATCATATTAAATTGACTCCTAAGAAAATTATCTGAAAGCTCCAATGCCTGGGATGTAGCCAATGACCGTCACGACCACAGCCAATACGAGGATCAAACCCATGATAGCAATGGGCTTCCAGTTCTTCTTGGCATAGAGATAGTAGACTAACAAGGTCAAGGCGAGAGGAACAATCTTGGGGAAAACGTTATTGAGCAGATTGTCCAGGTTGAAAACCGAAATCACGCCATCTGTGTAGGTTTGAGTTGCCGCGTCAAACACTTGGGTTGTTGTTTTAATGTCGACATTCAGGCTGGCATTCACAAATGTGGCAGTCAGACCACCAACTACAATCAGACCAAGGATGGTAACTGCTTCCATGATCTTGTCGAGCTGACCGGTTGCCATGAACTGCTGTACGCCTTCCAAACCGGCTTTGTAGCCAGTGCGGAAAATCTTCCAGCTGAGGAGATAAGTGCCCAGGGGGTAAACAATCATGTAGAGCACAGGTCCAACCCAGGCAGCATTTGTCATCGACTGGGAAATCGTCAAACAGATGGTGAGCAGGAGAGGGATGATGGTGGCGACCCATAGGGAGTCACCGATGGCGGATGTCGGACCGATCAGGGCAACTTTTGCTTCCTGAATGGATTCGGGAGTACCGACACCATTGGCAAGCTGTTCTTCCATACCGATCGCGATACCATTACAAACTGAACCAACCTGCGATTCAGTGTTGAACAGAGTGATGTGTCGTTTTAGACCGGCAACTCTGTCTTCCTTTGAATCGTAGAGCTCTTCAATGACGGGCGCCATGGATTGACCAAACGCCATACCCAGCATGGTTTCAGCCTGCTGAGAACAGCCATTCCAGAAGAACCACTGATTAAAGGAACTGCGAAGCGTTTTTGGACTTAGTGTCTTAGCCATGTTATAAAGCCTCCTGTCGGTTACCAGCCGCGTAAACAATGAACGCTACGATAATTCCGACGATTGCGACGGCCATGGTGTTCAGGCCAAAATAGGTGACCAGCACAAAGCCAGCCAGGAAAATCGCCCAGTGGATATTCTTTTTGACCAGGAAGCTCAGGATGATGCCCATACCAAGAGCAGCCATCATACTGCCGAAGGTCGAAATGCCGGTGATAAACCAACCGGGAATGTTCAAGCCACTGGATGAACCTGCTGCGTTGATCGCAGCAAGAATGCCCACCGCGGGCACAAAACGAGCAAGGAAGCCAATAGCCTGGCCGCCCAACATGTTCGGCATCCACATCTTGCGGGTCTCTCCCTGCTCAGCGAGGCGTTCTGCCCAGCGAT
>CAYSVX010000080.1:0-4435 GCA_964434665.1 uncultured Anaerolineaceae bacterium
TCCCAAAGGGATGCCTGGATCAACGCCTGGATCAATTTGATGCTGAACTGAGATTGCTTTTATGACAAAACGCCCCGCCCTGCTGACGCTCGCCCTCTGGCTGATACCACTGGCGTTCCTCGCCTACTTTTTCTATCAGCCCCTGGTTGCCATTTTCCAGCTGGTGTTCTCGGAGCGGTTCAGCCAGGGCTGGGAGCTTTTTGAGTGGTCGCAGGTGAGCAAACCGCTCAACTTCACCTTCTTGCAAGCCTTTCTCTCCACCATTCTGACTCTGGCGGTGGGTTTGCCGGCTGCCTGGCTGTTTGCCAAGTTTGATTTTCCCGGGCGAAAGGCGCTGCGCGCCATCAGCCTGCTACCCTTCATCCTGCCGACGGTGGTGGTGGCGGCGGCGTTCAACACGCTGATAGGTCCACAAGGGTGGATCAACCAGGCATTAATGGCACTCTTTAACCTGAGCACTCCCCCCTTGAAGCTGCTTAATAGCCTGCCTGCCATCCTGCTGGCGCATGTGTTCTACAACACGTCGATCATTATCCGCATCGTCAGCTCCACCTGGAGCCGGCTCAATCCGCGGCTTGAGCACGCCGCCCGTTTGCTCGGAGCGACCCCCTGGCAGACCTTTACAAGTGTCACCCTGCCTTTGCTTGCGCCATCCCTGCTGAGCGCTTCGTTACTGGTTTTCCTGTTTGATTTCACCAGTTTTGGCGTGGTGTTGATGCTCGGCGGTCCGCAGTTCAGTACCATCGAAGTGGAGATTTACAACCAAGCGTTGAACCGCTTCAATTTGCCGGTGGCGGGATTGCTCTCGGTGATCCAGCTTGGAATTACTTTAATCGTAACCCTCTTGCACAACCGGGTGAACACGCCCCGCTACGGCAAAGCAGCGCTTAATCCGGAAAGGAACGCCCTCAGCCGCCCTGCCAGGCGTTGGCAGAAAGCCTTCGTGATTTTCATGGTGATCAGCCTGATCCTGCTGTTCGTGGTTCCGGTCTTGAGCCTGATCACACGCTCCTTCGTGACGCTTGAGGCGGATCGCGGTCAGCGTGGAGAGGTGACAATCGGGCTTACCCTGCGCTATTACCGCGAACTTTTCCAGAATCGCAGCGGCTCGATCTTCTACGTGCCGCCGATCCAGGCAATTCGCAACTCGCTGCTCTATTCCGGGGTGGCAATCCTGGTTGCCGGTGTGCTTGGCACGCTGACCGCCTACGCCATGGCGCGGCGAGCCCGCTTCAACAAGTTCCTGGAGCCCCTGTTTATGCTGCCGCTTGGCGCCAGCGCGGTGACGCTTGGGCTCGGCTTTCTTCTGATCTTCAACCGCCCGCCCTGGGCAAACAGCAACTTCCCGCTCTTGATCCCGATCGCGCACTCGCTGATCGCGCTGCCGTTCGTGGTGCGCACGATGCTGCCAGCCATCCGCAGCATCCCGGAATCCTTGCGTGAAGCTTCCCGCTCGCTCGGCGCCAATCCCCTGCAAGTACTGCTCAAAGTGGATCTGCCTATCCTGCTGCGCAGTTTGTTGGTAAGCCTGGTGTTCGTGTTTACCATCTCTCTGGGAGAATTTGGCGCTTCCAGCTTCCTCAGCAACCCGCGAACCCCCACCATCCCCGTGGCGATCTACCGTTACATTTCACAGCCTGGCGCGTTAAACTACGGTCAGGCACTGGCAATGTCCAGCCTGCTGTTGTTGGTCTGCGGGCTGGGGAGCCTGCTAATTGAAAAAATCCGCCTCCCCGGAGAGGAGTTGTTCTGATGCTTGAAGTACAAAACTTAACGAAGGATTATGAAAACAAACCTCTGCTGAAGGGTGTCAGTTTTGAGGTGGATAAAGGCGAATTGGTCTGCCTGCTTGGCTCTTCCGGTTCGGGTAAGAGCACGATCCTGCGCATCATTGCCGGGCTTGAAGAACCGGAATCTGGCGCAGTGCTTTGGCAGGGGCAGGATCTGCGCGAGGTTCCAACTCACAAACGCGGCTTTGGCTTGATGTTCCAGGATTACGCGCTCTTCCCCCATAAAACCGTTGCACAAAATATCGCTTTCGGCTTGCAGCTTCAAGGTCTAAAGGAAGAGGAAATCAGTGAACGGGTGCAAGCCGGCTTGGAAAGCATCCGCATGCAGAGCTTTGCCGACCGCCCCATCACGGAATTGTCAGGCGGGGAGCAGCAGCGCGTCGCGCTGGCACGGGCGCTTGCCCCTGCGCCCAACCTGCTGATGCTCGACGAACCGCTTGGGGCGCTTGACCATACCTTGCGGACACAGCTCATCCAGGAACTGCGCGCAATTCTGCATCAGAGCCAGATCCCCGTCATCTACGTCACGCACGACCGCGAAGAAGCCTTTGGGCTGGCAGACCGGCTGGTGATCCTGCACGACGGCGTCATCCTTCAGCAAGGCAGTCCCCAGGAACTGTTCGAGCAGCCCGCCACCCAGGGGGTGGCTGAGTTTCTTGGGCTCGGCAACCTGGTGCAGGGTGTGGTGAGCCAGGCAGAACCTTTGATGATCAAAACAGCCTTCGGGGAACTGACCGTGGACATCCAACCCCACCATTTCAATCCGGGTGAGGGGTGCCAAATCCTGCTGCGCCCGGAAGATGCTCTAATCAATCCGACAATTTTCACTGGGGAAAACCAATTAGAGTGCCTCATCCGTGATTCCCTCTTTATGGGAGAGTACTACCAGCTTGAGCTACTCTGCGGTGAGACCACACTCCTGGCCAGGAGTCAGACCCCCGCGGAAATTGGTTCCTGGCTGACAGTGAGCTGGTCTGCGGAAAAAATCAGGGTATTTCCAGTCTCATGAACGCACACACCGTTACCATCTTCAAACAAAACCACCTTGGGGAACCCGTGTTCAGCTGGGAAGGTGAACTTGTCGATGAGACATCCAACTACAGGCTGGTGCAGGCTCATTTTAGTGGGGCTGAGGCAGTGCCCGTGGATAAAGTTACCTTCAGGAAAGGTGACCTGATGCTGGAGAGGTATTACACCGACCGTTGGTACAACGTCTTCGAGGTCCATCATGGTCTATCCGACCAGGTGAAATGCTGGTACATCAACCTCTGTCTGCCGGCGCAATTCAACGCGGACAGCATCATCTGGCAGGATCTCGCGCTTGACCTGGTGGTGTATCCCAGCGGGGAATACCGTTTGCTCGATGAAAATGAGTTTGAGGATCTGCCGCTGGCGCCTGAAGTGAGAACGCGCTGCCTGGAAACCGTGCAGGAGATCCTAAGGAATCCCGACTTAATTAAACCTGGCCTGGTTTTGAAACCAGGCCGGTAAGATGTTCGTTTCGATTTATATTAAGCTCAGCAGGGGTGTCAGCATCGACCAATCGATCCGATATTGACCGCTTGCGACCAGGAAAAATACCACTACTGCACCAATCACAACGCAGCAGCACAAAACCAGCAGAACTATCAGCAGAATGATCCACCAGGCGTTGCTTTTCTTTTTCGGCTGCTCAGTATAAAGCGGCTTCGAGTCAATTACTTCAGTTTCAGTATAAGTTTGATAGTTTTGATCTTCCATAAAATTCCTCTTTAGCGAGCAGAATTGATCATATCACTGAGCGGACCACAAAAGGCGGCTCCACCAAACAACCCAAGGACCATCAACACGCTCAGGCATATCATAAGCAATCCCAAGCCAATTCCCAGCCAGCCAAGGATCAACCCGGCTTTTGCCAGGCGCTCGCCGCCAATCCGACCGTGACCTTTCTCAATCTCAGATTTGGCGACATATCCGGTTATCAACGCCAGCAAGGCACCCCAAAAGGGAAAACCAATAAAGTTGGCGATACCGCTGATCAGGCTGATGATCGACCATGCAGAAGTAATCTGCTCCTGATTTGAATGTGTTTGCTCTGTCATTTTTTGACTCCTTTAACCTGAACTCTCGCCCATCTTTGGCTTACGCCGGCGATTCACAAATGAAGCTATCAACCAAATGGTCAAAAATACGATGATAACCATAAGAATTGGTACCAGGATGGATAATACCGAGACGATTGTAGCAAAAATATCCTCGAGTGTACTGACCACCGGAGTGCCCAACCCCGATGTAGCAACATCCACCACCGGTCTGGCAACCACCGATTTCGCGGCATGCACCGAGCCAGCCACCAACAAGCCGCAGATCAGCGATAGGACCGGATGGATCTCGGTGATGGATTTAGCACTTGCGGCAAACAGAATTGCTCCAGCCGTCGGGCGGATAAAGGTCTGGATGGCATCATTGATATGATCAACCACCGGAACCTTATCAGCAATAGCTTCGATGATTACCAACACCCCTAAAACACCGATCGTCCACCAGCTTTCCAGGGCATCCCAGGGTTTTGCCAGTTCGATCAGATCCGTAAACTTTGCCAGCAGCGAAACCACCAGCAATGGAATGTAGGCGTTGAGACCTGCCGAGACCGACAGACCAAACGC
>CAYSVX010000081.1:0-4331 GCA_964434665.1 uncultured Anaerolineaceae bacterium
GATCTCAAACCGAACGAAGGCGCAAAGAAAGCGCGCAAGCGTATAGGTCGGGGCACTGGTAGCGGCGCTGGCAAGACAGCCGGTCGCGGTACCAAAGGCCAGAACTCGCGCAATGGCGGCGGTGTGCGCCAGTATCACATGGGCGGTAACCTGCCCTTCTTCCGCAAGCTGCCTTTCCTGCGTGGTGAGGGCTTTACCCCACGCAATCGCGTACGCTACGCGGAAGTAAACCTGGACTCACTGCAGGGTTTCAAGGCTGGTGACGAAATCACCCCTGAGAGCCTCAAGGCTGTGGGACTGTTAAAGGGCAAAGATTTGCCCATCAAGATAATGGGTCGTGGTGATATCAACGTTGCCCTAAAAATCAAAGCTCACAAGGTGACTGAAGGCGCTCGCCAGAAGATTGAAGAAGCTGGCGGAACTATCGAAACTTTGGCACTTTCGTAGCTAAGAGGAGATGAGTGATGAAACGATCATCCTGGCGTTACCTGTGGAAATCTGAGGATATCCGCAACAAGCTGTTGATTTCGCTATTGCTGCTGGCGATTTTCCGCCTGGCAGCTAACATTCCGGTTCCCGGCATTAACCGTGCCGCTGTCGCGGCATTGTCGCAGCAGACTGGAGCTGGTGGTAACCTGGTGAACTTGCTTGATCTGCTTTCTGGTGGAGCGGTATCCAGATTCTCTGTGCTTGCCATGGGTGTTTACCCGTATATCACCGCCCAAATTATCCTGCAATTGCTCACGCCGGTTATTCCCGCGTTGGAGCAAAAGATGAAGGATGACCCCCGCGAAGGTCGTATCTGGATGGAAAAATGGACTGTAATCCTGACCATTCCGATGGCGCTCCTTTCGGCTTTTGGGCAAATTAATATCTTCAATTCCATGTTGGGCGGCAGCACCGTCATTGAACAATGGGGCTTCTCTGGAGCTCAATTACTGCCGACACTAACCGCAATCATCAGCATGGTGGCTGGAACGATGTTTGGCATCTGGATTGGTCAGCTGATCTCTGAATATGGCTTACGCAATCAGGGTCTTTCGTTGATCATTTTTGCGGGTATTGTCTCGCGATTTCCTGTCACGATTGCCCAGATGTTCAACGCGAAAGAACCCTGGTGGGTGTTTACGGTGGTGTTGATCGTCTTTGTGTTGACGATTTTAGCGATCGTATTTGTCCAGGGCGGGCGGCGCAACATTCCGGTACTGTTCCCGGGTCGGCGTATTGGCAACCGCATGTCGATGCCAGTGCGCAGTCAATTACCGCTGATGGTCAACATGGCTGGCATGATTCCGATCATTTTTGCCCAGTCATTCCTGACCTTCCCGGCGATTCTGTCTTCATTCTTTATCAATGCCCAGACCAAGTGGGTCAACAGCGCATCCAACTGGGTCTACAAAGCCTTTGGCGGCGAAACCTGGTGGTATCCGATCATGTTCTTCTTGCTGGTAGTCGCTTTCGCGTACTTCTACACTGATGTACTGTTCGCGCAGCAGAATTATGGCGACAACCTGAAAAAACAGGGTGCCCAGATTCCGGGTGTTGTGCGCGGCAAGCCCACGCAGGATTACCTCACGCGTGTTCAACGGCGCATCACGCTCCCTGGAGCGTTCTTCCTTGGTTTGGTGGCAATTTTGCCTTACATCATGGGCTACTTCCTGCCAACAAACAGCGCGGGTGTGCAATTGATGCAGGCTTCAGGTCTTCTGATTGTTGTCGGCACTATCCGTGAGACGGTTGAGTTGATCGAAACTGAACTGCGCATGCACGGCTACGATGATCGGCTGATCAACTAAGCCAGGAGTAATAAGATGAACGAAAAAGCAACTTACATTGTCATGCTGGGTCCTCCGGGAGCCGGCAAAGGCACTCAGGCTAAAATCCTGGCTTCGGCGCTGGGTCTTGTGCACGTATCGACTGGCGATCTCTTTCGGGAGAATCTGAGCCAGGAGACTGAACTGGGTAAGTTGGCTTCAAGTTTCATGGTCAAAGGTGAGCTGGTGCCAGACGATGTCACCATCGCGATGGTAAAAGAGCGCCTCTCAAGACCCGATTGCGCCAAGGGAGCCGTTATGGATGGCTTCCCACGCACTCCGGCACAGGCAGAGGCGTTTGAAGCTCTTTTAGCTGAGATTGGCGGCAAAGTAGATTTGGTGCCTTTCATCAGCGTGCCAAATGAAGTGCTGGTCGAGCGCCTGAGCGGTCGCTGGATGAGCCACGCAGGACGTGTTTATCACGCGCTCTACAACCCGCCCAAGGTGAAATGGGTCGATGATGTAGACGGATCACCCCTCTATCAGCGGGATGATGATAAACCTGAAACGGTCTTGCACCGCATAAATGTGTACTACGACCAGACATCCCCTCTGATTGATTTTTATCGACAGGCAGGGACGCTGATCGAGATCGATGGCACGCAAGAAATTGAACAAGTCACAGAAGATTTGCTGAAAGCTGTGGCGTAATGTTTGAAAGCAGTATCAATCTCAAGTCAGGCGCGGAAATCGCCCTGATGCGGGAAGCTGGTCGATTGAATGCTCAGACCCTCGAAGCGGTAAAGGCCGCAATCAGACCAGGTGTGAGTACAGGTGAACTGAATGAGGTCGCGGAGAGTTTTCAGCGGGCTCATGGAGTTTACTCGCCCTTTAAGAATTATGACCCCGGAAACGGGGTGCCCTTCCCAGGGAGTATCTGCACCAGCATCAACGAAGAAATGGTGCACGGCATTCCCGGCAAGCGCAGGCTAAAAGAAGGCGATATCATCTCGGTTGATTGCGGCACGGTTTACGAGGGTTTTGTCGGCGATTCGGCTTTTACGGTCGGTGTCGGTGAGATCTCAGAGGAAGCTCAGCGGTTGATCGATGTGACGAAAAGAGCGCTGGAAATTGCCACCGCTTTGATGGTGCCTGGTAAACGCAGTGGAGATGTTGGCGCGGCGATTGAGGCCTACGTAGAAAGCTTTGGCTTTCATAGCACGCACACCTACACCGGTCACGGTGTGGGGCGGGAGATGCACGAAAGCCCGCAGTTGACCAACTACGGCGTGCCTGGGCAGGGATTTTTGCTGCGCGAAGGCATGACGATCGCGATTGAGCCGATGGTGCTGGTTGGCACGCGGCGCACCAAGACCTTGCGCAATCAGTGGACTGTCGTTTCAGTTGACGGGTCCCTGACGGCGCATCAGGAGAACACAATAGCAGTAACCAAGGAAGGCCCGCTGGTGTTGACCAGTTTAGAGCCAAACCTTGTCAATAGTGAACGATAAAGATATAATAGATTCTTTGCGGATAGAAGAAGGAGTTAGGACTGATGAAAGTATCAGCATCGATAAAGAAACGCTGTAACAAGTGCAAGATCGTCAAAAGAGACGGTCGGCTTTATGTTATTTGTACCAATACCCGCCACAAGCAGCGACAAGGATAAGGAATCATAATATGGCTCGTATAGAAGGTGTTGACCTCCCGCGCAATAAGCGCATTCAGATCGGTTTGCGATATATTTACGGTATCGGACCACGTACCGCGGATGCCATTTTGGCAGCCACTGGTGTCGATCCTGATGTCCGGGTAAAAGATTTACCCGAAACCGAAGTGTCCAAACTACGTGATTACATCGGACAGAACGTCAAAGTAGAAGGTGATCTGCGGCGGGAAGTCCAGATGAACATCAAGCGTTTGGTTGAGATTGGCTGCTACCGTGGCTTGCGCCACCGCCGCAATCTGCCTCTGCGCGGTCAGAACACCCGCACCAACGCCCGCACACGTAAGGGTCCCAAGCGCACAGTCGCTGGTCGTGGACGCCGCCGTGGAGCGACCAAGAAATAATAATGAACTGAGCAGCAGGCTTGGGATGGGGTTCCCTTTCTCCCCAGCGGCAACCCAACGCCGGCTGTTGCAGACATGTAAAGATTTAGTGAGGAAGAATTATGGCAAAACAAGCACGTACAGCGCGGCGAACGACCACTTCGCGTAAGGTCAAACGCCAGATTTCGACAGGACAGGTGCACGTCTTTGCGTCCTTCAATAACACCATCGTGACCATCACGGACCTGCAAGGCAACACTGTTTGCTGGGGCAGCTCCGGTTCCGCTGGCTTCAAAGGATCGCGCAAGAGCACCCCATTCGCTGCAAGAATGGCAGCCGAGCAAACCGTGAAGACCGCCCAACAGATGGGTCTTCAGGAAGTTGAACTGTTCGTTAAGGGACCTGGTCCTGGTCGGGAAGCTGCAATTCGTGCAGTCCAATCTTTGGGTATTCGCGTGCGCATGATCACAGATCTGACACCTGTGCCCCATAATGGCTGCCGACCTCCCAAGAAACGCCGCGTGTAAT
>CAYSVX010000082.1:0-4300 GCA_964434665.1 uncultured Anaerolineaceae bacterium
TAGGACATTTCTATTTAGCCAGCATTAGGACATTTCTATTTAGCCTTGACAGTTCAGTTCCTTGTGAGACGCAAATCGATGTGGCAATCTGCTTTATTAATATGTAGGGCGGATGGGTGTGCTTTACACCACTCCGCCTCGCGAATTTAGGCACGATCAAGAGCTTAGCAAGTAGGGTGGGTTGGCGTCACAAAGCACATGCAAGAGCACACAGAGTTGAAGCCTACCCACCATAGTACCTGCGAATCGATTCACTACCGCTGAACCTAAGGAATTACCGTTTTTGGTGGGTTGGCTATATCAATCTTTAGACAGGGTAAGGTACTGTGACGCCATACTCTTCGAGCACGATGACCCACCCTACAAGGCTCGTTTTGCCGAGAAAGGCCAACTGAAGCTGACAATCAGGTCCAGACGCTTATGCTGGCAGTATTGCAAGAACGCGCTCTACAAGTAATCAAGACTATAATAAAGTGAACCAGCACAGGAGTTCTTCATGATAGAAAACTGTACATTTGCGATAATTGGCCCGGGCGTGATGGGCAGGACGATTGCTTACAGCCTCATCAATACCGGAGTTGCCCCTCAAAGGCTCACTCTGGCTGGTCCAAACGCGGACAGACTGACCGAACTGGCACAAGAACTCTCCGTGGGTACCACCCTGGATAACTCTGCAGCAGCCCAGTCTGCCGATGTGATTATCCTGGCGGTCAAGCCGCAGCGTCTGAACCAGGCTGCCCGTGTTATCCGCCCAGCACTCAAAGAGACCGCAGTCGTGATTTCCATTGTGGCGGGCATTTCAACCGCTGCCCTGAGCCAACAGCTGGGCACCAATTGCATCGTGCGAGCCATGCCCAACACCCCCGCCCGCATTGGTATGGGCATCACCGTCTGGACGTGCACCCCCCAGGTGGATCAAGCCCAGAAAGAAACTGCCGCAGAGGTATTCCGCAGCATGGGTGAGGAAGTCTTTGTGGAGGATGAGGTCTACCTGGATATGGCTACCGCGCTTTCGGGCACCGGTCCGGCTTACGTGTTCCTGTTCATGGAAGCTATGATCGACGCCGGCGTGCACATGGGCTTTCCGCGCCGCATCGCCGAACAACTTGTGCTTCAGACCCTGCGCGGCAGCACCGAGTTCTACGCCCGCCGCCACGAACACCCCGCCGCTTTGCGCAACGACGTCACCTCACCCGGCGGCACTTCTGCCGAAGCGCTGTATTACCTCGAAAAAGCCGGCTTCCGTACCGCTATCTCGCGCGCCATTTGGGCTGCCTACCAACGCTCTATGGACCTTGGCACGGGAAAGTCCAAGCAGAACCTGGAAGGCTGAACTGCCATACACGCTGCCGGGGGGGTATGGCACAAGAATCGATTCGCCCAAATTGCTTGCTTGCATTGATTTTTTTGTTTTGACGCAGGACGTGTTTGATGAGACCTCATCAGAATGAAGTAAAATTAAACAAACTTAGTTTACACACATAGCTCACACATCGACACACGAAAGGAATTCCCATGTACCAGAAAATAATCATTATTGGCAACCTTGGCAGAGACCCGGAGATGCGCTACACCCCAGATGGTAAGGCAGTCACCAGTTTTTCCGTGGCAACCAGCCGCAAGTATAACGATAAAGAAGAAACCACATGGTTCACCGTTTCGGTTTGGGGAAAGCAGGCTGAAAGCAGCAACCAATACCTGACCAAGGGCTCCAAGGTCCTGGTGGAAGGCCGGCTGCGCCCGGATGCCAGCACGGGTGCGCCCCAGGTTTTTCAAAAGAAAGATGGCAGTTGGGGCAGTAAATTTGAGATAACCGCGGATACCGTCCGTTTCCTTTCCGCCCGTGGCGAAAGTAATCCCGAAGCGGGCGATACCGTCGACGACGACGATATCCCGTTCTAACCATGCCAGAACCCCAAAAAATCCCGTTTGTGGTTCCGGATGATCTTGTACCGCGGTACATCAATACCGCCTACATCACCCATACGCCGCATGAGTTCATCCTCGACTTTGCCACGATGATGCCAGGGCTGGCGAGCCTTAAGCTCAACACCCGACTGATCCTCTCGCCGTTGACGATGAAACTCTTCCAACGAGCCATCAATGAGAATGTGGCTCGCTACGAGGCGAATTTCGGTGAGATCCGCATCCCGCGCGGGCATACCCTGGCGGATGAGCTTTTCCGCGATAAAGGTGGTCAGACCCCACCAGATGAGACAAAATGACCGATCAGCTTGATTTGATTTGTGAACAGATTCGGCGTGGCTTTGACGAAAAAACCGCCCTGCGTGACGAAGCCCTCAAGCAGGCGCGCGAACTAACGCGCCATGCCTCGCTGGCAATCCGGGCGATCCACCGTGAGGACCACGCTGAGGCACAAGCCGAGATCGACCAGGCGCGCGTCCTGACGCAGGCCCTGACGAACACGCTCCGTGTCGAGCATCCCGAACTGTTTTTTGCGGGATACACCCAGGATGCCATCAAGGAGTACTGCGAAGCCTGCCTGACGGTGGCGATGATTAAAGGCGAAGCTCTGCCCACTCCACAGGAGCTGGACGCGGAGCCGCCCGCCTACCTGAACGGGCTCACCGAAACCCTCGGCGAGCTGCGCCGGCGCTGCCTTGATCTGCTTCGCCCGGGCTACAGCGCTGAGGTTGAGCGGCTGCTGGCACTGATGGATGACGTCTTTACCCAACTGGTGACGATGGACTATCCCGATGCCATCACCGATGGTTTGCGCCGCCGCACCGACCTGGCACGCGGCATTATCGAACGCACCCGGGCGGACATTACCGTGTCTTTCCGGCAGAACGAGCTCGAGAGCAAACTGGACCGCCTTTCCGGACTGTTGGAGGGCAAACAAACCTGATGCGCAAAGTGCGCGCTTCGGAACTGGGAAGTTTCAACTATTGCCAACGTGCGTGGTGGTATCAGCAGCAGAATATGCCTTCCGAAAACCAGGGAGCCATGGACGCGGGCAGCCAGGAGCACAGAGAACACAACCGCGGCGTAAAACTCGCGGTTTTCTATAAGTGGCTGGCGCTGGCAATGCTGGCTGTCGCGATTATTTTGACGATCTGGAACTTGCGATGAGCGATCTGTGGTGGCTGGTTCTGCTTCTTTTTGCCCTGGCAATCGCTCTGTTGCTGCTCAGCCTGCGCGAGCGCCAGAAGAGCCGGCTGCCCCAGGCGCAAGTGATGTATGCAGACACCGACCTCTGGCAGAAGGTTCCGAGCCCGTTGATGGACCAGCAACTTGGGCTGGTGGGCAAGCCGGACTACATCATGAAGACCAGGCAGGGCGGGCTGATCCCTGTGGAAGTGAAAACGGGCCACACTCCGGACGTACCGTACTACTCCCATCGGCTGCAGTTGGCGGCATATGGGCGGTTAATTCAAAGCAATTACGCTCAGCCCCCTGAGTTTGGTCTGCTGCATTACCCTGAAAATGATTTCAGGGTGGACTTTACCCCTGAACTAGAAGCCCGGTTGTTGGAAACTTTGGAACAAATCCGACGAATAGAAAGAGAGCATGAAGCTCCGGAACGTTCCCACAACAGCAGCGCGCGCTGCCGCAGTTGCGGGTACCGCGGGGTATGTGATCAGAAGATGGAGTGATTATGTCATTCTCTATGGGGGGCTTGATTCTCCCAAAGAAACGTCACAAAACAGAAATCGGAAGCGTAGGTCAGGTTCTTCTCCCTGCCCATGAGCAAAGCGCATGGAGTTGAACCTGACATCACGATCGCTGGCAAACAAAGCCCTATTAAAACTAGGTTTCCGATGTCAGGTTGAACCCCGCAAAAATATACGGGGCAGGCTGCGCATACTCTTCGAGCACGATGACCTGACCTACGTCAGCAGATTTTGAGATCAAAAAGAAAGAGAGGTTTGATGAAAAAGATACTCTTTTATGCCATGACAGGTGAAAAAATGTGTTTCCAGCATGTTTTGATGAATGCCCTGGATCTGCATAATGCCGGGTTTGAGGTGAAGATCATTTTTGAGGGAGCCTCAGTAAAGCTGCCCTCTGTATTAAAAGAAGAAAACAATCCCCTATTTGGCAAGGCGCTTGAGGCTGGCCTGATTGCAGGAATTTGTTTTGCCTGTTCAAAGGTCTTGGGCGTGTTTGAGGCGAACCTCGCTTTGGGGCTGCCAATGTTGGATGATATGTACGGGCATGCCGGCATGAAGCCGTACTTGCTGGACAATTACGAAGTGGTAAGCATATAAGTTGGATCGGGCTTTGATGAGCGAGTTCAAACACATGTGAGACGATAGGGCTTTACAAAAAAGCACAT
>CAYSVX010000083.1:0-4189 GCA_964434665.1 uncultured Anaerolineaceae bacterium
CTGGCAGCCATGGTCTGATACATAGCGGGGGTCATGGCCATATCGCCGGTGTCGGCACCAAATATGGTGGGGTGGATGGTGCGCAGTAGACGGGAGGAAAAGAAGGTGAGAGGGACGCTGGCGAAGCCGATAATGGCATAGACCGCGCCAAATCGCGCCCGTTTTTCGAGGTTTTCCACCCCTCGCCGCAAAAGCAGGTAGCCGATGTAGGTGAAAGCCATAATCGTCATCGTGGTAAGGCGGGGATCCCACGTCCACCAGGTGTTCCAGATGGGCTTTGCCCAGATCATGCCGGTGAAGTTTGCAATCGCCGTGAAGAGCAACCCGATTTCTACTGCGGAAAAGGCTATAAAGTCGTATTTTAGCTGCTTTTTTGAGAGGTAAAAGATTCCGCAGACCGCCGCAACCAAAAATGCCAGCATCCCAATCCAGGCAGCGCTGACGTGAAAGTAAAACACTTTCTGGACGATGCCCATATATATCTCGATGGGGGCATAGAAAAGCACCATTACAAAAGCCGCCAGTACCAGCAGAAGGGCAATCAAGCCCAGGAGTTTTAGTTTTTTATTCACGGATGACATATTCAAACACCATAATTGAGACTGTAGTGACAATAATACCGTATGACGCAAGCAAAACCAACCACGCCTGAATATCCACCAAAGGAGTGCCGGCAAGGATGCCGCCCGCGGCTTTGACGACCGCCATATTGACTGGCATCAGGATGGGAAAGAGCAGTATCGGCAGGAGCAGGTCGCGCATACGCGTCTGCACAGTCATACCGGCGATGAGCGTGCCAGCGGCGCTATAGCACCAGGCGCCAAGCACCAAAACCAGGATGAAACCTGCGTTGAAGAGGGATTGGTTATAGAGCAAGGAGTAAATTGGCAGGATCAAAATGCTGACAAATAACATAACCAGAAAATTTGTAAGCATCTTGCCAAAGTAAATCGCGGACACATCCGGTACCGCCATCACCAGCGCGTCAAAACAGCCCTGGTCTTGCTCGGCGGTGAAGGAGCGGTTGAGCCCGAGGGTGCCGGCAAAGACAATCACAACCCAGATGATCCCCGAAGCAATCTCGGCGCGGTTGACCGGCGAAAGCTCGATTGCGTAGTTGAAGATGAATAAAGTCAGGATGGCAAAAGCAAACATGGCTGTGAGCATGTCTTTGCTGCGCCATTCCTGCAGCAGGTCTTTCCAGACCAGCGTGCGGACCGAGTGCAACCAATCTCTCATGCCGCCACCTTCTGCTGCTCGTAATTGGGTTTGGCCAGTTTTTCCGTAAGCCATTTTTCAAGGTAATCGAGCGAAAGATCCCGGTTCGGCAGGTCCTCACCCACACGACCCCTTGCAAGGAATGCGAAACGGCTGCTGATTGGCAGGGCATGGGAGAGATCATGCGTAGTCATGATAACGATGTGCCCCTGCTGTTTCTGCTCAAGCATAAGTTGATTGAAAACCAGGCTGCCCTGCAGGTCGAGACCGGTGTAGGGCTCGTCCAGCAGCAAAATGCGGGGGGAGTGCAGCAGCGCGCGGGCGATGGTGAGGCGCTGTTTCATGCCACGCGAGTAGGCTCTGACCGGTTTACCGCCGAAGCGCTGCATTCCCACCTGCGCCAGTGCTGCTTCGAGGGCGGCATTGTCATCCGACATCTGGTAGAGACGGGCATAGAAACGCAGGTTTTCAATCCCAGTAAGGTGTTCGTAGAGGAAAGGCTGGTGCATGACCAGACCAATGTCATGCCTGGCATGGGATTCGGCATAGTCAACCTCACGATTGTCAAGCCAGATGGAGCCAGTTTCGGGCTTAAGCAGTCCGGCAAGGATCTTCAGCAGGGTGGTTTTACCTGCGCCGTTGCGTCCAAGCAGGCAGAGCAGCTCGCCAGGCTGCACCGCCAGGTCAAGCGCGTCCAGAACGCGATGTTGACCAAATGACTTCGATACCTTCCTGATAGCGAGGGTCATGAACGAGGCAGCTCCTGCTCTTTTTCATCCACATAGTCAAGTTTCAATGACTTCCAGGGCAAGGTGGCTGCCAGGATAGCCCCCAGGACCATCAAAAGTGCGCCAATCCACATAAAGTTGACCAGGGGATTATCGGAAGCCTGAATCGTCACGTAGCCCATCATACTGTTGTAATCCAACAGCAGCGTGTAGAAATCCCCACGTAAGGTGGATTGCTTGTCGGGGATGCTGACGTATTGACCGCGGTCCTCGTAAAGATGCTGGCCAGGATAGAGCGTGTCGACGACTTTACCGTCTTTCCAGAGGACAAGTTCGGCATCGATGGTCATGTATTCGGGGTTTTCATATTCCGTGGTGAGCTGGACAAATTCCACCTCATAGGACCGGAGAGGCATTTTGTCTCCGGGAATCATGGTGCCCTGGATACTTCCTGCAAGCCCTTCCATACCCACGATACCAAGCGCAATCATGAGAACCCCTGCATGGACAAACCAGGCGCCATGGCGCGCGCGCTGACCCCACCAACGTTTACCCGCCTCGCGTGGAGTTTTGCAATCCCGCAGGCTAAGCGCCAGCATGAGCAGCAGACCAAAACTAACTACCAAGATCACCAGCAGTGCCAGCCAGGATTTTGTCAGGAAGAAAAAGGATGTGACCGTCAGAAGGATAGACAGGATCAGGGGGATGACAGCTGATTTCCCTAATTGCCTGACTGAATTTACCGTCCAAACACTAATCGGGCAAACAGCCATCAGGGCTGCCAGGAGAATGAACAGCGGAGTTGCGGCTTTGTCAAAAAAAGTCCGGTCAAGCCCAATCTGTGTGCCAGTAAAAACGCCAGAGATGAGGGGATAAGCCAACCCGTAGAAACAAACAATCGTAAGGGATATCAGGATGACATTGGTGTAAAGGAATGCCGCGTCACGGGTTACCAGTGAAGTAAGCTCCCAACCTGATTGAAGGTGCTTCCACCGCCAGACCAACAACGCCACAGAGACCACAAAAAGAGCTAGAGCGAGAATGGTGAGGGGCAGGGAAATCTTGCTCTCCCCAAAGGCGTGCACAGAATTGAGCAACCCTGCGCGGGTAATGAGAATGCTGAAAATAACCATCATGTAGGTGAGCAGGATCAAGACGAAATTGAAACGCTGGAAGATCTTTCGCTGCTTCTGCAGCAGAAGGCTGTGAAGCAAACCCGTGCTGGTGAGCCAGGGAATCAGCGACGCTGTTTCCACCGGATCCCAAGCCCAATAACCACCCCAGCCGAGCACGTCATAAGACCACCAACTGCCCAGGACAATACCGGCGGTTAGCAAAACCCACGCAGAAAGCAGCCAAAGACGCGTCTCACCCAGCAGACCTTCACCCGATTCGCCCCTGATCAGGTAGGATGCCGCGACAGCAAAAGGCACCAGGAAGAGAGCGAAACCGAGGTAGAGGATCGGCGGGTGGATGACCATGCCCCAGTGGCGCAGGAGTGGGTTCAGACCAAAGCCCGAAATGCCACCATAAACGGTTGCACCCGCAGCCGGTGAAAAAACACCATCAACGATATTCTGGGATTCCAGGAGCCAAACCCGGCTGAAGGGATTTTCTGCGAAAAGTGAAAGCGCCCCAAAAAAGAGCAGGTTCACAGCGGTGAACAGAAAAGACCAGCCATCCTGGATCTGTCGCCGGACATGCAGCGAAATGAAGAGCACCAGGTTAAGCGTCCAGCCCCAGAAAAAGAGCGACCCAGCCTGCCCACCCCAAACTGCCGTCATCTTCAGGATGGTTGGCATGACAGAATTCACCACGGAAACAACATACGAGTTGGTGTAATCCTGCAGGACTTGCATCGCCATCAGGGTCAGGAGGCTGAGAGTGTGCAGACCGAAAGAGACGCTTGCCAGGGTAATAATTGATTTTTCCAGAACAGTCTGGCGCTTGAAAAGTTGCAAGATGGTGAGAATGATAGCAATGAGCATCACCAGCATGGACGCGGAAAAGGAAATTAGACCTAATTGAAACATGATGACCTTATCGGAGAGATTAGTTGCCGGCCTGGTTTGGCAGGGCGGACTCGTATTTTGAGGGGCATTTCAACAAAAGTTCTTTTGCCTGAAAAACGCCATTGGCATCAAGAGAACCCGAAACGATTGCCTGGGCTTCATGCTTGAGCAAGTCAGGTTTCACGCCGTTGTAGTGGATGGTGATACGTGGTAGCGTAGGGTCTGCAGCCG
>CAYSVX010000084.1:0-4082 GCA_964434665.1 uncultured Anaerolineaceae bacterium
TGCACGCGCACGCGTCCGATTGTATCGCCTGCGGTGCTTGCGAGGAACGCTGCCCCTTTGGCGTGGAAGTGATCCAGAATATGGAAAAAGCTTCGGCTCTCTTCGGGATCTGAATTGGTAGAAATCCCATGTGCCCGAGCAGAGCTGCATGTCCAGCTGTCAGTTCCACCGATTGACAAGAAGTTACCGTTGTCTGGATGCAAATGCAAACCACATTCCATTCCTGTAAGGTGGGAATTAATATTGCACAGTATTTTTATGGGGAGTACAATAAATATGGAAGTGGGGAAAGGTACACTCACCAAGCAAAATTCCCACCCAACCACAAAAACCATACAAGGCGTTTAGCAAATACAGTCTTTATTACACACTATTAGATTGGAGTTCATCGAATGTCAAAGCAAAATGACGTAAAAGCCGAAGGTGAGAACACGGAGGTTGCACATACTCTCCAAAAAAAGCTTGCCGATCAAATGATGGGAGTGTTTGACTTAGTAGTCTCTGATAGAAGCGGTCATTTTGCCAAACACCCTGATAAGATCCCTGATAAAAAATCGGTTCCTTCAATTATCAATTCATATTCTGTAACCAATGCTGCGATTTCAGGCGGAGCAAGCCTTGTGCCGGGTCCTTGGGGCATGATTGCTGTTATCCCAGAAATCGCCGCTGTCGTACGCAACCAATTAGCGATGATATACGATGTAGGCATGGCACACGGTAAAAGCAAAGTTCTGACCAAGGAATTGTTAGCGGGTGTCCTTTTAACCGCGTTGGGATCAAGCGCAGGCACATTGCTAGTTATGCAGGGTAGCAAAGTATTAGTAAAGCGTGTTTCCTTACGGGCTTTTCAGAAATTAATCGTGGTGCTGGCTGGAAAAATTACTCAACAGGCACTTAAATCAGCAATCAGTAAATGGCTTCCTGTTGTTGGCGCTGCTGCAATGGCTGCATGGTCGAACTACCTGACCAGACAAGTTGGTAAAAAAGCTGTTGAAATTTTCGAAAAAGAAATTGTCATTTCTGACGATGTTGTTGAAGAAATACCGCTCGAAACTGAGCTCTCATCTCATCCAAGTGTTACCGCTGATCGCTCGGCTACTCTGCAGATTAGCCCTGATTTGCCAAAGGTTCAAACTCTCATTAATTTAATAAAAGTAGATGGAATGGTCAAAGCAGAAGAACGTGACTATCTATATACGATCATAGGCAACGCGGATCTAACGGCAAACGAAAAAGAAGACCTAAGTAAGGCAATAGACAACCATGTAAAGTTAGTTGTAGATTACTCATTCTTTGCCAGTTCGCCTGATGACGCAATCGGTTTGTTAGTGGATATGACCACGCTGGCGAAACGCGATGGGAATTTCCACATAACTGAAAAAATGTTTGTGAAGCAGGTTGGAAAAATGTTGGGCTTTTCAGACAACGACATTGACGAGGTAATGGCAACTGATAGTTAATCTCAGTGATAACACAATAGAGCGTGCACCTTGCATGTGAGGCGCTTAGCAGACAGGATATCTGGGGATATCGGCAATATCTTTACGTTGCCGATATACAATCAATGAGAAGATTTTGCTGCCGACCAACTAAGCGATTGTCCATTCTGCCAACATCACAGGATGATCTTCAGAGGGTGGCTTCGCAACAAGCCGGAAGGGAATTTGTGAAATGAAAAAAGAAGGTTTTCGTTCCACCTTGCTACCCTTGCTGGTCATTCCAATCGGCGGATTGCTGGCGCTTGGGATATGTTATTTACTCTTTCTACTGATAAACAATTCAATGGATTCGCTGTTCTTTTCCGCCAATCCTCAATCGGCACCTGTTTTCATCATACGAAGAGTTTATGCCTTTTTACTCCTGGTTGTTAATTTGGTTCTGTTTCGCACAAAGATTACTGACCTCCTCAAAGCTACGATTCTTGTCGGTCCATTGGGTTTTCTTACGACAACCGCGATCCTGACTTTCTATCAAAAGCCAGCCTGGGCAATCGCAATCACTTTTGTAATCACAGCTGTAAGCGTCTTTTTGGTATACAAAATTAAGAAGCCCTGGTTTTACTATTACGCCATCGCGATTACAGTTGTGGTTTCTGTTGCTTTAGCCTGGCCGAGGGCTTGAGGGATCGGGGTGTTTATCCACAAAAAATAGCACAGGGGGTTCTCATGTGTAATTGCCACAAGTCTTTACTGCGCCTGAAGTTTATTATAATTTTCGGCAACTTTACACCTATATTGGTGTGACGACTTAACCTGGCTATTTTTTTAGGCACGTTTCTATTACTTTTCGTAGTATTGAATGATATATTAAATAGTGAAATTTATCTGTACGTGAGGCTGACTTGGAAAAGTATTTCAAAGAATATAAATGGTCCAACATCAGTGCTATGATGCGCAACTTAAAATCAGACCCGGAAATCTGCACAGATGATTTTCGTGACCGTTTGGTCGTAATCACCGGGGCAACTTCGGGCATTGGTTATGCAGCCGCAAAAAAATACGCTTCTCACGGCGCTGAAATTCTGAGCATTAATAGAAATGGACAAAAATCAATCGAATTCTGCGAAGCTATAACAAGCCAGTATGGCGCCAAGTGCAGCTATTGGATTGCGGATCTATCAAGGCTTTCCGAGGTCCATTCAGTTGGGGAGAAATTGGCCACGTTGGAGAGGAACATCGATGTGCTGATCCACAACGCCGGCGTCTTTAACACAACCAAGACCATCACTGCAGATAACATGGAAGCAACCTTCCAGACGAACTACCTGAGTACGTTTATTTTGAATCATTACCTCAAAGATAAGCTCATCAAGCAAAACGGTGGACGAATCCTGTTTGTCAATTCCGAAGCCCACCGATTTGCCGCCTGGGGCTTGCACCTGGACGATCTCGCCTGGGAAAAACACGCGTATTCAGGGTTGAAAAGTTACGGCGCCGCTAAATTGGCGCAATTACTTTCCATGATCAAGCTCAATGAGGCCTTTGTTGGAACCGGGGTCACGGTGAACGCGATGCACCCGGGAAATGTCAAGACGAACAGCGGACAAAACAACGGTCCCATATACAAGTTTTTCAAGAAGATAGTTGTTGACAGATCGGCGAAGTCTGCTGACATCGCCGCGGAATCCCTGTATTATTTGGGTGTTTCCAGGAAACTGGATAATATTTCCGGCAAGTTTTTCAATCTCACAACAGAAGAAGAACCATCCCCCCCGGCATTGGATAAGGATGCCGCGGAAGAACTGTGGGCGTTAAGTCTCGAATTAGGTGAAGTGAAATGACAGCAGAAAAAGAAAAAGTTGTGATTGTTGGCGCGGGCATGGCTGGACTCACCGCCGCCGCTTATCTGATGAGGGAAAACTATGACGTTTTAATCCTGGACAAGAATGATAAGTGTGGTGGATTACTCCAGACATTCCAATCCGGCGGGTTTCACTTTGATTCGGGTCCACGTGCTTTTGTCAATTCCGGAATCATGAAACCGGTTCTAAAAGAACTGGAGGTTGATTGGGAGTTCCTGGAAAACAAAATTTCCGTAGGCGTTGAAGACCAAATCGTCCGATTCAATTCGATAGATTCTTTGGAAGAATATCAGAAGATGCTGATGACTCTCTATCCTGAGAGCGTCGAGGATATTGAAAAGATCATCCCGATCATCTATCAACTATCGGAATACACCAAGGTTTTATACGAGTTTGACAACCCCAACTTCACTTCCGACCTGATGGCGGATAAAAAATTCCTCATCAAAAAATTGCTCCCCTGGACCTTCAAATTCCTCAACGCCCTCAGGCAGTTTAACAAGTTCAACATGCCCATGGAAGTTTTCATGGATCGATTGACCAAAAATCAATCCTTGACCGACATCATCCTCCAGCATTTCTTCAGGAAAACCCCCACCTATTTCGCGTTGGGTTATTTTCACGTTTACCTCGATTATTTCTATCCAAAAAGCGGCACTGCCGCGGTGGTGGACCTGCTGAAAAACAAAGTTCTGGATGGCGGCGGGGAAATCAAGCTGAACAAAGAGGTTGTTTCGGTCAATGCGGCAGAAAAGACGGTCACTGACTCGGCAGGCGAAAG
>CAYSVX010000085.1:0-3903 GCA_964434665.1 uncultured Anaerolineaceae bacterium
CTTTTAGGACATTTCTAAATTGCTACTTTAGGACATTATCATGTTGCCACTACATCACAAGGAACTGAACTTGACGCAAATCGACATATCAGGATATACTTCAACCTCGCCGGGGTGTAGCGCAGTCGGCTAGCGCGCTGCGTTTGGGACGCAGAGGTCGACGGTTCGAGTCCGCCCACCCCGACCTTTTTCTTCAGGCTCTGCAAAGCGACCAACCCGTGAGTACGCCTTTTTTCTCCCTCATTATCCCCGCCCACAACGAAGCCGATCGTCTGCCTGCCTCCCTGGAGGCGGTAAAACGCTACATTTCCTCCTTGCCCTTCGAATCCGAGGTGATCGTCGTTGAGAATAACAGCAGCGACGCCACAGCGGAGATCGCGCGGGAGTGGATGAAAACCATGCCCCAGCTTCGCCTGATCAGCCTTGCGCAGCCCGGCAAAGGTAACGCCATCCGCACCGGCATGCTTGCCGCCCAGGGTACCTATCGCTTTATGGCAGACGCGGATTTTTCCATGCCAGTTGAGGAGATCGGGAAGTTCCTGCCCAATGGCTCACCCCTCGCGCCTGTGGCAATCGCCTCGCGAGAAGCTGAAGGTTCAAAACGCATTGGGGAACCCTTCTACCGCCATCTCATTGGGCGTGCTTATAATTTCCTGGTGCGCCTGCTCGTCCTGCCTGGTCTGCAGGACACACAATGCGGTTTTAAGTGTTTCAGCGCCGAAGCAGCCCAGGCGATCTTCCCGCTCCAAAGGCTTGAAGGCTGGAGTTTTGACGTTGAAATCCTCACCATCGCGCGCCAGTTGGGCTTCGGGATTACGGAAGTCCCCATAACCTGGCATTACCAGCCTGGCTCGCGCATGCGCCTGCTTCGGGATAGCCTGCAAATGGCAGAAGACCTCCTTACCATCCGGCGCAACAAGAAAAAGGGCTTATACGATGCCCCCAAAGTTTGACCCCAGCCTGATCCCGCCTTTCCCAACCCTCACTTACGAAAAACAAATTGCTGAAAACGGCTGCGTGCTAATCGCCGGACTCGATGAAGCCGGGCGCGGCGCGCTGGCAGGGCCGCTCTGCGCCGCCGCGGTCATCCTCCCCCTTGACCGGGAAGGTCTCGCGGAGAGCTTGCTCGGTGTGCGCGACTCGAAGCAGATGAGCGCCATCCAGCGGGAACTCGGAGCTGAAGAGATCAGGATGATAGCGGTGGATTGGGCGGTAGCCTGGGTGGAAGCGGCGGAGATTGACGCGCTCGGCATGGGCAAAGCCGGCAGGCTGGTCTTTGAGCGTGCCATTGAGGGACTGAAAATCAAACCCGGGCACTTGCTCTTGGACTACTTCAAACTGCCGGCGGTCAGGCTGCCCCAAACCTCGTTGGTCAAGGGCGATCAACGCTCGCTTTCAATCGCCTGCGCATCAGTGCTGGCGAAGACCGCGCGCGACGCGCTGATGCTTTCGCTGGAAGAAGACGACCGCTATAGCTTCGGTCAAAACAAGGGCTATGGCACTGAGGAACACGTAAGGGCGATAGAAATGCATGGGCTCAGCCCACATCACCGCAGGAGTTTTTGCGAGCACCTGCTGCAAGGCCGACTGTTCGACTGATGTCCAGTTTTTGTAGCAGGCGATAAGATTGTTCGCCTTGATCAGAGCAACAAAAACAGAATCCCTCTTTAGGTTGAATGGATCGTTCAGTATGGCAAGACGAAGTGCCAGTAGGGCGAAATTGAGGGCACTATAAACGGTTATATGGGCGAACGCATCGTGCCCTCAATCCCCCGTTAATTGAGTTGCGGGTGGCATTTTTTCTTGAGTGATTGCGGTTGTGTTGGCGGATTGAAAGCATAAAATCGTAACTCAAAATTAAGGCAATCAACGCTTTCAATCTCGCCCTAGCATGGTATTTTTGATGAACAAGTTATTTGGTGAGGCATGATAAAATGAACCCATCAGCCTTAAGGAGCTCACCATGACTGAACACGTTGCCCCCAATTATTCACGCGAAGAACATATTCGTGCCTTGATCGAGCAAATCAGCGCTTACATCGAGCAGTTTCACCATGGTTCGGTTGAGTTGATTGGCGTTGAGGGTGATACGATCACAGTACGCCTTGGCGGTGCCTGCGCGGAGTGCGAGCTCTCCACCCAGACCCTGCAGGGTTGGGTTGCCGGCACCATCCGCCAGTTCTTTCCCGATGTAACCATTATCGCGGCTGAGTAGTTTTCCATTTTCCCTTCTACTTGGTTAGTTCTTAGCCCAGTTCCCGGTATGCAGTCCCGCTCGGGGAAAACATTTCTCGTTGGACGGTCTCCAGCAGCGTCTCGCCCTTCAGATCTTCCACCGTGTAGCAAACCGCTTCCATTTTGTCCGCCAGGTCCTGCGCCAGACCGCTATCGAATACTTTCTGCTCCATGTTGATCACCACGCTGTGGATCTTCTCGTTGGCAAACATGCCTGCCAGCTCCGTGATCTCTTCCGCCACGAGCCGCCCTGGAACAAGCGGTACATTTCCCGCCCCATCCGTCAGGACGATCAGCAGCGGCTGCACATCCGGGTGCAGGATCTTTTCACGTTTGATGACCTCATACGCCATCTGCAGCCCTGCAGAGAGGGGCGTCTTCCCGCCAACCGGAATGTTTTCGAGCGCGCGCTGTGCCAGCAAAACCGAGTTGGTCGGTGCCAGCACGAGCGTGGCGCGGTCTTTCTGGAAAACCACCAGCCCCACGCGGTCCCGCCGTTGATACGCGTCCGTTATCAGGGACAGAATTGCCCCCTTGGTAGCCTGCATGCGTTCTGAGACCGCCATCGACCAGGATCCATCCACCAAGAACAAGATCAGATTGGCAGTCTTCCTGACCCGTATTTTCTTCTGAAAATCTGAGGAGCGCACCGCAAAAGCCACGTCGCGTTCCGCGCGTAAGTTTTCACGCTGGTTCTGGAAAGGCGCGGCTGCGCGGATGGTGGCGTCGAACGCCACATCGGAGGTGTCATCGGGCGCGGCTTGCGCCTGGATGTAGCGCCCGCGCTTGGTTTTGGATCGGGTTTGGGAGCGTCTGCCGCCCTGCTTGCGGACCATTTCGTCCAGGGGGGTATCGAGCTGGCGCGGCTCAAATGTCTCGCCAGGTTTGACCACCTTGCCACCCTCCCACCACTGGGCGTTTATCTCCGTGAAAATTGCCTGTTGTGCCTCCCCGACCACGGGGAGCTCATTATCGTTTGCTTGGCTGTCTAAGGAATCGGGTTCCGGGGGTCCGTCACTTTTTTTTTAGATTCTTCGGCTGTTTCAGGCTTTTCTTCCTCTTCACCGCCGACGATCGTGGTCTGCATTTTCAAATCAGCCAGTTTCGCATCAAGCGCCTGCACCCCCACAGCGCTCTTGCGGAAAGGTCCGGCTTTGACTCTATGCGGCAGCGCCAGCTCGGCAGCCATGGCAATATCCCGTGGCGTGATGCGCGTGCGCCCTTCAAAAGCGGCCTGGGCGCGGGCGGCTTTGAGGATCACCAGGTCCGACCGGTGCCCGTCCACTTCCATCTCGGAGGTCAGGTCGGCAATGATCAGCAGGTCGCGCTGGGTGTAGCGGACCTCGTCCACCAATTCGCGCGCCATCTCAATTTGCTGCGAAATTTCCAACTCCTTTGGCAGCCAGACCTCGCGAAAAGCTTCGGGGTCTGCTTCAAAAGCGATATTGCGGCGCATGATCTCCACGCGCTGGGCTTTATCCAGGATGCCGCGGATCTCGACCGAAAAGGCAAAGCGGTCCAGAAGCTGCGGGCGCAAGTCGCCTTCTTCGGGGTTCATCGTGCCAACCAGGATAAAGCGCGCCGGATGGCTGAAGGATATGCCTTCGCGCTCGACCATATTCACGCCCATCGCGGCCGAGTCGAGCAGGATATCCACCACGTGGTCAT
>CAYSVX010000086.1:0-3621 GCA_964434665.1 uncultured Anaerolineaceae bacterium
AGCATTACAAAGTAAATGTCAGAAGCAATGTTGATGATGGTGTTCCTGCCCTGGTCGAATACAACCACACCCACTTTCACGCCCATCAGAAGGAAACCGAAGAGGATCATAACCACTCGCACCCAACAGTTTCGGAAACGACATCCATCGAATCCTGAGGTAGGGGCGAGTTTTTCAAGCATATCCCTCATTTCATTAATGGATTAAAATACGCAATATAGCTCATCTAACAGTTAAGCAAAGATTGGAAGGTACTTATGTCTGATCAAATCCCTGAAGTAAACGCGGGTCGCCGGCGAAAAAGCAGTAATCGTCCGACCACACAAGCGCAGCAACCAATCCGCAGACCAACCGGAGCTGCGAAGCCAAGCGCCAAACCCACCAGGCCAACCTATTCGGGTGGGTCCGGTCAAACCACCGGCGGGTTCCCAAGCGGTTCCTCGTCAAGTGGAAGCAGCGGTCTGGGCGGGCTGGGCGGTCTGCTTGGAGGGCTCGGTGGCTCAGGCAGTTCAGGCGGCACCGGCAGCACAGGCGGTCTTGGCGGTCTGACGGGCTCCAGCGGTAGCCGCAAAAGTTGTGGTGGTGGATTATTTGGGATCATTATCCTGGTAATAGTGCTCTACTTTGTTTTGAGAGGTTGCCAGGGAGGATCCCTGCTGCCGGAGATGACACTTCCCGAGCAGGATCCCGGGCAGAGCCTGCCCGCTTACACAGAGCCAACCCAACCAATTCAACCGCGTGCGACGAGCACACCCTGGCCTACAGCCATCAACGCCGGTGAAAACTCCGGGCAGAAATGGCTGGTGATGATGTACCAGGATGCGGATGACCAGGCGCTTGAACGCGACATCATGATGGACCTGAATGAAATGGAGATGATCGGTTCCACCGATCAGGTCATGATTGTCAGCCAGGTGGACCGTTTCCGCGGAGGCTACTCGGGGGATGGCAACTGGGACTCAACCCGCCGCTACCTTGTTACCTACGACGACGACCTGAACAATGTCGGGTCTGAATTGCTGATGGACCTTGGTGAGAAAAATATGGGCGATGCCAACACGCTCGCGGACTTTCTGACCTGGTCAATCAAAAGCTACCCAGCCGACAGATATATCCTGATCATGTCTGACCACGGTATGGGATGGCCGGGCGGCTGGAGCGATCCTTCTCCCGCCCAACGCGACAGGAGCAGCAACGCTCCCTTAACGTCAGCAATGAAAGATGACATTATCTATCTCAACGAGCTGGAAGCCGCGCTGGCTTACACCATTCAAACCACCGGGATTGATAAGTTCGACCTGGTTGGTTTGGATGCCTGCCTGATGAGCCAGATGGAAGTCTATACCGCGCTGGCACCTTACGCGCGCTATGCCGTAGCCTCTGAGGAAACTGAACCGGGGCTGGGTTGGGCGTATACTGCCTTCCTGAGCCTGATGGTTTACAATCCGGATGTTACCACTGAAGAACTGGCAACAAACATTGTTGAGTCCTACATCACCCAGGATCAACGGATTGTCGATGACCAGGCGCGCGCAGAATTCCTGGCGCAAAATTCCAGTGGGGGTGGATTTTTCGTCAGCCGCATGAGCGCCGCGCAGTTAGCCAACCAGCTTGGGCAAAATATCACCCTGACCGCAGTTAATCTTCAAGATCTTCCGATATTGTTGGATGCTGTCAACCAATTCTCCTACCACATGCAGAGCCTGGACCAACGGGTGGTGGCGCAGGCACGCAGTTACGCGCAGTCCTACACTTCCATCTTCGGCACAAATGTGCCGCCCTCATTCATTGACCTGGGTCATTTCGCGGCTCTCACCTACAAGTATGCTGGCGACAGTGCCACGCGCGCACAGGCGGAAAACGTACGTAGCGCCATCCAAAAGGTGGTGGTGGCTGAAAAGCACGGTCCATCCAAACCCGGGTCGACTGGCATCGCTGTTTACTTCCCCAATTCCCAACTTTACAGCAATAACGCCACGGGCATGGCATCCTACTCCGTGATTGCCAACACCTACAGCCGGGCATCGCTCTGGGATGATTTCCTGGGCTATCACTACGCCGGGCGGGAGTTCTCGGCAAATGCCGTGGAAGCGGTGAACATCAGCCGTGCCAGCCAGATACCCGGTGCGGGATCTTTGACGGTATCTGACATCAGCGCTTCTGCCAACCGAGTCTCTCCGGGTAGTTCCATCACTTTAAGCACGACTATTACTGGCGAAAACATCGGTTACATCTATCTCTTTACTGGTCTGGTTGATTCTGCTTCGAATAGCATTTTTGTGGCGGATACCGATTATCTTGAAAGCCCCTCCACCGGCATGGAAGCAGGGGTTTATTATCCCATCTGGCCAAACGCGGAAACCTTCAAGCTCAATTTTGACTTTGAGCCTTTGGTCTTCACCATTACGGATGGGACTGAATCAGGCATCGCGCTGCTGAACCCGGTGTCCTATGGGGCTTCGGCTGAAAAAGCGGTATATGCCGTGGATGGAACCTACACCTTCACTGAAACGGGCGAAACCCGCAAGGCACAGCTCCTGTTCAAGGATGAGTACTTATTCCAGGTGATGGGATTCGTGGGCTCCACCACAGCTGGAGCGGCTTCAGAAATCACCCCGAACCAGGGAGACACTTTCACGATCACCTACAAGTGGATGGATCTGGATGCCAATGGCAAGATCAGCAAGATTTCTACCACGGATGGAGATACGTTGACTTTTGGCAGCAAGCCCTTCCAATGGAAGCAGGAATACCTGCCGAGCGGGAACTACCTGGTCGGTTTCCTGGTGGCGGATCTGGATGGGAACGTGACGCCAGTCTACACGACCGTCACAGTTCAGTAGAATTTTCATTTAGAGTAGGCCGGCTTCCGAAGCCTGCCCTGGGGCTCTTTTCTCCAGGGTTGAAGCCGGCTTTTTTTATTGAATGCGGGTAGGGTGGGTTGGCGTCATAGAACCCACACCAACCGTAACCTTAAGAAAGCCTACCCACCAACAATTCTCGTACCCGATCGGTGTGTTGGCTTTTTCGATGTTATGTCAGGGCGAGACATTATGATGCCAACCGCACCTATCTTCCAGGATCGTAATCCTTTCGTAGGCCGGGTTGCGGTGTTCAACCCGGCTTTGTGTCGCATTGAACGAGCCGGATTGATTTGCCCAATCCGCCGTTAGAGTGGGTGTCGGAGTGAGTCTGCGTCGGGTTAACCACCAAACTACCGTCAATTCGCAGCCTCATTCCGACCTACAAAAAGCTTATCATTCTTACGGTGGGGGCTTGCTTCCACCGCAGCACAAGCAAATCGATTCACCAAAGCTCAATGAAAAAAGTAACCACTGTGGTTGGTGGGTTGGCTATTTCGATGCTAAGACAGGGCAAGACACTATGACGCCAACCGCACCCTACCTTCCAGGGTCGTAATCTTTTCGTAGCTCGGATTGCGGGGTTCAATCCGGCAAAATAGAGTAAGGAAAAGTCGCCGGATTCAAGAAGAGGAATCCGGCCTACGAACTGGCGGCTGGAGCAGGCCCCAGCCCTACGAGGCGTTGCTTGTAGGGAGGGGGTTCATGTCAAGACAATGATGGTTTACAATTTGTGTAGGGTGATTGTTTACACTTTTAT
>CAYSVX010000087.1:0-3465 GCA_964434665.1 uncultured Anaerolineaceae bacterium
TTGAACCCTCTCCGCTGCGCTTCCAGGGCAGGAGCGCAAGCCGACCTACGACAAAGTATTTTCAATATTAGAGATTTCAAATTTTGGCTTTACTGCCTGAGCAGCTCCAGCAAGATCTCGCGCGTGCGCTTCGGGTCGGCTTTGCCGCCGGTGGCGCGCATCACCTGCCCCACAAACCAACCGAGCAGGCTTTCCTTGCCAGCTCGGAAGCTCTCCACTTCTGACACCGCTCCAGCCAACACCGCTTCAATCTGCATTCTCAGGGCGTCACTGTCGGCAATCACCGCCAAGCCTTCGGCTTCCACGATCTGCGCCGGCGCGCGGCCGCTTTCCTCCACCTTGCGCAGCAGGCTTTTACCCGTGGCGGCGTTGATCTTGCCCTCATCCACCATGCGGATGATCTGCGCCAGGTAGGCAGGAGTGAGCACCAGCTCAGAGGCAATCTTACCCAGGTCGTTCATGAGGCGCGAGAGGTCGTTCATCATCCAGTTGGAGATAGTTTTCGCCTCGCCACCAAAGCTGGCAACCGCGGCTTCAAAATAGTCCGAAAGCCCGCGTTCCGCGGTCAATATCTCGGCATCGTAAGTCGAAAGCCCGTATTCTTTTTCAAAGCGCACTTTTCTTGCCAGCGGGAGTTCCGGCAGCTCAGCCCTGACGCGCGCGATCTCCTCCTCCGTCAGGACAACTGGCAGCAGGTCGGGCTCGCGGAAGTAGCGGTAGTCCGCCTCGGTCTCCTTGGAGCGCATCATGCTCAGCTTACCGGTGTCGGCGTCCCAATCGAGGGTGTAGCTGACGACCTTTCCACCAGACTCCACCAGTTCGATCTGGCGTTTAGTTTCTTCGATGATCGCCTGGCGCACGGCATCGATGGAGTTGACGTTTTTGATCTCGGTTTTGGTGTTCAACACCTGGCTGCCGCGTTCGCGGATCGAGACGTTGGCGTCGCAGCGCAGGTGACCGCGTTCCATGTCGGCTTCCGAGATGCCGATCCAGCGCAAAAGTTGGCGCAGTTGGATGAGATACTGGGCTGCCTCTTCGCCAGAGCGCAGATCGGGCTCGGTAACCATTTCCACCAGTGGCACACCGCAGCGGTTGAAGTCTACCAGGCGCAAACCGTGATCGAGCTTGGTTTTGCCGGCATCTTCTTCGAGGTGCAGCTTGTGAATGCGCACGCGGCGGGTGACGCCCTCGGGCATGTGCAGGTCAAGGTAACCTCCCTTGCCGATGGGCTCGTCGAACTGGGTGATCTGATAGCCCTTGGGCAGATCGGGGTAGAAGTAGTTCTTGCGGTCAAAATGCGAGACCGGGTTAACCTCTGCATGCATTGCGGCTGCCAGAAGCGCGCCCTTATGGACGGCTTCGCGGTTCAAAACGGGCAGCACGCCGGGCATACCGGAGCAGACCGGGCAGATATTGGTATTGGGTTCGGCTTCCCACGAGTCCGCTTTGCAGGAGCAGAAAATTTTAGTCTGGGTGTTGAGCTGGATATGGGTTTCGAGCCCGATAACAACTTCGTAATCTTTCATTTTGCCACCTCCTGGCGCAGGACTGCCGGGCGCACCGCGCGCCAGGCTTCACCCTGGGTCGCCTGCTCAAAGGCATAGCCCGCCCGCAGGATCAGGTCCTCGCGGAAGTCTGGACCGATGAACTGGATCCCGATGGGCAGATTGTCGGCATCCAGGCCGCCAGGAATGCTCACAGCCGGCAGACCGGCGTGGTTGGCAGAAACGGTCATCTGATCCGAATACTGCATGCGCACGGTGTTGCCAAAGACGTCGTTGCGTTTGAAAGAGGTGGTGGCGGTGGTGGGGGTGAGGATCACGTCCAGGAGATACTCGCCGTGGGGGTCGAAGGCGCGGTCAAAGTCCCGGCGGATCATGGCGCGCACTTTGAGAGCTCGTTGGTAATAATTGGCGGCATAGCCTTCCGAGGAGAGGTACATGCCCATAAGGATGCGCAGCTTGACCTCAGAGCCAAAGCCCTCAGCGCGGGTGCGGCGGATAAGGTCCTGCAGGTCTTCCACCTCAACCGGGGTGCGGTAGCCATACTTGACGCCATCAAAGCGGTGCAGGTTGGAGGCAGCCTCCACCCGCGAAACCACAAAGTAGGTTGGGATGCCATATTTCGCGTTGGGCAGGGGCACGTTTTCGACGATTTCCGCGCCGAGCCCTGCCAAAACTGAGGCAGCATGCTGCACAGCATCGCTGATCTCTTTTTGGATCGATTCCATGGCAAGCTCGCCAGTTTCAAAATCCGGGTAGAACAGATGCGTATAGTCGGGCGAAAGCCCAATCCGCAAGCCTTTAACGCCTTCCTTCAAGGATCCAAGATAGTTGGACGGCGGCACGACCGATGAGGTGCTGTCTTTTGGATCGTTTCCCGCTATGACTTGAAGCATCAGAGCAGCATCGCTCACGTTTCGGGCGATTGGACCCGGGCAGTCCAGTGAGGACGAGAACGCCATCAGACCGTAGCGCGAAACGCGCCCGTAGGTCGGCTTGAGCCCGACCACGCCGCAGTAGGCAGCAGGCTGACGGATGGAACCGCCGGTGTCTGTGCCAAGTGAAAGCGCCACCTCTTCAGCGGCGACGCTGGCGGTGGAACCACCTGACGAGCCGCCGGGTACGCGGGAAGGGTCCCAGGGGTTATTTGGAGCAGGCTTAAAGGCGCTGGATTCGCTGGAAGATCCGAAAGTGAACTCATCCAGGTTGGCTTTGCCAAGGATGAGTGCGCCTGCGTCGATCAACTTCCGCACGGGGGTAGCGGTGTAGGGCGGTTTGAAGTTCCACAAGATGCGCGAAGCAGCCGTGGTTTCAACGCCCTGCAGGGTGAAGATGTCCTTGATCGAGACGGGTACGCCAGCCAGGGCGCCTGGGTCTTCACTCGCGGCGATCTTACGGTCGACTTCGTCCGCTTGCTGGCGGGCGAGGTCCTCGGTGAGGCGGATGAAGGCATGCACCTTTTGCTCTTCAGCAGGATCAAGCGGTTTTTGGTCAAGGCTGCCGCGCACGCCATCCACAGCGTGGATCTGCGCGAGAGAGGCTTCCAGCACCTCGCGCGCGCTGAGGTCGCCGGCGTGTACGCGGGCGGAAACTTCGGAAGCGGAAAGCTGGTTCAGGCTCATTTCGCTCCTTTCACGTCCGGAACGGCAAACATGCCGTCTTCAGTTTCCGGCGCGCCAGCCACAATCTCGCTGGGTGTCGGGAATGGCTGCCAGGCGTCCGCGCGCGGACCTGCCCCCTGGCACTCAATACCGTGCAGAGTAGGCTGGATGTCCTCTTCGAGCGGCACCTGAAGCAGGGCGTTGACGGAGCTGAGCTGATGGTTCATTTCGGTCAGCAGGTACGCGCCTTCCATGGAGATGAGTTCAAGCGCTGCCAAACCGACCAGCTTGTGGAAAAGTTCGGGTGTGATTTTGCTAATGCTCATGGGCTTTCCTTTTGATTTGCTGAGGCGAATTATACC
>CAYSVX010000088.1:0-3418 GCA_964434665.1 uncultured Anaerolineaceae bacterium
TTGGAGATCTGACTCTTTATCACTGGATCAGGATGCTGACCGGCAAAATCAGCCAGATCATGACGTATCAGCCGCTCACGCATTCGCTGACAATCTCCTTTGGTGCCACAGGGCTTGCCCTGGTGATTGGTGGCTTGATGGCGTGGTTGGTGGTGAGAACTGATGTTCCTGGAAAAGGCATTATCAACACCCTGGCAACGGTTCCCTACATTATGCCATCTTGGACCATCGCCCAGGCGTGGATAGTGCTCTTTAAGAACCAAACCTCCGGAGGGACTCCTGGATTGCTGGAGTTCATAACACGCAGCCCAACGCCAGATTGGCTGGCTTATGGTCCGTTCCCGATCATCGTCAGTAGTGCCCTGCATTATTACACCTTTTTCTTCCTGTTTGTTTCAGCGGCACTTCTCTCGATTGACTCCTCGCTGGAGGAAGCCGGTGAGCTTGCGGGCGCGGGTCGTTGGCGCATTATGAAGAAAATCACTTTTCCCCTTGTCATTCCTGCAATTGCCTCCGGTTTCATCATGACCTTTTCCAAGACCATGGGAACCTTTGGCGGACCAAACGTCTTGGGTGTGCCTGTGCAGTACTACACGCTCTCCACCATGCTCAGATCCAACACAGGTATCGGAAACTACGGAGACGGTTTTGTGCTGGCGATCGTGCTGATCTTGTTCGCCATGACGACCATCATGCTCAATCAAAAACTGATAGGTACCAGGAAGAGTTACGAAACGATCGGCGGGCGCGGTTTTATGGCGCAAAAGCAGAAACTTCGTAACTTCAAAGGACTTCTCACCACACTAGTGGTCATCTTCCAATTTTTTATCGCGGTGCTGCCTCTTTCCCTCTTGATCTACAGCACCTTCATGCTCAGAACGGGCGACTATAGCCTCAGCAACTTGACGCTCCAACATTGGATAGGCAAAGGCATCATCAATATCAACAGTGGTGAGCCAGGTGTTTTGCTGAATAAGAAAATTTACCTGGCAGCCTGGAATTCGCTGCGGCTCGCCTTTTTCACCGCAATCTTCACGGCCTTGTTAGGGATTATTCTTGGCTACGCAATTGTCAAAGGTCGTGGTACCAAGCTCTCGAAGTTTGTCGAGCAGATAGCTTTTATCCCCTACGTAATTCCAGGCATTGCTTTTGGCGCGGTTTACATTTCGATGTTTACAAAATCGGTTGGTCTGATCCCTCCCCTCTACGGCACGTTTGCCTTGCTGGTAGTGGTTTCAGTTGCCAAGCATATTCCCTATTCCGCCCGCAGCGGAGTGTCAGCCATGCTGCAGGTGGGGAAGGAATTGGAAGAAGCGGCTGCCATCGCGGGCGCGGGTCCATGGAGAAGGTTTAAGCGGATTATCTTCCCGTTGACCAGCACTGGCTTTGTATCCGGGTTCCTGATGACCTTCATCACGACAATGAGAGAACTTTCTCTGATCATCTTGTTGGTCACCCCCACCACCGCAGTTTTGTCCAGCCAGACCATGCGGTACATCGAAAATGGAAATGAACAGCAAGCAAACGCGGTCATCATCATTCTGATCGTGCTTGTTCTGTTCGGTAACTTTATTATCGGCCGGTTCCGCGGCGGAAGCCTGAAAAAGGGCTTAGGATTATAAACGAGGAGAACATGGATACACCTATCATTATCAAGAACTTAACTAAAAAATTTGGAGATGTAGTCGCGGTTAATAATGTGAGCGTGACGATCGACCCCGGATCATTCTTAACCCTTTTGGGACCTTCCGGCTGCGGTAAAACCACCTTGCTGCGCTGTATCTCCGGCTTGGAAGACCCGGACGACGGAGAGATCATCATTGGCGATAAGCTCGTATATTCCCGTTCAAAGGGAATATCCCTGCCCGCTGGTCAGCGCGACCTCGGGCTAGTCTTCCAGAATTATGCTTTATGGCCGCACATGAACGTGTATAAAAATATCACTTTCGCGCTTGAAATACAGAAAATGGCGAAGGAAGACATGGACACCCGTGTCAAAGAATCCCTCAAAGAAGTTCAGATGTCGGGCTACGAAGACCGCTACCCCCGCGAGATGAGTGGTGGTCAGCAGCAGCGCATCGCCCTGGCGCGCATGCTGGCTTACCGGCCGAAAGTCTTCCTAATGGACGAACCACTCTCAAACCTGGATGCCCGCCTGAGAATGGACATGCGTACTGAACTGAAGCGGTTGCACCACATCTCCGGTGCTACTACTGTTTATGTGACCCACGACCAGATCGAAGCCATGACGATGTCCACCAAGATTGCAGTCATGAAGTTGGGTGTCATCCAACAAATGGACACTCCCGATATGGTCTATCACTATCCAGCCAATCTTTTTGTTGCTGACTTTATCGGCAACCCGAAGGTGAATCTGATGCCAGGATGGGTGGCAGGTCAGAACCTGGTGGACATCGGTAAATTCAACATTCCCGTGAAAACCTATGACAAAACGGGTGACGTCGTGGTGGGTTTACGTCCTGAAGATATCATCGTCCACAAAGAACCCACCGATGGAGCGGTCGAATTCGCCGCCTATTCCGTTTTACCCTCAGGCGCCGATACGACGATCATTGCCCGCAAGGGAGATACCGAGCTGACCATTAAAGAAATGGGCGTCAGCAAAATCCAGATGGATCAACCCATCTGGCTGTCGTTCAAGGAAGATGCGATTAACCTTTACGATAAAGAAACAGAAGCACTAATCACCGCGTAGAGATTGTCGAGGATTCAATGGACTCTTTCCTTTACCTGCCAAGGAGGTCATTAGATAGAAGAAAACTGAGCACTGGATAGCCGATGTTTTATCAACTTAGAACCTACTATAGAAGGAGAAAGAAATGAAAGCAATTTTTAGAATAGCAGCCATGATCCTCGTGATCACAATGCTCGTCGCTTGTGGACCCAAAGCCGAAGCGCCTGCCGCAACTGAACCTGTTGCTCAACCAGAAGTCCTCACCCCTCAACAGGAATGGCTGAAAGCCAACCAACTGGGCGAGTACGAAACCGGCACCCAGGATTGGGCGGCGATTGAGGCAGCAGCCAAGGCAGAAGGGACCGTGTTGGTCTACGCCAACTCATCCAAAACCGAAAAAGCTGCTGAAGCCTTTATGGAACTCTATCCCGAGATTAAAGTTTTAGCCTATGATCTGGGCGGCGATGACGTCCTCATGAAGACACTTGAAGAGCAAAAAGCCGGTGCCTTCACTGGAGATGTGTGGTTCAGCAGCGGTGGCGCTGACCTGATTGGGCAAGTGATGCCCAAGCAGTACGTCTGGCGCTTCGTGCCCGATTCCACTGCCGCCTATACACCAGAACAATACACCCAGCCCTTGCTGATGAGCCGTTTCGGCACCAGTATCTTCGCTTATAACGACGAACTGAACGACACCTGCCCCATCACCAACATCTGGGAACT
>CAYSVX010000089.1:0-3415 GCA_964434665.1 uncultured Anaerolineaceae bacterium
GGCATCCACATCTTGCGGGTCTCTCCCTGCTCAGCGAGGCGTTCTGCCCAGCGATTAAGGAAGACATCCAGGGAGTAGTGGATACCCCACATGGTGCCACCGACTACGCCGCCCAAGCCGGCGCCTGTGAAGGCGAGACCGATCAGGGCAGGGGTTGAGGCGACGGTGCCCTTAAGCGCGAGGGCTGTCGCCGTGCCGATATAGGTGGCGTAGGAAAGATCCCAAGCAACAGCGCCACCGGGAGTGACATTTGCTAAATACGCGATTTGAAGGGGAACCCCAACAAGCAGCGCGGTTTGCACGTCACCCATGATAAGACCCACTATGAAGGATGCAACGAGCGGTCGACCCAGACAGTACCAACCGATCGTGTTCCCCACGATGGATCCAATTGCGCCGAGGTAAATAAACAGCGCAATCAGGACCATTTGCAAAACTGACATACGAATACCTCCTTGAGAAATGAAATGAATTTGGATAAAAAAAGGAGAAGTGAAGCCACCTCTCCTTGTACTGCTAAATAGATCGCAATGTGTTCTTAGCCTCTATCCAAGTTTTGGCTGGGGCGTTGGGAACCGTCTGCACGATCAGTTTGACGCCTTGCGCGGAAAGTTCATTAAAAAGCTGGATATCTTCGTCGCTGGCGTAAAAGACACTGCCGCCTTCGCGGGAAAAACTGTATTTTGAGGTCGGGGTTTTGGCAGCATTGCCGATATAAACTGTGTCAAGTGCGAGAAGTTCTTCAGAGAACTTGAGCAGATCCTGAGGCCACCGGGTGACGAAGAGGCGGTTGTGGTCAGCTTTCTCCGCCAGGAATTTGCGCGCGTCTTCAGAAGACACAATTGCTTTTTTGTATTGCGCCGGTATTCCCATCAACATGATAGATTGGAGGGTCTTGTTGGTTACCAACTTGTCGTCGATGCCTACAATTTCCTTGATCCCCAGGGTCTTGCACCACGCCATAACAATTTGGCCATGGATCAGGCGGTCATCAATCCGGAGAAAGTCTTTTCCCATAATTGAAGTATAAGGCAGGGTGACCAAGACTCCAAATAATTGACATAATCTGACAATTATTAACAGTCCATTTACTAAAGAAAATTACAGCTCAAAGTAAGGCAATTCATTTTAAGCATTGACTTTGAAAAAAATGTATGTTTATCCGCAGATGGCAGCTGGACCATTGCCAGATTGGCTCAAAAAGTGTTTTTGATGCTTAAAGGGCAGACTGCTGCTTAAGTCGGGTGAGTGTGTCGAGCAGCGTTGCTTCACTGCTTTGGCTATAGGAACCCCGCGCGCGCCACAATTCGTTGCCCTGGTGGTCGATCAGCAACGCAAAAATGTGCTCCTCATCCTGCATGTTTAAGGCAGTCCGGAAATCATCTTTTTCGAGGTAGAGCGTAATCGTGCGTTCGCGCGATTTTGGGTTTGGGATGCCTGCCCGCATGCCCTCGTTGATGAAAAACTTTGAGAAAGCATTCAAGGCGCGAATGGTGGGCAGTTCGTAGTAAAACAGACCCGGGAATTGGGCTTCAAGGGACTCAGCCAGCGGGATCCAGGTGTTCACTTCGTCTTGTTGCCACTGCTGGAAGGCGATGAAGAGCAAGTTGACCTTGCCCGCAAAATCCTGGGGGAGGGTTAGTTTCGCTCTTTGCAGGTTTGATCCGTTTACTGTAGGAAATGTCATTTATCCACCTGTCAGTTTCTTTAATGAAAAAATGAAGAGAGATCAGCCACCTTGCTGGGAACCACTTCGGTAGGCGAGCAAAACGCGCTGCCTGGCCAAACTGTGATCCACGATCGGGGCTGGATAATCGCTGTCAATCAGGCACTGCGCCTGTTTTTGCACCTCTAACGGCATTTCCCAGGGTGTATGGATGTGCTTGGTGGGCACGAGACTCAGCTCTGGAACCCAGCGGCGCACATAATCGCCCAGGGGGTCAAACTTGAACCCCTGCAAAATGGGGTTGAAAACCCTGAAATAAGGCGCCGCATCCGTGCCCGTGCCGGCGGTCCACTGCCAGCCGCCGTTGTTGGAAGCTGGGTCGCCATCCAGTAACTGCTGCATGAAGTAGCGCTCGCCCTCCTGCCAGTTGATCAGCAAGTCCTTGGCCAGGAAGGACGCAGCGATCATGCGGGCGCGGTTGTGCATCCAGCCGGTGGCGTTCAACTGGCGCATGGCGGCATCCACCACCGGGTAGCCGGTAAGCCCGGCCTTCCAGGCAACTAGACCAGCCGGGTCGTCGCGCCACGGGATATTCCGCAGTTCAGAGCGAAATGCTTGTTGGCGCACAAATGGGAAGTGATAGAGGATGGCGGCATAAAACTCCCGCCATATGAGCTCGTTGAGCCAGGTTTCTGCGCCTTTTTGGGCGGTTGTGGTGCTTGCTGATTGGGAAGCTTCCCGGGCAGCCCAAACCGCCTGGCGTGCTGAGAGCATGCCCAGCCGCAGGTAAGGCGAAAGTTGCGAAGTTCCTTCCAGGTCCATGCGGTTGCGCATCTCGGAGTAACCTGCAATGGCGGAGTCGGTGAAGGCAAAAAGCCTGCGTTCCGCCTCCTGCTCGCCTGCCTTAAATGAACTGTCAGCAGGGTGGGATGGATGCTCGGGAATTGCCAGGCTGTCAAGGGTAGGCAGGGAACTGAGGTGCTCCGGGGCAGGCAGCGGGCTGCCGCTTGCCGGCAGATTGCGCCATGTGCGGCTAAAAGGGGTGAAAACTGTGTAGGGGGTGCCGTCCGCTTTGAGGAGCATTTCCGGTGAGAAAACCGTAACACCCTGAACGAGCTTCAAAGGCAGAGTATTTGCGACCTTTTCATCACGTTGACGGGCACAAGGGGAGTAGTCTTCTTCGGCAAAAATACCTTCCGCGTCCGTTTCACGCACCAGGCTTGTGAGGACTTCAAGTGGATCGCCCTTCCGCAGAATGAGCTTACTCCCACGCTGTGTTAGGTCTGCCTCTAGTTTCCGCAAACCTTCCAACAGGAAAGCCATCCGTGCTTGCCCCACGAACTCCGAGGAGATTAAATTTGGATCCAGGATAAAAACCGGGACGACTACGTCAGCCTGCCGAAGCGCTTCTGTCAATGCCTGATTATCACTCAAGCGCAGGTCGCGCCTGATCCACCAAATGGCAGTTTTCATTTTCTCAACCCTCGAATTCTACTTGTTTGATTCTACCATTGTGCTTCTGTGGTTTACGACAAGTCATTATTCAATGACGAGTTATTGTAGGGCGAAATTGAGGGCATCGTGAACGATGTGATGGACGAACGTTTTGGTGCCCTCAATTCGCCATTGACGGTTTTGGTAGATACCGTCTTGAAAGTCAAGCCGAATAGTTGAATTGGCAGTCAAACTCAGAAGTAGATACCGTCTTGATTGTCAAGGGTTTTAGCAGGAATGCGAGCCATAATCCGG
>CAYSVX010000090.1:0-3382 GCA_964434665.1 uncultured Anaerolineaceae bacterium
CCCAGCGCGTAACCCAAAGTGCCGGCATTGACCCAAAAGCTCATACTTCTTCCGAGTTTTTGTCCAGCGTATTTACTGTTTAATGCCGGACCAATCGCATGCAGTGAGGCCGAACTCAAGCCAGCCAAAATCAACATTGCCATCATCACCACAGGTGTTGTGACCAACCCAAGTAGACTCATCATGGTGCCAGTGATGAATGGTGCCAGGATGACCAGTATCCTCAGATTGCGTCGGTCTGCCAAGGAGCCAATTAGCGGTTGGAAAAGGGAGGGCAAGCTGTAAAACAGGGTCAGAGAGCCTCCACCCAGGTTGCTAAGACCAAATTTTTCAATCAAAATAGGCAGCAGGGGCGGAAGGAAACCAGAATACATATCATGCAAGCTGTGTGCAGCGGCAATTGCACCGACGTACCGGCTGTTGAACTGATTGGGTGCGTCTGGGATTAAGTCGGGTTGGGATGATGGATCTTCCTCGATAATATCAGATGTATCAATGATTTTTTGCATGCCCGAAATTGTATCAAGTAAAGGGTAGGAAATGGTAAGTTTTGACGTTATTGCTGGTTTCTAAAATACTTTCTTCGGACACCTTAGATAATCTATCGCAACTCTTATAAATATCTGCAATAATTATCCTGAGAGAGGTGACACTATGTTCGATGGAAAGTTTTCAACAACAAATTCAAGTCCCGCTAAGAACATCAAGTTAAACAAGCGGGTAGTCCCAATTATTCTGATTGCCATGGCGGTAATCATCCTGACAACGTCGCTATTTTATGAAGTTCCAGCAGGCAATATCGGCGTGGTTCTGCGCTTCAGCGCGGTCAATCGAGTAGCTAACCCAGGCATTAACATCAAACTCCCATTTGTGGAACGCGTGGTGTTGATGAACGTTCGGACGCAAAAAGATGAGGCTCAGGCGACAGCCGTCTCCGAAAACCTGCAGGTGGTGACTT
The DNA here is from genome assembly GCA_964434665.1 of uncultured Anaerolineaceae bacterium. GTDB lineage: Bacteria > Chloroflexota > Anaerolineae > Anaerolineales > Anaerolineaceae > Mesolinea. The sequence continues at coordinate 959 of CAYSVX010000090.1, forward strand.
CAATTATTGCAGTTAACTATCACCTGGATGGCACCCGCGCCAAGGAAGTTTATGAGAAAGTCGGCGCGGATTACGCCAATATCATTGTTGCCCCGGCTATCCAAAACACCTTTAAGGCTGTAACCGCTCTTTTCACTGCTGAAGAGCTGATCACCAAGCGCGATGAAGTCCGGCTTTTGGCTGAAGAAAAGCTGACTGCCCAATTGGAACCCTACTTTGTCGTGGTTGAAAACTTCAACATTGTCAATGTTGACTTTTCTGCGGAGTACCAGCAAGCCATTGAATCCAAGCAGGTAGCCCAGCAGCAGGTGGAAACTTCCAAGCAGAAGCTGGCTCAGGCTGAGATTGACGCCCAGACGGTCATCGCGCAGGCAAAAGGCCAGGCAGACGCGCAAAAGGCGCTCAACCAGACCGGCGCTCTGACGCCAGAATACCTTCAATACCTTTTCCTGACAAAGTGGGATGGGATCCTGCCCCAGGTAATGACCAGCGGCAGTAACACAATGATTGATGTTTCACGTTTTCTGAGCCTGCCCGCCCAGGAACCTTAAAAAATGCAAAGTGGCATTTTAAGGTAAAAACCATCCATTTCTGATGGGTGATAGAATTAACACAAAAGTGCAAGTTCAAAAAGGAGTAATTGATTATGTCAAAATTCGAACGAGAAGTAGAAATTGATACCCCGGCAGCGAACGCCTGGGCTGTGCTGACTGATGCCAGCCAGTGGCCAAAGTGGTTCCCTTATATGGATAGTGTTTCGAATGTTGTGCCTTTACATGAAGGGGCAGTCATCAATTGGGAAAATGATGGCAAGATCGGCACCGCGACAGTGACAAAACTCGTGCCCGAAAAGGAATTGGTTATCCTGACTGAGATGGACGGCGACAAAGACAGCCACTCCTTCAGCCTGCGCTCAAGCGGTGGATTCTTTGGAATGGCAGCCGATGAGGCGAAGGTGGAATACCACCTGGACACGATGACAGGCGGCGGTATTCTTGGACGCTTCATCACCAGCGGCAATCCGCGCGACATGTTGCGGGTCAAAAACGCGACGAATGCTCTGCGTAAACTGATCGAAGCTCAGTTCCCGCAGGCATAGTCATAACTACTCAATTATCGGAAAAAGAAACGGAGTAAAAATGGGTTTATTCACATCAATTTTAGTAGGTTTAGTGGCTGGTATGGCCGCCTCATGGCTGATGAAAACGAACAACAAATGGTACATCGACATTCTCATCGGTATCGCAGGCAGCGTGCTGGCGGGCTGGATCACCAGTATTGTCCTGGGTCAGAGCCTGGTGTCAGGATTCAACCTGACCACGCTTCTGGTTTCAACTGGCGGCGCAGTGCTAGTTTTGTTGATCTATCGCTGGTTTAAAAACCGCAAATAACTTTGGCAAGAAGAATCAAAAGCCGGCTAACCTTAGCCGGCTTTTGATTATAATGGGAACTTATGAGTAGACTTGGCAGGAAGAATTCCAACAGATTGCGCGAGCCAACCGTGTTTGCCTTCCTTGCGGCTGCTTTGTATGCCCTGAACATGCCGTTTTCACGGCTGCTCTTAAGATCCGTGGAGCCGATGTTCATGGCGGCATTTGTTTATCTTGGGGCGGGCTTGGGGATGCTTGGGCTGTGGTATTTTGGCACAGCGAAAACAGAAAGGGTCATCGCTCCCATTGCGAAAGGCGAGAAGCCCTACATATTGGGGATGGTCCTGCTGGATATTCTTGCGCCCGCGCTGTTGATGTTTGGTCTGCGCAGCACCCTGGCGGCAAATGCCTCCTTACTGAATAATTTCGAAATAGTTGCTACTTCGTTGATCGCTCTGTTTCTATTCAAGGAAGCGATTTCCCGTAAACTTTGGATAGGGATCGTATTGGTGACGCTGGCAAGCGTGCTCCTTTCGCTGGAGAGTTTTTCCGCTTTTCGATTTTCAAGCGGCTCGCTCTTGATTTTGGCAGCAAGTACTGCCTGGGGGCTTGAAAATAACTTCACCCGCAAGCTTTCAAACCGAACCAGTTCAGATATTGTCATCGTCAAGGGTATTGGTTCAGGGTTTGGTTCTCTGATTTTGGCTCTGCTTGCACAAGAAGCTTTTCCACAGGCTGGTTTCATTTTGCTAACGATGCTGCTTGGTTTCGTAGCTTACGGCTTAAGCATCAATTACTACGTCAAAGCGCAGAACCAGCTTGGCGCCGCAAAAACAAGCGCTTACTATGCTATTGCGCCATTTCTGGGGGTAATCTTTTCCTTCCTGATCTTCCGGTCACTGCCAGCCGCTACTTTTTGGGTGGGGTTGATCCTGATGGCTGCTGCCACCTGGTTTTTAATTACCGACACGATCAGCATACAGCATACCCATCCCCATAAGCATTACAAAGTAAATGTCAGAAGCAATGTTGATGATGGTGTTCCTGCCCTGGT
>CAYSVX010000091.1:0-3371 GCA_964434665.1 uncultured Anaerolineaceae bacterium
ACACCCACTTTGAACAGGGTAGCGGCAGAGACGATAATGATACAGGCAGAGATCACATTCCCCCATGCGGATCCGAATGTCACATCAATTTTTGTATGGCCGTAGCTTTCCATCGAGACGCCTTTATCTGCGACCGAAGCCTGTAAGTAAAAAATCGCCCAGGGTGTGATGGTCGTTCCGATGACAGCCAGGATTGAAATAATATAGTCGCGAGAGAGTTGTAACTGAGGTCTCAGGGTGTCGTGCAGGATTATTCCCCAATCCGGTTTGATGATGACCACAGTCACAATGTAACTCAGTGCAGCCAGGCTCAAACCTATCAAGATTTTTTCAACGACCTTATAATTCCCACGCAATATTAAGAGCCCCATGACAACCGCCAGAATTGGGACTGTAACGGTTTTGCTAATCCCGAAAAGTTCACCTGCTGCGGCGATGCCGGCAAACTCAGCAACTGTCGTGCCGAGGTTCGCAATCAACAGGCAAAACATCGCGAAGGTTGTCATTTTCACGCCAAATCTTTCACGAATCAGGTCCGCAGTGCCTTTGCCAGTGGCAGCTCCCATTCTTGCTGCCATTTCCAGGATCACTACCTCACCAATTGTGATGACAATGATCAGCCAGAGAAAATTATTGCCGTAAATTGAACCGACCATTGAGTAGGTGGCTATTCCAGGCGCGTCATTGTCAGCACTGGCTGTAATCAGTCCAGGACCAAGAACTGTAAGGATAAGTAAGAGTTTTTTCAGCCAAATTGGCCTCTTTTTGTTCCTGCGCATACCAATCTCCTTCCTTCCCGCGCAGTGCGAGTAATCATCCGATACTATTGTTTAACCTGAGGAAACCTCTTTTATGTGATCAGCGGCGCAGCAAACATCGCAACGGTTGCAGCAACAACCACGATGATCAGGATCATTGTGAGGATGTTCGCTAGTTTTGAGTTCACCCATTTGCCCATGATAGACCTGTCGTTGGCGATGATCAGAAACAACACAAGAATGAGCGGTAACAACACCGCATTGATGGTCTGCGATAAGGTCATCAAATCGAACAGCGGGATGCTCGGAATGAGCGCGAGCGCCATCCCCAGAAAGATAATTCCACCGAAGATGAGATAAAACACGGGCGCTTCCTTGAAGCGGTGGTTCAGGCCGCGTTCGAAGCCAAACGCTTCGCAAAAAGCGTACGTAGTTGAAAGCGGCAGCACCGAGACCGCAAGCAAAGAAGCGCCTAATAAGCCAGCCGCAAAGAGGATCGACGAGCCTTTGCCGGCGAATGGAGCAAGCGCCATTGCGGCTTCTTCCGCGGCGGTGACGACAATACCAGCTTCGTACAGCGTAGCGGCGGTCACAATGATGATGATCGCGGAAATGATGTTCCCCCAGATGGATCCAACCACCACGTCCAGCCTGGTTTCACCATATTCCTTCACAGACTTGCCCTTATCCGCGATAGAAGCCTGGAGATAGAAAATACCCCAGGGAGTAATCGTCGTCCCGATCACTGCCAAGACTAGCATCATGTAGTTAGAATCCATTTGTATGTTAGGTCTGACAACCTGTTTGGCGATTTGCGCCCAATCTGGCTTAATGATGAACAGGGTTACCAGGTAACTGATGGCGCTTAGCGTGAGAACGAGCAGCACTTTTTCGACATTTTTGTAGTTACCACGCAGAATCAGGATACTGAAGAGTATGCCAGCTATCGGGACGGTGATATAGCGGCTTATCCCAAAGAGCTCTCCTGCTGCCGCGACGCCTGCGAATTCAGCCACGGTAGTTCCAAGATTAGCGGCGAGCAAAGCCAACATGGCGATCGCGGTCGTTCTTACGCCGAAACGCTCGCGGATGAGGTCGGCAGTGCCTTTACCCGTGACCGTCCCCATTCGGGCAGCCATTTCCTGAACCAGAACAATGCCAACGACGATCACCAGGATCACCCATAGGAAACTATAGCCGTAGGTGGAACCTGCAACGGAATAGGTGGCAATGCCCGGAGCGTCATTGCCAGCGCTGGCAGTAATCAAGCCTGGACCGAGCAGAGTAATGAAGTAAAAAGCCTTCCTCAGCCATGCTGGAGATTTGAAGCGTTTTTCCATTATTTGTTTTACCTGCCCGCGAACCGAGGTAGTTTCTTTTTCCAGGCTGTGGGCAGCACAGTATCGATAGCGTCATCAACTGTGACAATCCCCAACATGACGTTGGTCTCCGGTTCGATCACCGGCACTGCCATCAGGTTGTACTTCGCCACCAGGTAAGCAGCTTCTTCCTGGGGGGCCAGTGGGTTTACCATTACCGGATCATCATCGAACCAGTTTGATAGATTCTGATCAAGAGGAGCAGTTACCAGGTCGCGCAGGCTGATCACGCCCTGCAATTTCTCATTATCATCGAGCAGGTAGACGTAGAACATGAACTCGTCATCCTTCGCGTCCTCATTTGTGCGCAAGTGATGAAGAGCCTGTTCCACGGTGTAATTTGCCGGTACTGACGCAAATTCGGTGGTCATGATGCCGCCTGATGAGTCCTCGGGGTAGCGCAAGAGGGTGCGCACATCCTCTTCGTCTTCATCTTCCATCAGATTAAGCAGTTGTTCGCTGACCTGGTCATCCATATCTGCCAGCAGGTCGGCAGCTTCGTCGGGATCCATTTCTTCCAAAACATCCGCGGCGCGTTCCGGCTGGAGGGCGGCAATCACCGCTTGCTGGACTTCGGGTGAGGATTCTTCCAGCGTATCAGCCAACTGTTCGTCGGTGAAACCCTGCAGCAAAGCTTTGCTGGTGTGGTGATCCAAATCGTCGAGGATCGACGCGATATCGGCCGGTTCCATTTGGACGAGGCGATCCTGGGAGACTTTCAGACGCAGCGGGTCATCGTGTTCGATGGACGCGACATCTTCCCAGGGGATCACGTGCGTCTTCCAGCTTTTCTTGAGAAGCTTTGCGACTGATTTGGCAAAGTTCTCAAGCCCCAGCCGGCGCAGCAGACCAGTTCCGCCCACGTCCACACCAGTTAGATAGAAACGGTTGTTTTTGCGGGCAATTTGCAGGTCATTCACGCGCACCAGGCGCTTGCCTTCGGTATCCACAATTTGCTGGTCGAGCGCGCGCTGTTTGAGGTAGAGCTCATGCCCGGCAGGCTGGAAAAGATCCAGCTTGGAGATGTCCACATTCAAGGTGATGCTTGGCCAAAGCGTGGCGATATCTTTGGCATCGATCAATTTGGGTTCAGATGAGCCATCTTTGACGGCAATAGCTGTGATAGGAGGCATGGTTTGGTCGGTTTTATCCACCAAGAGGTCGGCCAATTTGCCGACAACATGCCCAAAAGCATCCCAAACTTTTTGATCAAGCAGTTTGCTTAAATAGATCA
>CAYSVX010000092.1:0-3202 GCA_964434665.1 uncultured Anaerolineaceae bacterium
GGGTTTCGATGTCCATCCCGGGGATTTTGGTTTTGCGTTCCAGGAATTTGAGCAGAGCGTCCAGCGCGAACACCATCACCAAATACACCACCGCAACTGCCAGGTAGATGCCCACAAAATCGAAGGTGGTGGTGGCGGCGCGCTTGCCCTCAGCCATCAGGTCCTGCACCGCAATCAGGAAGACGATCGCGGTGGTCTTGAGCAGCGAAATCGGTTCATTCGACCAACTTGGCAGCGCCAGCCGCAGTGCCTGGGGCAGGATTACGTAGCCGATCGTCTGCCACTTGGAGAGCCCGATCGACCTCCCTGCCTGCATCTGGGCTGAGCCAATGGCGTTGATCGAGCCGCGCAGATATTCCGCCTGGTAGGCCGCGCTGTTGAGCCCCAGCGCCATGTAGGCTGCCACATTCTGTGAAAAGGCAATCCCAAGCTCGGGCAAACCATAATAGATAATAAACAGCTGCACCAAAAGCGGCGTGCCGCGGAAGACCGCGATGTACGCCCCGGCTAACCGCTGCAGCCATTTGGGCCCGTAGCTGCGCGCCAAAGCCAGCAGCAGCCCCAACACGAAACCAATTGCCAGCCCGACCGCTGTCAGCTCCAGCGTGACCCCTGCGCCGCGCAGGAAGTTTTGCCCAAAGCGTTGGAAGTAGCCCAGCCAGGTCAGCATTACTCGGCTTCCTTATCTTTCTTGCCGTAAAGTTCGGTGATCTTCCACAGGAATTCGCGCGTGCGGTCAAATTTGGGATGGTTGAACATCTCGTCCGGCGAGCCTTCTTCCACGATGTAGCCCTTTTCCATGAACACGATCCGGTCGGCGACCTCGCGGGCAAAACCCATCTCGTGGGTGACCACCAGCATGGTCATGCCGTCCAGCGCGAGTTTTCGCATCACCTCCAGCACTTCGCCGATCAACTCAGGGTCAAGTGCGGAGGTGGGCTCGTCGAAGAGCATCACACGCGGGTCCATCGCCAGCGCCCTGGCGATGCCCACGCGCTGCTGCTGCCCGCCGGAAAGCTGCCCGGGGTAGTGGTCGGCGCGGTCCGCCAGACCCACCCGGCTCAGTTCACGCATTGCTTTTTCGGTGGCGGCTTCGTCGGTCATGTGTTTTACTTTCGTTAGCCCCAGCTTGACGTTCCCAAGGGCGGTCAGATGGTTGAAGAGCAGAAAATTTTGGAAGACCATGCCGATGTGCTGACGCACCTGGTCCTCATCCGTGCCTTTGGCGGTGATTTCCAGGTCATCCAGCCAGATCTGACCCTCATTGGGGCGGGTGAGCAGGTTCACGCAGCGCAGGAGCGTGCTCTTGCCGGTACCGCTTGGACCGATGATCACGATCGTATCGCCTTCGTTCACGGTCAGGTCAAGATGCTGGAAGATGACATTCTGGCCATAGGTTTTGGTCAGGTTTTTGATGGTCAGGATGGGTTTAGGCATGGCGCATACTCCGCGGACTAAGGGTTGGAAGGGATGCTGAGTTTTTGTTCAAGGTTATTCAACAAGCGCGTGGTCAGAGATACCAGCAAAAAATAGATCACGGCGGCGCTGAGATATGCCAGCAGGTATTGTTGCGAACTCGCGCCAATCAGCTGAGCGCGGCGCAGGATCTCGGGAACGCCCAGGGCGTAAACCAGGGACGAGTCCTTGATCACGATGGCGGCTTCGTTGGACCAGGGCGGGATAGCCAGCCTGACCGCCTGGGGCAGAACTACGTAGCGGATGGCTTGCAGGCGGCTGAGCCCAACCGCGCGGGCAGCCATCAGCTGATCCCCGCTGACGGAGAGCAGCGCGCCGCGGACGATCTCCATCTGGTAGGCGCTGCTCACCACCCCCAGCGAAAGCGAACCTGCCCAGAATGCGGAGAGGTTGATGCCCTTGGACACCGCGAAAAAGAGGATAAATAGCAGAACCAGGGGAGGGATGCCGCGGAAGATGGTGCTGTAGAGATTCATGACCCTGGCAGCCACCTTGCCGCCATAGACGTAGAGCAGCGCCAGCATTGTGCCGATTAATAACCCCGCGGGCAGCGCGATGAGCGTCACGCCGACGGTATAGAAGGTCCCTGAAGCAATGTAGGAAAGGAACTGACCGAAATCCAAAGGCTGCTCCGTTTTTGCAGGGGCTGCTCAATCGGCAGCCCCTGTGAGATTTCAGCGCAATTCGCGCAAGCGAGAGGCGTTACTCGCTAAAGTACTTGACCGCCAGCTGATCGATGAAACCCTCAGCTTGTAATTCCTTTATGATGCGATCGACCTCGGCTTTGAGTTCCGCGTCGCCATCCGGAAGGACAATGTTGATCGGACCAGTGGAGAGCACGCCGCGATAGACAATCTGCAGATCAGGGTTTTGTGCGACCAGAGCCTGCACCGGCACATAATCGCCCATCAATATTTCAATTCGCCCGTTGGCGAGGTCCAGGGCTGCCTGGTCCACGCGTTCATAGCGCGAGAGATTGGCTTCGGGAAGCAGACCGGGGGTGACCAGGTTGTCTGTCAGCCAGCCGTCCTGCACGGTGCCGGACTGCACGCCGACTTTGTAGTTGGCGACATCTTCCGGCGCGGTGATCGTTCCGGCGAACGCGCTGGTGACCACAAAGGCGTCTTCGGTGGTGTAGTAGGCTTCGGAGAAGTCGACGATCTTATCCCGTTCCTCGTCATAGTTGAAGCAGGAGATGGACATGTCCAGTTTACCGCCTGCAACGGCAGCCACGAGGCTGTCGAAAGGCATATCCACCCATTCGAGCTCAACGCCCATGCGTTTGGCGATTTCGGCCATCAGTTCGATGTCAAACCCGGTCTTGTTGCCGGCATCATCGAGGTACTCATAGGGCGGGTAATCGGCGGAAGTTCCGACCGATACCTTTTTCGCTTTTTGGATCTTATCGAGGACGGAGGTGGGCTCGGAGACGCAGCCAACCAGCATGGCTCCCACAAGGATCAGGGCCACCGCTAACAGCAAATACTTTTTCATTTTTCCTCCATGAAAGAGTTGGGTTAATGGATGATTAATTCGAATTATAAAGCATAAGAGCGATAAGCACTGAAATTTGATTCGATTGTTGTCATAATTGGCTAATTACTACACCTTACTGGCAACACTGGGTAGTGGAAAAGGGAAGATAGTGAGAATTGCCAACCTGTACGTTGTATGTAGTGGCAACATGATAATGTCCTAAAGTAGCAATTTAGAAATGTCCTAAAAG
>CAYSVX010000093.1:0-3113 GCA_964434665.1 uncultured Anaerolineaceae bacterium
AGTGATCGGGACCATGTCCCTTTTTTAAATGTGCGAAACTTATGTTACCTTATCTGTTTAGGCGTAGTAATCAAAAAGTTTTAATCCGACTGTTGATTGCCAATTGCGTGCATAACAAAGGGTGCGCGCCCAAACTAAGTCTTGGGAGGGCGAGTATTTAGGTGTGGCAATCTCTTATCTTGCCTAAGCCTTTTATTGACTGCAATCTTCAAAAGCCCCCTCTTGATATGAGGGAGACCGCTCAGGGTGGAAGTGTGTGAATTTCAATATCGAAAACACTTGTGTTTACTGCAAAAGCGTTATTGAAAAATGGTCAGGTATTTATGAAAATTGACATTTCCTTTATCGATTATGTTTATCAACTTTCTACTACTAGCTTCGAGTTAATACAATCCCCAACCCCCAAAAAACAATATTTCCGCACTTAATCTATCCTTTTTTTGCTCTAAAATTTCCTCAATGTCTGGTTGGCGGAGAGCTTGGAAAAACTGCCCCATCGTTTTCTAGTCGCACTTATACTTAGGTAATGTGATGGTCCCTCACGATCTCAAAGCTTTTGGAAAGGCAATCCATGAATCAACAGCCGCATCCGTGATCTCTCTGCCCCTTTTCATCTCATCACAGCAGATCCTCCTAAGTTTCCCTTGCCGGCTTGGATTGCATGTAGTATCATTTCTGAGATTAAAAACTTAATTATTGGTCAATTATCTGCTAGTTTATTGTCACTGAACCAAAGGGGAAGGATGCCAGAAGTTTCAGCGCCGCAACCAATTGAAAATATCGAGGAAGACTTAAAACCTTCATTCACACCTCGCCATCGCCCTTTGATGTCGGCTCTTAAACGTGTTGGCGATGTCCTGATCTCTGTTTTTTTGCTCCTTCTGCTTTCGCCAGTCTTTCTTTATATTGCCCTGCGCATCAAGAATGACTCGCCCGGCCCGGTCTTCTTCAAGGGAGATCGGATGGGGCGCTTTGGCAAGCCATTCAAAATTCTCAAGTTTCGCACGATGTACGAAGACGACCACAGTTACAAGGGCGCGCCTGTCACCGCAAAAGATGACGACCGCATTACTCCCTTCGGCAAGTACCTGCGCGACACCAAGCTCAACGAACTTCCTCAATTCCTGAACGTGCTCAAAGGCGAGATGAGCATCGTCGGTCCCCGTCCTGAAGATCTCAATATAGCCCAATCCTGGCCTGAAGAAGTCAAAGTCGAAGTGCTCTCTGTCCGGCCTGGCATCACCAGCCCGGCTTCTGTTATCTATCGGAATGAGGAAACTCTGCTCCAGGGTTCCGGTTTCATGGACGATTACCTCAAAACCATCCTCCCCAACAAACTCTGTCTGGATCAACTTTACGTACGCAATAAAAGCATCTTTACTGATCTGGATGTGGTCGCCATGACTGCTGTCACGCTCCTGCCCCTCCTCCGCAGAACCACTCTTGATCAACGCTGGCTCTTCGGTGGTCCTTTCTATCTTTTCTTTCGGCGCAACTTCTCCTGGTTCCTTATAGACATGTTTGTCACTGCCTTCGCTGTTGGCATCTCGGGGGTGGTCTGGCGCCTCAGCGCGATTATCAATCTTGGTTGGCAAAACTACCTGCTCATGTCCTTTGCCATCGCGTTTTTTGTCAGCCTGATCAACATCCTTCTGGGTCTCAACCGCGTCAACTGGCGCAGTGCCAGCCCCATCTATGTGGTTGATCTGGCGATTTCCATTGCGATCACGATGGTGGTTCTCTACGGAGTGACCCGCATCTGGCTCACTGAGCCCTGGCTGCCTTTCAGCTTGATCTGGCTCATCGGCATCACCATGATGGTCGGCCTGGTGCTTGTGCGCTATCGCGATCGGTTGTTTACGGGTCTGGCTAACCGCTGGCTGCTCTTGCGTGGTCCCAAGTCTTCTTACGCCGAGCGGATTCTGGTCGTTGGCGCGGGCAGCCTGGCCGAGATGACCATCTGGCTGCTGCAGCGCAGCGCGTATGCCAGCATTTTCGGGATTATCGGCATGGTGGATGACGATGCACGCAAGCGCAATATGGAATCTTATGGCGTGCGCGTTCTCGGAACGACGAAGGATATACCCGAACTCGTAGAAAGATACCAGGTCGGCTTGATCTTTTTCTCCATCGCCAACGGTTCTGAACAGGATCGCGACCGCATCACCAAACTATGTGAAGCGACTGGTGCTAAAATTGCGGTAATCCCGGACCTTGTCAAAGTTCTGGAGCGCTCCATCAAAAAGATCACGACACAGGAATCCTCATGACAGATAAATGGAATGATCAGAAAGTCCTTGTTACTGGCGCGGGCGGGTTTATTGGCTCGCGGCTGTGCGAACGGTTGGTTGAGGAAGGCGCATTTGTGCGGGCGTTTTTCCGCTACACAAGCCGACCAGAACCCGGTCTTTTAAAGTGCATCCCCAAGCAGATTTTTGAGCAAATTGAAATCATCCGCGGAGACTTACGCGACTTCAACGCTATCGAACAGGCTGCAACAGGTGTGGACACAATTTTTCACTTGGGAGCCCTGATCTCCATTCCCTATTCCTACCTGCATCCGGTTGAGACGGTTCAGACGAATGTGCTTGGGACGATGAACGTGCTGGAGGCATGCCGCAGAACAGGCGCGAAGCTCGTGCACACTTCCACCAGCGAGGTTTACGGAACGGCTTTGCGGGTACCGATCGATGAGGATCATCCGCTGCAGGGGCAATCGCCTTATTCTGCCAGCAAAATTGGCGCGGATAAACTGGTGGAAAGCTACTATCGAAGCTTTGACGTTCCGGCGGTCAGTATCAGGCCCTTCAACACCTACGGACCAGGTCAGAGCAACCGTGCTGTGATCCCAACGATTATTACCCAGGCGCTTTCAGGAGAAGTTGTACGATTGGGCAACCTGGATGCTATCCGTGATTTTACCTACCTGGACGATACTGTTGAAGGCTTTTTGCTTGCCGGCAAGGCAGAGCTTTGGAACGGGGAGACCTATAACCTTGGCACTGGTGAGGAGATCAGCATCGGCGCGATCGCCGAGCTCATTTTTGGGATCATGGGAAAGCAACCTGAAATCCAGGTTGAGCAAGGTCGACTGCGCCCGGAAAAATCGGAAG
>CAYSVX010000094.1:0-3109 GCA_964434665.1 uncultured Anaerolineaceae bacterium
ATTTTCGTTTATACTTGACCTGCCCCTCCAGGCTATTGCCTGACATTTCGGCTACAACATGGACAAAAACCCTCTAAGCGACCGCGAACGCGAGATACTCAAATTGGTGAGCCAGGGAAAAAGCAATAAGGAAATTGCTTCGGACCTGTTTATTAGCGTCAATACTGTGAAGGTTCACGTTTCAAACGTTTACGAAAAAATCGGGGTTTCTTCCAGAACAGAAGCAACACTATATGCGATTGAAAATGGGATTGTTGATTCCCCTGCCAATGTTAATCAACCGCTGAACAACGAAGCCTTAACGACTTCACCCGTTGAACCTCAGGAGAATTTAAATACCACACCCAGTTGGCTAAAAAACAACTGGTGGCTAATCTTGTTGATGCTTGTGGGCATCTTTGTCATCATTCGTGTCGCGATACCCTCTGCTCCCATCCTTAACACCACACCAACAACAAATCCGCTTGTTGAAGCTCTCAATCAAAATCGGATGGAATCACTTAATCAAATGGCTGCACCGCGAGTTGGTTTTGCTACTGTAATTACAGCTGACGAAATCTACACCGTTGGGGGAAAAGCTGGTGATGAAACATTGTCTACGGTAGAAGCCTATGTTCTAAAAGACAACATTTGGCTGACAAAGCCCAATAAACCCACTCCGGTGTCTGATGTGTCCGCAATCATCTTAAGAGGAAAAATTTATGTTCCTGGTGGAAAATTAGGAGATGGAACACCAACTGATGTTTTAGAGGTGTACGACCTGGTTGAAGGAACCTGGAAAAGCCATGCTCCGCTGCCACAAAAAGTTAGCGGCTATGCTCTTACTGCTTACGAAGGCCAGATGTTTCTTTTTGGTGGGTGGGATGGCGAAAAAGTTACAAACAAGGTTTATCGTTACGATCCTTCATTGGATGAATGGTTTTCTTGCGCTCCCATGCCAACAGCAAGAATGAACGCCAGCGCGAATGTGTTGGGGTCGAAAATCGTTGTTATTGGCGGGATTAACGGCGAAAAAGGTCTGACAAGCAGCGAGGCATATCTTCCCAGCTTTGAGAACGATAGCGGCGGCGAGTGGAAGAAGAACAATGATCTTCCTTTTGCGTGTGATTATTGCAGCAGTAATAGTCTGTCGGATCAGATGTTCGTGATTAGCAGCGACAGGATTTGGCAATTCTCAAATGGAACTCAGAAATGGTCAGAAATTCTGCTCAATAAAGATCAAGTGATCCCAAGCCATGTTGGCAGTGTGATCAGTTCGGATGGGTATTTATACATTTTTGGCGGTCCTACTGATGGAGAAGAACCGGCAAACTTTGCTGTAAAGTATCGCGTAATTTATACGATTTCCATTCCGAATGTAATCAACGATTAATGGTCTGTTGTATTCATCCTCTTGCAAAATAAATTCATCTTCAAAATATTACACTGGATTATTTGGGAACAATGTCCACTTTACGACTGTAGTTGATCCTGAATAGATACAACAGCTCACTAATCCACCCTGTTCTATGCAGGCGTGAGTTGCCAGCCGATGGTGACAAGATTTGGTTAGCAGTATAACTTCTTGGGAATAAAAAAAGAGGAGGCCTCTCGGCCTCCTCAATTACGTAATTGTCAAATTACTGAATAGCTATACCAGAATAGTCTTCTGCGACAGAGCTTGCACCAACACGGGATTGTACGCGGACAATCACTGCCAGTTCAGCGCCCGCAGGACCTTCAACTACAGCAGAGCCTCCAAAAGTACCATCAGCGTAGTATCCAAATTCAGCAGCACCGACATTGCCAGCATTTGAGTTGACTTTGCCGCCAGCAGCAATCGCGCCCAGGGTATCCGTACCAACCAGGGTGCCGGTCTTGTCATAATACTTTACAGTAACCGCACCAGCAGCCAGATTAGCACCAACGTTTTGGATGGCGATGTAAGCGCGTTGGCGGGTACCGTCAAACCAGTGATCGGTCGTCCAACGGACGTAAGGTAAAGCAACTTTCGCGGCGCCATTGTTGAAGCCGAGGAAAGCAGTTGATAAACCACCGCCAAAGACCTTGCCCATGGCGACGATGTCACCAGTAGCAGTAATGACAGCTGAACCAATGTAACCATCAGCATTGACATCGCAAGCATTGAATGACTGTTTGGCACCAGCAGCAAGAGCGACAGGTCCAGCTATTCCACCACCAGCGTAGGTCACTGTTACGTCGACCGAGGCGGCAGTAGTGTTCTGAACAGCATATGAAGAGGTCTGAACACCATTGAACTTGCAAAGCGCGGAAGGCATGTAGATAGTGGTTGAGAAGTCAGAAGCACCTTCAAATGCATACGCACCAATTCCAGTAATGTTGAGTTCCAGGGCAGACGCAACAACATTAGCGGGATCAGTTGTTCCATCCTTGGTCGCAAAGACCTGGAGTGAGCCATTGAAACCGGCAGGAATGGCACTCATAGCGCCAAGATCATAGTATTTGGTGGCCTGGGAAGGAACGTTCTCGGTATTGATTGTAATGGGAGATCCGGTGACTGGAACAAAGACCAGTTCGAAATCAGCTGCTACGGTATCCACATTTTGAACTGAAACAATTGAGTTGGAGCCAAATGTAGCTTTCAATACTGTAGGAACTAAAACGTAGCTGGCACCACTGGAGAAACCATTTGACATTGGGCGAACAGCAACACCGCTGCCGGCCTTTGGAACCTGAACCAGGGTGGAAACAATCGGCTGATTAGAGGACATAACTGCAGATCCTTTGAAACCAGCTACGATGTCGCCGATGGAGCCAACGTAGATAGATGTGCCTGCGAGGGGAGCTAAATCGGGCAGGGTAATCGGTATGCCAGTCGCGCTATTCTCAGCATAGAACATCAGGCTGATAGTTGCAGGACCGGTTCCCACATTCTGATAAGTGATTGATGTGGTGAATTGGGTGTCATAGGCACCGGCTTCTACTTTGGAGGTGAAAGCGCCTCCGAGAAGCAGGGCGAGGACTAAAACAATACTTGCTAATCTATATTTCATCTGGGTCTCCTGTTAAGATATAATTTGCTTACGGTATGATTTTAGACTATCATGGAAAAAAGACAATAACCCGTTCGAATTATCTTTTTGAAAAC
>CAYSVX010000095.1:0-3080 GCA_964434665.1 uncultured Anaerolineaceae bacterium
GGTGTTACCACCTCCATGCCGGTGATGTAGCGCTCTGTAACGCCATATTTGATCGCCTTGCCGCCGCCGGCATTCTCGGCAATATTCCCGCCGATCTGGCAGGACTCAAGGCTCATCGGATAGCCGGCAAAGATCAGACCGTGTTGCTCCATGAGGGCGTTAATTTCATTGGTCACGATGCCCGCCTGCACTTCGATCATCATATTTTGCAGGTCAACGTCGAGCACTTTGTTCATTTTTTCGAACGCCATCAGGATGCCGCCGTGCAGCGGAATAGCACCGCCGGAAAGACCCGAACCAGCTCCACGCGGCGTGACCGGGATGAGGCGTTCATTCGCCAGCTTCATGATTTCCGCCACCTGCTGCGTGCTCGTGGGGGTAACGATCACTTCCGGCATCCCAGAAAACTGATCCTTGGGAGTTTCATCGTGGGAATAGGCTTCAAGCTTTTCCGCGTCCAAAATAACATTCGACGCTCCAACGATCTGCGCGAGTTTTGCGACGATTTCAGGCGTGATTGGGTTATATGTGGTCATGACTTTCTCTCCTCAAGCCGGGAAATCAGTTCAGGCAGGACCTGGAAGGCATCCCCGACAATCCCAAAATCCGCCACCTGGAAGATAGCCGCATTGGGGTCCGTGTTGACAGCCACGATGGTTTCGGCGGTTTTCATTCCCGCGAGGTGCTGGATCGCGCCCGAGATTCCCAAAGCGATGTAGAGCTTTGGCAAGACGGTTTTGCCGCTTAAGCCAACCTGCTGCGGGTATCTCGCCCAGCCGCGGTCAACCGCGTCGCGCGAGGCACCCACTTTACCGTCTAATAACTTTGCCAGCTTATGCAGGAGCTCAAAGTTGTCAGCCTTTTTCATGCCTCTTCCACCAGACACAATCACATCACTATCCTGCAGGTTGCTTTCATCGGTGGCTTCAGCCTCGAAAGAAATCAGCTTGACCCTTCGGTCCACCAGTTCGGGCTTCAAAGGCACAGGCTGTATCTCACCGGTGCGGGCAGGATCTTCGGGCAGCGGTTGGGTGGAACGGGGTCTGACCGTAGCCATTTGAGGTCGGTGGTTGGGGGTCTTAATAGTGGCGAGGATGTTGCCGCCGATCGCAGGGCGGGTTTGCAGCAGATCTCCCGTATCCAGGTTTATCTGCAAGTCGGTGCAGTCAGCCGTCAGGCCGGTGTGCAGGCGCATCGCAACGTGGGGCATCAGCGTGCGACCGTTGTTGGTGGCGGCTGCCAGGATGATATTAGGTTTCAATTGCTGCACCAGATCGATCAGCACTCTGCTGTACGTCTCAACGATGAAGGCATCCAGAGCAGGGTCCTGTACGCTGAGCACCAGGTCTGCCCCGTGAGTGATCAGAGTTGTTAGTTCTGCATGATCGACGTTCGACCCGATCAAGACCGACACCAACTTCTCACCGCAGGCATCTGCCAGGCTTCTGCCTCTTGCCAGCAATTCGTACGAAACAGACTTCAGCTTTCCGTTGGCAGCTTCCGCGATGGTCCAGACGTTCGCATTTTTATCGCTCATATCAATTGTCTCTCTTCCAAAAACGCGATCAGGGCATCCACAGCCGCGCCGACGTCTTTATCTTCCTTGATCGTCATCATCTGCCCGTTCCGGGTAACTTTTGGTGACTTGGTGGAGACCACCCTGGTGGGCGAGCCTTTTAAACCGAGGTATTCCAGCTTCAAGCCAAGGTCTTCAGCGGTCAGAATGGGGATCTCAACGGTTTTCGCTTTCTTCTTGCCGCGCAGGGTGGGCAGGCGCGGATAGCTGATTTCCTTTATCACCGTCAGCAAGCAGGGCAAGGGAAGTTGCAGGGTTTCGATCCCTTCTTCCACAGATCGCTCCACCGTGATGGTTCTCTGCTCGAGGTCCAGGTCGTTGATTTTCCGAACGTAGGTCCCCAGGGGAATGTCCAGCCCGGAGGCGATATTTGGACCCACCTGACCGGTATCGCCGTCCGTGGCGCGTTCACCCGCCAGGATCAGGTCAAAATCGCCAATGCGTTTGATGGCGTTGATCAGAGCGTAGGCCGTTGCCCAGGTGTCCGCCCCGGCAAACGCTCGGTCAGAAAGGATGTAGCCATCATCACACCCCATGGAAATTGCTTCCTTCAAGGCTTTAACCGCGTTGAGCGGTCCCATCGTGAGGACGGTTACGGTTGCGCCTAACTTTTCTTTGAGCGTCAGGGCAGTCTCGATGGAATAAAGATCCAGGGGGTTAACGATGCTGACCACCCCATCCCGGACCATTGTGCCGGTTTCGGGGTCCATCTTCACATTCCCTGTCTCTGGCACTTGCTTGATTGGAACAATGATTTTCAACATAAACAAACTCCTCGGGAAGCTTTTCGCACGATCTGGGAGTTATTTTACTTCAATAGAATCGATAAAATGCGGGGGGATAAAACCTAATGTGAATGATGAAGTCAGAACTCAAGACAGGAACAAAACTTCAATAGAAACTTGGAAAAAACTATGGCGTTCCTACCTGCTTTTTGTCTTGCTTGATTCCTTTTGCGACCAACTCGATGAAATTGACCATTTATCAAACGATGTTATACTATTCTCATAATTCAGGGGGCTAATTCGAAACCCCACACAAAAAAAAAGGAGATCATTATGAAAAAAAGAATTTTGCTTGTAATCAGTATCATTGTCATCCTGATGGGCGTTATGGCGCTCATCCCCAGCATCAAACTAGGCGATGAACCCGCCTGGCACGCTGCTGTCAAGATCGTTGTTGGTCTGGTTGGTTTGTGGGTTTCCCTGCAAAAGACCGGCAAGACCAAGACCGCGTTGTTGGTTATCGGCATCCTGCTGGCAGTCATGGGCTTGGTGGACGTGCTTGGTCTGCTCACCATGGGTACCGAACCCGTATGGCACTCCATCGTAAAGATTGTGATCGGCGCGGTTGCTATTTACCTCGGCGCAACAAACCTCAAAGAAGACTAAGCTTTCTTTGATTGTAAGTATGTCAAAAACAGCAGCTATTTGCTGCTGTTTTTGTTTTGTGTTTAGACAAGTATGATTGTTTACACATTATCAAGGGTGATTGTTTACATGTT
>CAYSVX010000096.1:0-2973 GCA_964434665.1 uncultured Anaerolineaceae bacterium
TAAGGGGACATTGGATGTTTTCCTCCCGGGATTATAACATGTTGAAAATGATCAGGAAGGCTTGAATTCGCTTTCTCTCGACACCCTAGCCTGAGATAATTCTGGATCCCAGTTGCATCGATTAACAAAAATGGACGAGTGTGATATATTTAGTTGCGTTCTTGGGACTAAATCGAGACGGTAAAACGTTTGGAATTTCGGCAAGAATACACGTCACGTTAGTTACAACATTAAAGCTGAATAATGAAAGAGGAGGAATATCATGGCTCTCATTACATGTCCAGAATGTGGTCAAAAAGTATCCGATAAAGCGACAGTGTGTCCTAGATGTGCAAATCCTATGACAGCTACATCTTCTTCAGGATATGTTCGCATCAAACTGACCACCACTAAACGTTCTCTATTAGGTGATAGACAGAAAGCATCAGTAGAAACATTAAATGGAAAAACCCTTTGGGAGGGTTATGTTGGTGATATAGCAGAACTTCATGTTGATGCGCCAACTTATGTAGAAGTGAAGTATCATTTGAGCGCAATGTACTATGGTGGTTCATGTACTGGCCTTATTGATCCTGTAAAAGGGAAAAAATATATTGTTCAAGTTCGCAAAGGTCTTCTTAAGACTTTGTTGTCGCTTCAAATGGTTGATGTTATTGAGAGCGATTAATCCATATTCCTGATTAATTACAAATTAACTGATGATCAGCTCTACTAACAGTTGATGATCAGTTATATTGTGAATTTACTTTTCCATTTTTGTCAAACGGATTTTTGACAATTATCTCCGATACCACGATGCTATTCAGTCACAGAATAATTTCCTTATCAGGAAATCCTGCATTTGGGTTCTTTAGATAAATAATCCATAAAAATTTTCCATTTCTACGGCGTTATTGCTCCTAAGCTTAAGCTAATTATGGAAAACTATGCCTATGGTGCAAAACTTCATCGTGAGATGGCTGGATTGACTGGAAACGGCGCTATCAAGCAGGCGTGGACACAACGTGATTACTGCATCAGCGTGGATGTTGACGCTTACGATTCAGTCTTCGAAAGCGGAACTGCACCTGGCGTAGAATATCTGCTGACCAGTATCCTCAAGCGCGTGGACAATGCAGTTTACGACACGATAGTGGCGCACGTGAATGACACCTTCACACCCGGGACGTACACTTATAATGTTGAAAACGGCGGTGTCGGGTTGGCTCCCTATCATTATACCGAACCGGAAATCCCTCCAGAAGTGATTACTTATCTTGAGGGTGTAGCAGCTGGAATAGCCGATGGCACCGTGGACGTCTGGCAGCCGTTCTTCACAAACTTTGTTTATCTGCCTGTGCTATTACACTAATACCTTGACTTTTGACATAGAAAGAGGTCGATTTTTAGTCGACCTCTTGAACACATCTATACTTATTAGTCCTTATCAAGTTGCGGCATCTGACTAATATTTATTTCTCAAGCACCCAAATAAGCTTTAACCACGCTGTCGTTCTTGAGCAGGTCATCACCATTTCCTTCAATGGTAATGGTGCCGGTCTCAATCACGTAAGCCCGGTTTGAAACAGCCAGAGCCATCTGGGCATTCTGCTCTACCAGTAGAATACTGGTGCCCTGCTCGTTGATGGTTTGAATGATCTCAAATATCTGTTCCACCAATAGTGGCGCAAGCCCCATGGAAGGTTCGTCCAGCAGCAGCAGCTTGGGATGAGACATCAAGCCTCTCGCGATGGTGAGCATTTGCTGCTCTCCTCCGGAAAGCGTCCCGCCGAGTTGGTTCTTTCTCTCGGCAAGCCGCGGAAAACGCTCAAACATTGCCTGGATGTCCCGGATAATTTGAACTTTATCATTGACCGTAAAAGCCCCCATGTACAAGTTCTCAAGGACCGTCATACGCGCGAAAATTTTCCGCCCTTCAGGCACATGCACGATACCCAACTTGACAATATCCTGGGCTGGTTTGACGGTAATGTTCTCACCGTTAAATTCGATGCTGCCTTCACGCGGATGCATAATTCCGGAAATGGTCTTCAGGGTGGTGGACTTTCCAGCGCCATTAGCACCAATCAGGGCAACAATCTCACCCTGGTTCAGATAAAAACTGATACCTCTCAGCGCCTGGATGACACCATAATAAACATTCAGATTTTTAACGGTTAGCATGCGCTATTCTCTTTCTCGCCTGGTATTTTTCAGTCAACTGACCGCCGCCCGCGCCCAAATAGGCTTCAATAACCCTTGGGTTGGATTGGATTTCTTCAGGAAGGCCTTCCGCGATTTTGACACCATAGTCCAGAACAGATATCTGGTCTGAGATCTCCATTACCACTTTCATATCATGTTCAATCAAAAGGATCGTCAGGCTGAGTTCGTCGCGCAACCTGCGGATAAAATCTGTCAGGGATTTAGACTCAGATGGGTTCATGCCTGCAGTGGGCTCATCCAAGAGCAGCAGACGCGGTTTGCTTGCCAGGGCGCGTGCAATTTCGAGCTTGCGCTGTTCTCCATAGGGCAAGTTCCTCGCCAGAAAGTTTTCCCTGCCGCGTAAGCCCACGTAATCAAGAAGCTTAAAGCTATTAGCCAACGTTTCAGCCTCCTCGTTTCTTGCGCCACGGGTGTGCAGGATGGCTTGTATCCAATTGGCATTCAAACGCGTCTCATGACCTATGAGAATATTTTCAATTGCGGTCAGATTGCCAAACAAACGCACATTCTGATAAGTCCGGGCGATACCCAAACCAGCAATGACATTAGTTTGCAGCCCTTGTATGGGCGTGTCGAAGAATTTGATCTGCCCTTTTTCAGGGGAATAGTAACCGGAGATACAGTTGAACAGGGTGGTCTTGCCCGCCCCGTTGGGTCCGATGATACTGGCTATCGTGTGTTCCGGAACGCGGAAGCTGACATCGTTGACTGCTGTCAGACCGCCAAAAATCTTACTAACACCAAGGGTTTCGATGCAGTATGTCATTC
>CAYSVX010000097.1:0-2956 GCA_964434665.1 uncultured Anaerolineaceae bacterium
CTCTCATTTCAACACGTATTTCCCAACTGACCGATCACCTGCGCATCAATAAGCACGACGAGTCTTCTCGCCGTGGTCTGCTGAAGCTGGTGGGTCAGCGTCGACGTCTTTTGGCATACTTACGCCAGAAGAATTATGAAAGTTTCCTGGCAATCACGGAATCTCTGAATATTCGTAGGAAATAGTTATTAAATGAAAGTCGTTTGCGTGAAATTTACTCCCACCGCCTGTTTAGTTGCAGGCGGGGGAGTTTTCGTGCATTCTAATTAACAGTCGATTTTGCCAGTCGGGAATTGAAAATTGTTGATCAAGATTTGAACAGCAACTTTCAGTCCCTGAACTGGCCAACAGTGAAAGGACAATATGAAACCAGTACCAACTTATTTTTCAACCACTCTTGGTGGTAAAGAGGTCACCTTTGAGACCGGTAGGATCGCCCGCCTTGCGGGCGGATCAGTGATCCTGCGCCAGGGTGACAGTATGATGTTCGCCGCCGCCACCATGGGGGGCATACGTGAAGGCACAGACTTTTTCCCGCTGACCGTGGACTACGAAGAACGTATGTATGCCGGCGGCAAGATCCCCGGTTCGTTCTTCCGCCGCGAAGGACGCCCCTCCACCGATGCCACGCTCGTGGCTCGTCTCACAGACCGTCCGTTGCGCCCGCTCTTCCCCGAAGGCATGCGCAACGAGGTGCAGGTCGTGCTGATGTCGCTCTCCGCTGACACCGAAACTCCGCTGGATATGCTCGCGATCAACGCCGCTTCGGCTGCTTTGATGATCTCCGACATCCCCTTTGGTGGTCCGGTCGGCGCGGTGCGTGTTGGCTTTGTGGATGGCAAGTTGGTAGTGAATCCCACCATCCAAGAAATGGAAATTTCCACCCTCGATCTGCGCGTGGCAGGCACCAAGGATGCTCTCCTGATGGTGGAAGCCGGCGCAAACGAAGTGACCGAGGTCTTGATGGCTGAAGCGCTGCAACTTGCGCACGAATCCATCCAGCCAATCCTCGAAGCCCAGCTGCGCATGGCAGCCGAAATTGGCAAAACCAAGAAGGTTGTGAAACTGGCTGAGAAAGACACCAATCTGATCGCCCAGGCAAAAGAAGCAGTTCGCTCCCGCCTGGAAGCTCTTTTGGATCAGGACTACAGCAAAGAGACCCTATATGGTGGCATCGCCGAGATCAAAGACGCTTACATCCTTGAGCAGGCTGGCGAAGAGCCAACCCCAGAAGCCATTGCAGCCTTTGGCGCGGCATATGATGAAGCTGAAAAACAGATCATTCGCGAGCGCATCCTGAACCAGGGCAAGCGCCCCGATAACCGCAAGGTTTACGAAGTGCGCGAAATCACCTGCGAAGTGGACATTGCCCCCCGTGCACACGGTTCGGGTCTGTTCACCCGTGGTGAGACCCAGGTGCTGACCCTGGCGACCCTTGGCACCCCCAAGGAAGCCCAGGAACTGGACAACCTTGGTGGCATGGATTCGAAACGATACATGCATCATTATAATTTCCCTGGCTACTCCACCGGTGAGACCAAACGCGTTGGCGGGCAGTCCCGGCGCGAGATTGGGCATGGCGCCCTGGCAGAACGAGCATTAGTGCCCGTGATCCCAAATGAGAAATCTTTCCCTTACACCCTGCGATTGGTGTCTGAGGTCATGGCTTCGAACGGTTCATCCTCGATGGCATCGGTTTGCGGCTCAACCCTGGCGCTGATGGATTGCGGCGTGCCGATTTCGGCTCCCGTTTCCGGCGTAGCGATGGGTCTCATTAAAGAAGGCGATAAATACGCCATCCTGACTGACATCCTCGGCACCGAAGATCATCTCGGCGACATGGACTTCAAAGTGGCGGGCACCCGCAATGGCATCACCGCTCTGCAGATGGATATCAAAATTGGTGGTATCACCCCCGAGATTATGTCCGAAGCGCTGGATCGTGCCAAGTCTGCCCGGTTCTACATTCTCGACCAGATGCTGGCGACTATCGCCGAGCCTCGCCCGAGCCTGAAGCCGCACGTGCCACGGATCGAGTCTGTGAAGGTTCCGATTGACAAGATCGGTGCGATTATCGGACCTGGCGGCAAGAACATTCGCGCGCTCCAGGAAGAGACCAACACCAAGATTGACATCGACGACGATGGCACCGTTTACATCGCCTCGGTCGACGGCGTCGGCTTCGAAGAAGCCCGCGACCGCATCCTGGCAGTTACTGAATCGGCTGAAATTGGGAAGATCTACACCGGAAAGTGCGTTCGGGTTACCGATTTTGGCGCTTTCATCCAAATTTTGCCCGGTATTGACGGCATGGTGCACATCTCCCAGCTTTCCAGCGAACGCGTTGAAAAAGTCGAAGATGTTGTCAATGTTGGTGACGAACTCACCGTAATGGTGACTGACGTTACACCTGAAGGCAAAATTCGTTTGTCTCGCCAGGCTTTGCTTGAGGGCTGGACCCCCGAGGAGGCCCGCGAGCACGACAAGCCCAAGGGCGGCAAGAGCGGTGGCGACCGCCGTGGTGGTGGTGATCGACGGAGCTCTGGCGGAGATCGCCGAAACTCTGGCGGCGACCGCCGGGATAGACGCAACTAAGACACAAGTTCGCTTGTAACCTTTATTGTTCACTAAAGAGGTGCTGATTTTCATCAGCACCTCTTTGATTTCAGGTGGTAGCAATTTTCCAAATATTTCTTTGAAAATTTTGGGAAAGAAATAGAGATCCCCGATACATATTTTTGGCGATAAAGAGGTTTACTCACAAAAAAATCAGAGCGATAATTGATAAAAAGTGTATAATTAAAATAAATCAGGACACGGTTGCTTAGAACCTTGTTGCCAACGATGTCAATTGATTACAATTGGTAGAGACATGTATGGAAAGTAAATTTAACACCAAAAAACAGTTACTTGGTTGTCTTTATGGGGCAACTGCAGGGTTGGTGTTTGCTCTGGC
>CAYSVX010000098.1:0-2918 GCA_964434665.1 uncultured Anaerolineaceae bacterium
TTGTGTGATTACACCCGCCAGATGCCCAAAAAATGCCCGCAGTGCGGCAGCACCCAGATCCGCCAATTGGGCTTGGGAACCGAACGTCTTGAAGAAGTGGTGCAGAAGGAATTCCCAAATGCCCGCCTTCTGCGCTGGGATGCCGACACAACGCGCCATAAAGGCGAGCACGAACTGATCCTATCGCACTTCAGCGCCCATCGGGCAGACGTTCTGATCGGCACGCAAATGCTCGCCAAAGGGCTGGACCTGCCGCTGGTGACGCTGGTTGGAATCGTACTGGCGGAAGTTGGTCTGAACCTGCCCGATTATCGTGCTGCCGAACGCAGCTTCCAGGTGCTCACGCAGGTGGCGGGTCGGGCTGGACGGAGTCCGCTCGGCGGGCAGGTGGTTTTGCAAACCTATCAACCTGATAATTACGTGATCCAGGCGGCTTCGAAGCATGATTTTGAGAGCTTTTACCTGCAGGAGCTTGAGGCGCGCAAAGCCCTTAACTATCCTCCTTACTCCGGTCTGATCCGCCTGGAGTACCGCCACTCCAATGAGAGCAAAGCGCAGAACCAGGCGCTGACGATGGCTGACTTGTTGAGAGCTGAGATCTATGCGCGGAAAATGACACAAACCGACTTTATCGGTCCGGTTCCCGCTTACTATCGCAAGGTCGGCGGGCAATTTCGCTGGCAGATCATCCTGCGCGGTCCAAACCCGCTTCCTCTGCTCGAATCCCTGCCATTACGGGGTTGGCAGGTGCAGATCGAACCCTCTGACCTGCTATAATTACATCTCGAGCCTGTTCGCGGGCTGAATATTTTGCAGCTTGGAGTTTTCATATGAACCAACGCCAGGAACTGATTGGTTGGGAGGATGTGCACCGCCTGATCGATAACCTCATGCAGCAATTTGACCACCAATACAAGGTGCTGCTGATGATCACGCGCGGTGGGATTGTGCCGGGAGGTTTCCTGGCAGAAGCAATGGACATCCGCAATATTTACACCGCCTCGGTCGATTTTTTTGAAGCTCACGAAAGTCCCGGGCAAACCAAATCTCCCTATCTGGCATGGCCAAAGTTTCTCCAGTTTCCGGACAACGCCGCCTTGAAAGATGAGCGGGTGTTGATAGTGGATGACGTCTGGGGTTCAGGACGCACCATCACAGCCGTTCGCAAACGCGTGGCGGGAGCCGGCGGTTTGCCATCCACCTGTGTCTTGCACTTCAATCCATACCGTAACTTGTTTGAATCCAGCAGACCTGATTATTATGGGGCAACGACGGATGCCTGGATCATTTACCCCTGGGAAGTTGAGCACGGTTTTCGCAACCGTTTGCTTCCGAACAAATCCTGATACGGAGACTGCCATGAGTGAAACTACTGCCCAAAAACCCCTACACTGGTATGACGCTATCACAATCAATGTCTATTACTTCGCGTTGACGCTGCGCAGCCAGACCCTGACGCCGCTGATCGTGCCGCTTTTAGTGCAGCAGTTTGTTGGGGATGCAACCAAAGGCACCAGTTATGGCAATCTGCGTCTCGTTTCGCTGATGGTGGCGCTGCTGGTGCAGGCGGTGGCAGGCATGCTTTCGGATCACAACGCTTCCCGTTGGGGCAGGAGGAGACCCTTCATTTTGCTCAGCACAGTGCTGGAAATCATTGCTTTCCTCGGCGTAGGTTGGATTGCCGGCAGTATGGATGGCATGGCTGGGTATTGGGGGCTTTTTGCGGTGATTGTCTTCTCAATGATCTCTTCCAATATTGGGCACGGAGCAGCCCAGGGGTTGATCCCGGACCTGGTGCCGCCTTCTCAGCGAGGGAGATACTCTGGCATCAAGGCCTTCTTTGAGCTGCCGCTGCCGCTGATTGTGGTGGCTTTTACCATTTCCAGGATGGTTTCCGCGGGCAACCTTTGGGGAGCCATACTGGCGATGATCGCTGTGTTCGTGGTAGCAACCGCGCTGACAATGATGGTCAGGGAGACGCCTCTAAAGAAGCCGGCCAAGCCGATGGACTGGACGGGTATCCTGCGCCTGGTGGCAATGACCGGGCTGTTCACCCTGGTAATCTTGTTGGTTGGCTTTGTTGTAAAAAAGCTCGTGGAGTACTTACTTGTGCTTAACGGCTCGCTTTCACTTGTGCTGGTCGGCGTTGTGGGCGTGACAGGCATGCTGCTGGCTGTGGCGCTGGGGGTAATCGCCTCAGTGCAGATCAGCCTTGGGAAAGAAGCAGGCAAACGTCCAAGCTTCACCTGGTGGGTGATCAACCGCCTCGCATTTTTGGTTGGAGCCAACAATCTCGCCAGCTTCGTGTTGTATTTTATCCAGGAGCGTTTCCCGGAGCTACAAGGAAAAGCGGCTGCCCAGCCGGCTTCTCTGCTGATGATGGTGGTTGGTGTAGCCATCCTGGTAATTTCGATCCCTTCCGGCTGGCTTACGGACAAATTTGGCGCCAAAAAAATACTACTGGTCAGCGGATTGCTGGCAACCCTGGGGACAGTCGTGGTGATCATGTCACGCACCATGCCAGTGATGTTTGTCGGAGGCGTGTTGATCGGGCTTGCTACTGGCGCGTTCTTCTCCTCAAACTGGGCGCTTGGGACCTCGATCGTACCCAAGGAAGAAGCCGGTCGCTGGCTGGGGATATCAAATCTGGCTGGGGCTGGAGCCGGCGCGGTCGGTGCGTATATCGGCGGTCCGATTGGGGATGGCGCTGGTTACGTGCTGCTAATGGGTCTTTATGGGTTCCTGTTCCTCCTCTCAACGCTGGCATTGATCAAGATCAAGCCGCAAGCGGAGGTTTAAGCCAGCATCCGTCATCGCGAGGAGCGAAGACACGTGGCGATCTTGACTCCGACAATGTCATCCTGCGAGGAGCGAAGCGACGTGGCGATCTGAACTCCGACAATGTCATCCTGAGCAAC
>CAYSVX010000099.1:0-2770 GCA_964434665.1 uncultured Anaerolineaceae bacterium
TTGACCAAAAATTACAACTAGTTTGTTAACCCACAAACGATCAAAAAGTCGCGTTTGCGGCTTTTTTGATTTTAATCCAGTGCCTCCCGCAAGGCACGCACCCCACCGGCAATGCCTTCAGGATGTTTGAAAACAGCCGTACCAGCCACGAAGTTTCGCGCGCCAGCTTTGTAATTGGCACGGATCGTGGCAGCAGTGATGCCGCCATCCACCTGGATTACAGCATTTGATCCATGCGCATCAAGAATTGCACGGGTTTTTTGAATCTTTTCAACCGCTTGCGGAATGAAGACCTGACCGCCATAGCCAGGATTGACCGACATGATCAGTACTAACTCCACCATATCTGCCAGAAGATCCAGCGGTTCAACTGGCGTGCCCGGATTGAAGGTCAGGCCAGGTTTTACACCCAGTTCACGGATAGTTTGCAGAGTGCGGTGGATGTGAGGGCATGTTTCGTAGTGCACGGTCAGGTAATCGGCCCCGGCATTGGCAAAGGTTTTCAGGTGCTTTTCAGGCTCAACGATCATCAGATGCACATCCAAAGGTAGTGAAGTCACCTTTTTGCACGCCGCCACAATATCCGGACCGAATGTGATGTTTGGGACGAACCTTCCGTCCATGACGTCAATGTGGATGGCGTCCGCGCCAGCAGCTTCACAGGCTTGCAGATCCGCACCCAAGCGGGTCAGGTCAGCAGAAAGGATTGAAGGGGAAATCTGAACAGCCATGGCACCTCACCTTAAGGCTTGAGTAATAAGTAGACATAAAACCAGAATGGAATTAATCCCAATAGCAAGGCTGCAGCCACCAAGCCCAGTGACCAGGTTTTCCAATCAATCGGCGATCTTGCCAGATCTGGCTGCGGTCTTTCGGCTACACCCACACGTGCTTGACTCGTTTGGGACGAAACGACAGCGCTTTGGGGAGTTTTGACCGGTTCTGGTGGGATTTCCACCTTGGCCGGAACAGGAGTCGGGGTGTGAACTGGGGGTTTATCGACTGGCACAGGGTTTGGTCTCACTTGTTCCAGTTTTGGCAGTTGCTGCAAATTCTCGTTTGGGTAGGAAACTGATCGTTCAGTTTCATAAAAGCCCATCAGCAGTCTTCCAAGTTGATCGGCTGTTCGATAACGGGCGGAAGGCACCTTGGCGAGCACCTTGAGGATGATCTCCTCCAACCTGGCAGGAATGCTGCTGTTGTAATATCGCGGGGCAACAGGCTGGTCCTCGCGATGCATCCGCGCGAGCTCACCAGAATCGGAGGCAATGAACGGTAATCTGCCAGCCAGCATTTCGTAAAGAATGACTCCCAGGGAATAAACATCCGAAGCTGGAGAAGGCGGCATCCCGCTGGCTTGCTCAGGTGAAAAATAGTGTGGCGACCCCCAGACAACTTCGCTTCTTTCATCCGGTGATATAGTCGAGAGTGCACGCGCGATGCCAAAATCGGTCACTTTAAGGCGGTTTTCCGGTGTGACCAGCATGTTGTGGGGTTTGATGTCGCAATGCACCAAACCTGCGCGGTGGGCATACCCCACCCCGCCGCATGCCTGGATCATCAATTCCAGCGCCTCAGTAACGCTGAAACGCTCTTTTTGCTTGATGAGAGTCTTCAGGTCAGTCCCCGGCATGTATTCCATTACGATGAAAAGGTGCTTCTGGTCGAGACCGAAGTCATGCACCGTGACAATGTTTGGATGGGAGAGATTAGCGGCCGCTTTGGCTTCCTGGCGGAAGCGTTCCCGAAATGCCGCGTCCTGCGAGAAATCTTCGCGCAGGGCTTTAACCGCAACATAGCGCTCGAGCATCAGGTCTTTGGCTTTGTAAACAATAGCCATCCCGCCTGTGCCCAGCGTTTGTTCGAGTTGGTAGCGGTCGTTGAGTATGCCCAGCGTGCTCATACGATGTCATTATAATGCAATTCAGAGGGCGTTCAGGTCAGGGCTTCGCCATCGGATGACATTCCTTTATTATTTGATCCCTTTTCAATTTCATAAAACAAACAGATTCGCAAGACATCGATCCACTGCCACACTGGTGCCTTTTCACGCCTGAAACCAACGGTTTTGTGCCCCATTGCTCCTTCTTTGAAGCCCTGCTATTAAGTGGCTACGCGCAACTGCTTGTTACCCGTCTATCTCACCCCCTGAAATTGCAGAAAATTCATATTTCTATGCAAATTGCATGCCCAATTCCTTGCTTTTTTGGGATTTGAGGTCTATAATGTGTGCAAGATTGTCATAAAGTGTCAGAAAGTGTCACGAAAATGATGGAAGCGCTGGTAAAACGGCGCTTCGCCAATTAAAGGGAGATTAGAACAAATGTTTTACGGAAGGTTTGAGCACAATATTGACAAGAAAGGTCGGATGACCGTTCCCTCCAATTACCGGGAACAAACCACCGGCGATCTTGTCTGCGTGACCAAAGGGCTTGATGGAAACCTGATGGCTTATTCCAAAGACAAGTTCGACATTATTGCTGATTCAATCAACAGCCAATCCATTACGGATCCCCTTCTGCGCTCAATGCGCCGCGAGATCCTGGGCGGTTCGGCTGAACTGACTTATGACACAGCAGGACGCATCCTCATCCCGACACACCTGCGGAAGTTTGCCGGCATTGAGGAAAGCGTGGTCATTATTGGCGTAGGAGACAGCTTTGAGATCTGGGCTCCTGAAAGGCTGGACGCGGAAGAGAACGCGAACGGCGACCCGAAAGCCAATGCTGAACGCTGGGCAATGTTCAATATCAACACCAGAGGAAATTGA
>CAYSVX010000100.1:0-2752 GCA_964434665.1 uncultured Anaerolineaceae bacterium
TTGCGGGCATCAATGAACAGGATCTCGCCGGATCGGTCGCGGAATTTGTGGTTGGTGCGGTCTCTTGCCAAGATCCACAGGCAGACCGGGATCATGGTGTTGTAGAAAAGCTGCCCTGGCAATGCCACCATACAGTCGACGATGCCGCCTTCGATCATGTTGCGCCGGATATCGCCTTCACCGCTGGTGTTGCTGTTCATACTGCCATTTGCCATAACCACAGCGGCAGTCCCGGAAGGGCTGAGTTTGTAGGCAAATTGCTGCAGCCAGGCATAATTGGCATTGCCCACCGGAGGAATGCCGTATTGCCAACGGGCATCCTGGCGCAGAAGTTCGCCGTTCCAATCGCTGACGTTGAAAGGCGGATTGGCAAGGATAAAGTCGGCTTTGAGATCAGGGTGGCGGTCGTCGAGGAAAGTATCGCCGAGTTCAAGCTTGGCGTCGATGCCGCGAATAGCGAGGTTCATGCGGGCAAGTCGCAGCGTGGTGGGGTTGGATTCCTGCCCGAAGATGGAAAGGTCGCGTACGTTGCCCTGGTGTTCGCGCACGAAGCGCTCGGACTGCACGAACATGCCACCGCTGCCGCAACAGCCGTCATAAACGCGCCCCTGGAAAGGCTCGATCAGCTCAACCAGCAGTTGCACGACATGGCGGGGTGTGTAGAACTGACCACCGCGCTTGCCTTCCTGGTCGGCAAACTGACCGAGGAAGTATTCGTAAACACGACCGAGCAGATCCTGCGAGTGGTGGGCAGTCTTGGAGAAGCCTATGTTGCCGATCAGGTCAATCAGGTCACCCAGGCTTTGCTTGTTGAGGTCGCGGTCGGCATAGATTTTTGGGAGCACACCGCGCAGGCTGGGGTTGAGCCGCTCGATGGCGTCCATGGCGTCGTCGATGTATTTACCAATTTCGGGTTGACGGGCTTTATTGAGCAGGAATTGCCAGCGGGCTTCTTCGGGCACAAAAAAGATATTCTTGGCTTTGTACTCGTCGCTGTCTTCCGGATCCGCGCCTTCAAATTCACCCTCGCCCTGGACGAGCTTTTCGTGCAGGGTGTTGAAAGCATCGGAAATGTATTTGAGGAAGATCAGACCAAGGACCACATGTTTGTATTCCGCAGCATCCATGTTGTTCCGCAATTTGTCTGCGGCTGCAAACAGTGTTTTTTCGAGTTCGTTGTTTTCCGCCATAGAAACTCCTGTGATCATTTTGTGAGGGCGAGGTATGTATGATGCTGTAGGGACGGGAGGTGAACCCGCCCGTACGAACCCGCCCGTCCTGAATCTGTATCGTCAATTTGGATTCGTTTACCCGAAACTAATCAACTCCATGAATGATACCATGAGGAGTAGGTCGGGTTGCGTTTTTGAGCCTGACCTACGATTAATTGTTTGCGCGATAGAGGAGGCCGGCGCGGGTGTGTTGGGTTTGGATGGAGGGGTCATCGCGCAGGCGGACAAAGGCGGATTTAAGGTTACGCTCGCCGGGCAGATCCTGTTCCTGCTCCAGCAGATCCGTTAATTCCCGGCGAGAGAGCCATTCGCCCGGGCGCGCCTGGAGGACGCGGAGCAAGCCAGCGAAGGCAAGCTGGTCGGCGTGGAGCTTTTTGGGGGGTGAGAGGGCGAGCAGATCATCGGGGGAGAGGATTTCATATGCCAGGCGCAAGTGTTCGCCCTGCTGATGTATGCGAAAAGCGGGCTGATCGGCGCTTTCCGAGGTGAGGCGGTTTTTGAGCTGGTTGAGGAGGTGGAGGGAATCCTGGCGACGCAAGCCCCAGGCGAGATCAACATTGGCGACGATATCGGTGGAGCCGCGCACGCGGTTTTGATCGGGGCTGGGCTTGCCCAACTCGCCGCCATAGAGCATCTCGATCTTGCCTCCGGGGGTGGGGCGTTTGTTGAGGTGATGCAGGACCAGCACGCTGATGCGATGGGAGTGGAGCTCGATCTCAGTGAGGGCGTTGAAGAAGCGCAGCGCGGGACCGACGCTGGAAATGTGATTATCGGACATATGGGGCAGGTAGCGCGCGAGCACATCGAAGATCACCAGGCAGGATGGATTGGTCTTGAAGCGGTCGATGAAATTGGCAATGGTGCGGGCATTGCTGATGTTGAAAGGATTGAAGTCGAAGGTGATGTTCTTACCGAGGAGCTCTTTTTCTTCCTGCGTCAGGGTGGAAGTGAGGGCTTGAAGGCGGCGACCGAAGTGGAAGCGGGTGGAATCCTGGCAGTAGTAGACTACAGGCAGGGGTGGTTGGGAGGGGGCTTGCCAGGCAGGACGGGCGGTGGCGAGGCGGATGGCGAGATCGAGCGCTAAGAAGGACTTGCCGCTGCCTGGTTCTCCGGCCAGGAGGGTAAGCGCGCCCTCGGGCAGGAATCCTGGGATAAGCCAGTTGAGGGAGGGACTGGTGATGCTGAGGAGGTCCGCGAAGTTGAAGATGCTCTGTTCCATAATTAGCACGCATGTTCTATTATAGCGGATGATGGGGGAGTTTTCAAGGGGATGACAGGTGATAGGTGGTAGGTGATAGGTGGTAGGTGGTAGGTGGTAGGTGGTAGGTGATAGGTGATAGGTGATAGGTGATAGGTGATAGGTGATAGGTGGTAGGTGGCGAGATTTCAAAACTGAATCGGATTCTATGCAACGTCTTTGAACTTTTCGGGTAAAATATAGGTTCATGTAAATTTGACGTAAACAACGGATTGGGTATAATCAAGACCTGATCCGCAGGAGGCTGAAGGTTATGGTTCTA
>CAYSVX010000101.1:0-2656 GCA_964434665.1 uncultured Anaerolineaceae bacterium
AATTAGGACATTTCTATTTAGCCAGCATTAGGACATTTCTATTTAGCCTTGACACCAAAAATACACTTGAGTTTTTACTTAAGCATACACCTTTCGCTGACCTGGGCTCTAACAACGACTTAAGCTCGCATGCTATAATTTGAATACTAATTGAAAGTGAGCAGGTTGGCTATGGCGCGGAGTTCAACAACAAGTAAAACCAAAAAAACTACTGGAACCAGAAAGAAACCCAGCACCACAGGCAGGACCCGCAGCGTTGCCAGAAAGACCACTGCCCAAACATCACGTTCCAAAACATCTGGACAAACCAGGACTGCAGCTCCCCGCAAAAAGCCAACATCCCCCGCGCCACAACCCCTTTCGGCAGAACGCAAAGTGGATATTGCCGGTATCGTTTTAATTGTTATTGGCTTGCTCACCCTTCTGAGCCTGATGACCTCGTATTCAGGCGGTCTGACGCTGGCATGGACAAACTTATTACGACGCTGGATAGGTTGGGGAGCATACGCGCTTCCTCTCGTCCTGCTTTTGATTGGAACCTGGTTTTTGCTTTCAAAGATGGATCGTTTCCCGGGAGTATCCTCCGAACGGGTAATCGGGATTGTCCTGATCTTTTTCAATCTGCTGACATGGTTCCAGTTGCTGGATGCCAGTTTTACTGGTCTCTCCACTCCTCCTGGCGGCGGGATCCTCGGCGGAGCTGTTTACCGTGCGTTGGAAGCTGGCCTGGGGAACGCAGGAACAATTATTGTCCTCTTTGCCTGGCTTCTTGTGGCGCTGGTGCTCCTGATTGACCTTTCCATGTCAGACCTGGTGAGTTGGCTCGCGGAAAAATACAAATACAGTCATTCAAAATTCGCGGATTTCATCCGGGAAAAAGCGGAACAACACCGTCAGAAGATGGAAAGAGGTCACGTTCCGACTGATCTCGAAGAACTTGAGGAAATCAGCCAACAGGCGATTCCGATCGATCACAGTGTTAATCCTTCCATCTCCAGCGCAATGGAGACGGATGTGGCTGCTCCTGAAAAAACCTGGGTCTTGCCGGAAGCCGAAGAGATCCTCAATCCGGTCCAGGTTGCTCCTGTGGATGAAGAGTCTGATGAGGACAAGGCGCGTGTGATTGAAGAGACCTTGCGGTCCTTTAATGCTCCTGGCAAGGTGGTCGAGATCAGGCGCGGTCCAACCATCACGATGTTTGGTGTAGAACCAGAATACAACGAAAATCGCGCCGGGCGGACGCGCGTACGCGTGAGCAACATCACCCGCCTGGGTGATGACCTGGCCATGGCGCTTAAGGCTTCGCGAATTCGCATCCAAGCGCCTGTACCAGGCAAGGGCTACGTTGGCATTGAAGTTCCGAATCTAAAAACCAGCATGGTCTCCATGCTCGAACTCGTCACGAGTCTCCCCTTCCAAAACCACAAGTCCCCTCTCAAATTTGCCCTGGGCAAGGATGTCACTGGGCTCCCAACTACCTCAGATCTGACCGCCATGCCGCACCTGCTGATCGCTGGCACAACTGGCTCAGGCAAATCGGTGTGTGTGAATTCGATCCTGACGGGTTACTTGCTCAATCTCAATCCCGACCAACTGCGGCTGCTCCTGGTGGACCCCAAAAGAGTGGAGTTCTCGGTATACAACGGCATCCCACACCTGCTCACAGATGTGATCATGGATCCGGAGAAAGTTGTAGGCGCTTTGCAGTGGATGCTGCGGGAAATGGATCTCCGCTACCGCACATTCGAGAATTTTGGGGTACGAAACCTGGAGGAGTACAACAAAAAAGTCGTTACCGAAGGTGGCAAAACGCTGCCGTATATCGTCGTGGTTATAGACGAACTGGCAGACATGATGCTGCTGGCTCCCGATGAAACTGAACGTGCGCTAACCAGGCTCGCCCAGTTGGCACGCGCCACAGGCATCCACCTCATAATCGCCACTCAGCGTCCCTCAGCAGATGTAATTACCGGATTGATCAAAGCCAACTTCCCGGCAAGAATCGCCTTTGCTGTGGCTTCCAATATGGATAGCCGGGTCATTCTGGACCAGCCTGGCGCAGAACGCTTGCTTGGTCGGGGTGATATGCTTTTCCAGGCACCCGATGCTCCGGCACCAGTACGCTTGCAGGGGGCCTATGTTTCGGAAGAGGAAGTGTCGCGCCTGGCGCGCTTTTGGCAGGCGCAAACAACCGCAAGCGGCGCTCCGGAACGCCCTGATAAAGCGCTTTACACCAGCGCAAGCAGCCTTCCCCTGAGCCAGGAACCGCTCTGGAAAGAACTCCAAAAGGATCCGGATGAGGATCCACTGACTGAGGAAGCTCTCCGCGTCATTCGCAAGGAAGGGCGTGCCTCGGTCTCGATGTTACAGCGAAAATTGCGCATTGGTTACACACGCGCATCCCGCCTGGTTGAAAAACTGGAAGAACAAGGTATCATTAGTGCAGCACATCCTCAGACTGGCACGCGAGAGGTCCTTGACTGGGGCGATTACCCCCCACTCAAGGAAGATTAAACCTTTAGGGTCAAATATTTCTGCAAGGTCTTAGGTTTCCTAAACCCATTCTTGCATTTCGGGTTGCGGGAATTTGATTCTGGGTCTATAATCAGTGCCAAATCTTAATTCGGAGTTCATTCAATGTCAGACAACGACGCCA
>CAYSVX010000102.1:0-2630 GCA_964434665.1 uncultured Anaerolineaceae bacterium
CGACCTATACGCTTGCGCGCTTTCTTTGCGCCTTCGTTCGGTTTGAGATCATGTAATTGCATGCTTACTTCTCCTCAGTGTCCGACACGATCTCAACCAAATGAGAGACCTTTGTCAGCATACCGCGCAGAGCCTCGTTATCCTCGTGCTCAACCACCTGGTTGAGATTGTGGAAGCCAAGAGCTTTGAGTGTTCGTTTGGTGCGTTCGGTGTAACCGATGCCGCTTTTCACCAATTTGATACGAAGCGTGTTGGACTGTTTCTTAGCCATTCTTCCTCCGCTCCCAATATGGTGTCACATCCTGCACGTCCTTGCCGCGTTCCGCGGCCACGGTGGCAGGTGATTTCAGCTGGGATAAGGCATCGAAGGTCGCCTGGACGATGTTGAGCATGTTGGAGGAACCCAGGGATTTAGTAAGGATGTCCTTGATCCCTGCGGCTTCGCAAACCGCGCGCACACCACCAGCCGCGATAACGCCAGTACCAGCCGAAGCCGGCTTCAGCAGCACTTTCGCGCCGCTTTGGCTGCCAGTCACCTCATGAGCAATAGTTGTGCCCATCAGGCTGACTTTCTTCATATTCTTATACGCACGCTCGGTAGCCTTGCGCATTGCATCCGGCACAGCCAAAGCCTTACCAGTGCCCAGTCCAACATTCCCGTTATTATCGCCGACCACGAGGGTCACGCGGAACGAGAAGCGGCGGCCACCTTTGACAACCTTGGCAACCCGCGCGATGTCAATCACACGTTCGTCGTATTGAGTCTCTAATCCTTGATATTCTTCCATAGTATCCTCGTTTTAGAATTCCAGCCCGCCCTTGCGAGCACCTTCGGCCAGAGATTTCAGACGACCGGTGTAGATGTAACCACCGCGATCCATGACAACGGTTTTGATGCCTTTGTCCAGGGCGCGTTTGGCAATCGCTTCACCAACAAGCTCAGCTTGTTCGATTTTGCTTTTGCCTTTGACTACTTCGCGCAGCTCTGCGTCCACTGTGGAAGCGGAAACGAGCGTTGTGCCGCTGTGATCATCGATCACCTGGGCATAGATCTCGCTGATGCTGCGAAAAACATTCAGGCGCGGGCGCTCCGGCGTGCCAAAAATCTTCTTGCGCACGCGAGCATGACGGTGTAAACGAGCAGCGTTTCTTGATTTGTTAGCCATAGTCATTTACCTCTACTTACCGGTTTTTCCGGCTTTACCAGCCTTGAGCTTGATTATTTCGCCCTGGTAGCGAATTCCGGTTCCGTGATAGCGTTCCGGCGGGCGCAGTCTGCGAAGATTCACAGCTACCTGCCCAACCTGCTGGCGATCGCGACCTTTGATCTTAATCAAACGGGTCTTGGGTTCCACATCAAAGGAAATGCCATTTGGAGCGGGGAAGTTCACAGGATGTGAGAATCCCAGGTTCAACAGCAGGTCCTTGCCTTTTAATTCAGCCCGATAACCAACGCCGTTGTACTCCAGCACAATTTCAAAACCTTTATCGCAGCCTACGACCATGTTGTTGATCAAGGCGCGTGTGGTTCCATGTAAAGCTCTCAGGCGCGGTTCGTCATTGGGGCGTTCCACTGTAATAACGCCGTTTTCGAGCTTGACGGTAATCTCAGGAGAAAAAGTCTCTTCAAGGGTGCCGTTGGGACCCTTCACTGAAACCTTGTT
Organism: uncultured Anaerolineaceae bacterium; assembly: GCA_964434665.1. Lineage (GTDB taxonomy): Bacteria > Chloroflexota > Anaerolineae > Anaerolineales > Anaerolineaceae > Mesolinea. Next base: position 1,665 of record CAYSVX010000102.1, read on the forward strand.
TCCGTCCATCGTAACTTCCACACCCTTTGGCAGGGTAATGGGTAATTTACCAATTCGCGACATTTCTCTTCCTCCTACCAAACCTTGCAGAGGATCTCGCCGCCAACGCCGATCTTGCGAGCGCGTGGGCCGGTCATGATACCCTTCGGGGTTGATAAAATCGCGATACCAATACCAGATAATACCCAGGGGATATCATTCTTGGAGGTGTAAACACGGCAGCCGGGGTGGCTGACGCGCTCCAAACCCGTAATAATCGGGCGGCGTTGGCGGCGTTCACCGATGTACTTGAGCTTCATGCGCAAAACTTTGTGCGCCTCGCTTTTTCCATCTACAACTTCATAACTCTCAAGATAGCCCTCTTCGGTCAGAATGCGGGCGACTTCGCTCTTGAGTTTTGAGCTCGGCATGGCTATGGTTGTTTTGCCAACCATGGCAACATTACGGATTCTCGTCAACATATCGGCAATTGGATCTGATATTTCAATATTTTTTATCCCTCCAGGTCTAATTACCAGGATGCTTTAGTCACACCGGGGATTTTTCCCTGGAGTGCTAATTCACGGAAGCAAATACGGCAAAGACCAAATTTGCGCATATAACCGCGCGGTCTTCCGCACACACGACAGCGATTGACAACGCGGGTAGGATACTTCCGCCGCATTTCGCGATATTGCATACACTTTTTAGCCATTAGTTTCCTTTCCTGAAGGGCATGCCGAATTTGCTCAGCAACTGCCGGGCGTGGTCATCAGTTTCAGCGGTTGTCACTATGCTGATCTCCATCCCACGCACTTTGTCGATTTTGTCATATTGGATCTCAGGGAAGATCAATTGCTCAGTCAGACCGAGCGTGTAATTGCCACGTCCGTCAAAAGAGTCAGCCGAAATTCCACGGAAGTCACGCACACGAGGCAGAGCTACGTTGATCAGGCGGTCCAAAAATGCCCACATCTTATCTCCGCG
>CAYSVX010000103.1:0-2545 GCA_964434665.1 uncultured Anaerolineaceae bacterium
AATTCGAGGTTTGTTATGATCTATCATCTGACCACCCTGCCTGAATGGCAAAAAGCGCAAGAAGAAGGTGTCTATATTCCTGGCGGTTTCGAGAAGGACGGTTTTATTCACTGTTCGGATCACTACCAGATAAAAAACACCGCCAACCGCTACTATCGTGAAACGCCACAGTTGATTGTGCTTGAAATCGATCCTGACCTGTGTGATGCTGAACTCGTCTATGAAAACCTCGAGGGCGGCGACATGACATTCCCACATCTTTATGGGGTTCTGCCTGTCAGCGCCGTAAAAACCGTCTATAAGCTTGGGCATCAACCCAACGGGGACGTCAGCCTGCCAGAAGCGCTCATCCACCCCGAACCGACGCTCTTCACCGAGCTGCCATTTGGGCAACCCGGGCGCGTTTTTCGCTCGCCGACCCCAGGCAGCAAATACTTTGACCCGGAAGACCGTGTTTTGGAGCTTTACGCGGCAGCCAACATCGACGTTGTGGTTGTGCTGAACTCAATCGAGGAGCACCTGAGGAACAGCGAAAGAGAACTATTGCCCCTTTACGAGCAGGCTGGTATCCAGGTTATCTACGACCCTGTGGCTGATTTTTCTGCTCCAGCGCAAGGCACCTGGGATGCCTCCCTGCAAAAGGTGGAAGATCTCATCCGCCACGGCAAGAATGTCGCTATCCATTGCCATGCTGGGGTTGGTCGCACGGGGATCTTCGCAGCCTGCCTGGCAAAGGACCTGCTTGGTCTTTCTGCGAAAGACGCGATCGATTGGGTGCGGCGCTACATCCCCTTCGCGGTTGAAACGCAGTTCCAGCAGCAGTATGTGTTTGCCTATCGCAAACAAGAGGCTTAAAGCAAACCACCCTGGTAATTGCCAGGGTGGTTTTTTGATCGGTAATTTACTCGATGGATAAGGATAACGTAATCTCGGTGGGTGTAGCCGCGCCTGAAATCACGCTGATGATGTAATCTCCAGCTTCCGGGAGCTCTCCTTCATAACTGCTCAGATGACTCAACCCGGAGAGCAAGACGGTGCCGTCAACATGCCAGATGGAAAGCCAGAAATTTTGGCTGGGCGAGACGCTCACTTCGAGGGTCTGCCCCTCATTTGCCCAGGCGATAAAGTTGTGCGCTTTGCCGGCTGGTATGGTTGCCTTGGCGGTCATACTCGAAGTGTTGGGAGCAAACGAGAGCCGCTGCGGAATGGCAAGGTAGAGGGAGTATCCCGTGTCGGATTTGCCCGCTTTGATATCGATGTACCAATCGCCTTTTTCTGGAACGTAATCCCGATACCAGGTCCAACCCTGGCTAAATTCAACCAATTTGGTGCCGCTGGCGCTTGAGATTGCGATGTATGCTCCGCTGGCACCGTTAAGAGAGATGTCCATTAACTGATCCTTGTTTGCCCAGAAAACGTAACGCCTGGTGGTATTGGCATTCATTTGACCTTCAGCCGTGATGTTCGTGGTACCGGAGGCGAAGTTGAGCCTGATAGCCTGACCGGGAGCAGTGGTAGGCACGGCAGTGGGAGCCTTGGTTGAAGTGGGTTGAATGGGGGTCACAACTACCGTTGGCACATTGGTCGCCGTGGGTGGGATCGTGGTGGCAGTGGGTGGAATGCTTGTAGCGGTGGGTGGAATGTTCGTAGCGGTTGCCGGAATGCTGGTTTGGGTGTTGGTCGGTTGAATAGCGAGAGCCGTGGATGTTTGTTGGGCTTGAGCTTCAACCGCTGCTTTGGTGAGGGTGGCCTGCGCGAAGAGGGCTACCTGGGTTGCTGAGTCGGAAGGCGAGGTTGTCGGCTGGGGATAACTGCATCCGGCAAGCAGGCCTAACAATAACACTGCGAAAACGATTTTCTTCATATTTCCTCAATTTCTATGCCATCATGCAAAAGATGGTCATATTCCATGACATACTATGGTTATAACGCTGATTTATGCCAGAAAGTTCCCGATTTCTTTTTATTGCGGGATTTGGAGATAGGCAGTGTAATCTATCCAGAAAATCACAGCGGCAGATGCCACGGCAAACGCAGCATAAAGCATCACGAACACCCAGGCTTGTGGTCTTTGCGCTCCAGCAATCTGACCGAAAAACGCTTTAAGCGGTTTGACCTTGTTCAGAATCAGAAAAACGAGGAAACCAAGCCATGCGCCTGTGCTGTTCAGGATGAGGTCATCCACATCGAACACCCGGATGACGAAGCTCAGTTGGACGATCTCGATGGTCAGTGAGATTGCCAGCCCGATCGCGAACGCCAGCCAGCCTTTGTGGCGGTGGGGGGTGAGCACCGAAACCAGGAAGCCGATCGGAACAAAAATCAGGACGTTTCCAATAATGTTGATGGCTACAATCCAACGGGTGATAGCGTGATCGACGGCAATTGCCCGCTGCAGCATCAGCACCAAGCCCCGGATGGGCACCAGGTTGGGAGGTTGTGGGGTTTGATCCAGTACCAGGACGAAGGGCTCCAATGTGTGTTGGACCAGAAACCAAAGGAAAAGAAACAGCACCGTCAGCGTCAGCTCCCGCAGCAAACTGCC
>CAYSVX010000104.1:0-2520 GCA_964434665.1 uncultured Anaerolineaceae bacterium
GGTTCGAACCCCACTCTCTCCGCCACAAAAAATGCCGTGTGATCACGGCATTTTTGATTCCCAAAAAAGTAGGGCGGTTTGTTTTTTTGTCATCGCGAGGAGCGAAGCGACGTGGCGATCATTACTCCGACACTGTCATCCTGAACGCAGTGAAGGATCTGATCTTTACTGAATAGATTCTTCGCAAAAGAGGCTCAGAATGACAAGATTCGGTCATCGTGAGGAGCGAAGCAACGTGGCGATCTCAAGATCATGATCTGGGTCCTTCTGGAAACTGACCTCATTGTTGGGGTATTGCTTGGTCTTATCTCTGCATTTGTCATCCTGAACGCAGTGAAGGATCTGATCTTTACTGAATAGATTCTTCGCAAAAGATGCTCAGAATGACACTTTGTAGGTGAATCGGCATGCAATCCGACCTTGTTTTAAATTAATGGAGCACTGCTGCGGGGTTCAAAGTCCGGTTCAATCCGCCCGATCTTCAGTTTCTCAAAGAGCAGCGGACTGAGGCAGGCGATCCAAATCCCAATCAAAAAGTAGCGGAAGTAGCGCAGCACTGCGCTGATGAGCCCCAGGTCATCCGGGAAGATCGAGCCTAACCCCGCGTAGATTGCTAGGACGCCGGCAATCCCAACCAGGTAACGGGCAATGCGCTGCCAGGTGCCGAAACGGCTCTGGATTACGCCGCGTCGAGCCCTTAGCCAGGCGAATCCACCCAGCATGCCAAACCACAGCCCGCCGTTCGTCAGCGCGCCCTCAAGCGAAAGTGGGTCCACTTCTCCAGCGCGGGCAGCCCAGTCCGCGGGCATCTGCCAGCCGCTGGAAAGCACGATGACCATCGCGTTCAACCCGATAATAAACAATGAGCTAAAAAATGCCAGTAATATTTGGTCGCGCAGCGTCCGCTTTTTCAGCCACTTCCCAAGCGGTTTTTGCAGCTTACTGAAAGCCGCCAACAGCAGGACGCCCAAAAAAAGCCCCAGCAGCACATCGCTCAGGAAGTGAACCCCCAACACCAGGCGCGAGATTGAGATCAACAGCACCAGGATGATCGCCGCCCAAATCTCCTTGCGGTTTTTAGTCTCGAGCGCGCTCTGACCCCAAACAGATGTTGAGTTCATCGCATGCCCTGAAGGGATGCCAAAGGACGTCTCGTGCACGCCGGGAACGATCTTGTCGCTGATCCAGTAGGGTCGGGGTCCCTTTAGCAGCACTTTGAAGAAACCGTTGAACGAGGCGCTGGCGAGCAGTATCACCCCAATCCGCAAGCCAGCCCAGGCATCCACGCACCAGTAAATGGTGGGCATGAAAAGGATGTAGAAGATTTGATCTCCAAGCATCGTGATGACGACCATGATGCCCTGCAGCACAGGGTCAAGAGACTGCAAAAACAGGTTGACGGCTAATTCGGCTTGATTAACAACATCCATATTAGACTCCAATAATAGTCACCCTCTGATAATTCCCAAATGCCTTGCCGGGCTGTGAGGAAGGGTGTGGTACTGCAAAAATAGTTAGTTTCTGACGATCGGTACCCAGAGCTCCATCTTGTAGTCCGGGGCACTCATATCGCCCATAAAGTAATATTCGTGGTCCGGTGTGCCGGCATGCTTTAACCCGTGCGCCGGGAAGTACTCGCCCATCACGAATTCCCAGCCCTGGTGAATGTTTTCGGGGACTGGACCCGTCAGCTCTATGATCGCATACTCAGCTTCGGGGACTTCCACCACCTCCAAGCCCAGTGCGTGGGCTTCTTCCGGTATGCGAACATCATAACCGGCGATATAGCTGAAGTCGTGCGGTTCCGGGATATAGTTGAAACAAGTGCCAAAGGCTTCGCCGGTGCCAAGCGCTGCAAGCTTCTCGTAGGGTACTTGCTGAAATAATTTATCCCACAGACCGGGAAAATCATCATTTTGGGAGTGAACAACCACCAAGCCGGCAATCTTGAAGGCTTTCTTGGTTTCAAAACGTACATTCATGATGTTGTCCTTTCTGAATTTGTGATACTGTCAAAAAAGAGCCCGAAGGCTCTTTTTTCTCTTACGAGAAAACTAAACTAATTGTTTGGATGGCTCGACCATCCCTTCGAGGATCAATTCCATTCCCATCGTGTGCGCGCACACGCCGCGCCCCTGGAAGTAATTACAGGTGCAATTCCATTTACCATCGTCATAAGTAACGAGGTGATCGTTGTTTTCCCCACGGATTTTGGCTTCAAATGTGTTGATAGTGATGCGATCTTTTTCTTCTGCGTAACGTTTTGCCTTTTCAATCTTACCGATCAAACCGCTGTCCATCATATCTTCGCTGCTCCGTTTCATTCATTTTTTAAAAGAAAAACACGCGCCGTTAATAGTTGGCGTGTGCTTCTGTCCACAACACAAGCTTGGAACTGATCATATTATCAGGCTAACTCCAGCATGCTTTGATTATATCCGATGACGCCCAATATTTCAATTCGCTGAATGGGTTCAATACATATGAGACGATGCTGAGGTTAGGTCAGGGTGATTACGT
>CAYSVX010000105.1:0-2495 GCA_964434665.1 uncultured Anaerolineaceae bacterium
AAACGGGTTGGATCTCCGCTGGTGAGGTAGCGGTGAGATAGCTTGGCGCTCGAAGACCGGAGGAGGTACTGCTGGATCAGAACGCGCTCGGTCTGACGGGCAATGGCAGGCGCGGGATCAATCACGCGCACGTTCTCACCGGCAATTTCCTGGATCAGCGGAATCACAAAGGGGAAGTGGGTGCATCCCATCACGAGCGTATCAACGCCCTCAGCCAGCATGGGCTGCAATGCCTGCCGTAGGATGCGGCGGGTCAGAAAGGTGTGGAGGTAACCCCGTTCGATCTGTTTCACGAGCCCCGGGCAGGTTGCCTCGTAGATCTGGACATCCTTTGCGAATCGCTCCACCACCGAAGCATACAATTCGCCCTGAAAAGTGGATGGCGTCGCCAGCACACCGACCTTGCCGGTCAGGGTTTGTTCCGCGGCTGGTTTGACCGCCGGCTCCATACCAACAAAAGGGAAGTCAGGATAAAGAGTGCGCAGGTGCTTGAGAGCGGCGGCTGAAGCCGTGTTGCAGGCTATCACAATCAGCTTGGCGCCCTGATTCATCATCATGCGCGTGACTCCCTCCGCGAGTTGACGCACTTCTTCAAGCGGTCGTTCGCCGTAGGGGACTTTAGCCTGGTCCGCAAAGTAGAGCGTGGCCTCATTGGGCAACTGGCGGTGGATGGCCCGCAGCACTGAAAGCCCGCCCACCCCCGAATCATAAACGCCAATCGGCGCGTCTGTGTGTGTCACTTGCTTATTGTAGCACGCTGTGAGGTCTGTCGGAAGCAGGACATGGTACTCGCAGAGTATGCGCTACCTGCTCCAAAAACGCAGTATAAAGGTTTCAATATGGCAAAAGCAGTCTCTCTTTCTTTGTCATCCTGAACGCAGTGAAGGATCTGATTGTTAATTAGATTCTTCGCAAAAACGGCTCAGAATGACAGGCAACATCGAATTGCGATGTTCAAACCATTAAATTGAGGGGTGGATGCAGATCGTTCGTGCCCCCCTCGAGGGAAGGGGATAAAGTGGCTGAGTATTTGCAGGCAATAGGATTGTGCTGGCGTCTTGCGAAGCACCCCAGCGCTGAAAGCGCGTGTGGGCAGGCTGAGCACGGGATTTGACCTCCGGTCTCCGATTATTAAAGAATTTCTGGAGGCCGAGTCACATATCGATCTCAACCACCCAAACCCGAATTACTTGCTTCCACAAAAGCCTTGAAGATCCGCCGCATTGGCTCGTAATCCTGCAGCCACTCAGGATGCCACTGCACGCTCACCACAAAACGCTTGCCGGGCATCTCCAACGCTTCTATCACCCCGTCCGAAGCTGTTGCCGTAACCTTCAGGCCTTCCCCAAGATCCTTCACGGATTGGTGGTGAAGGCTGTTCACCATAAACTCCGTGCCCCCCATGATAGCTGCTAATTGGCTGCCTGTTTCCAGCCGCACAGAATGGGAAAGCCGGCTGCGCTGGTAGTTTGGCCACCACTGGTGCCGACCGGCATCCGGCAGCTCACTGGGGATGTCCACCACCAGGTTGCCGCCCATCGCCACATTGAGCAGCTGCTGTCCGCGGCAGATGCCAAATATCGCCTTATCCATTGCCACTGCCTGCCTGCAAAGCGCCAGTTCGAACTCATCGCGCTCGCGATCGATCCCGTCGACGCTCGGGTGCATCTCCCCGCAAAAATAATCCGGGTGAACATCCCCGCCTCCAGAGATGAACAGCCCATCAAACTCGCTCAAGACCTCAGGGATATCCTCAAGGGGCAGCGCGGATGGCAGAAGGTAGGGTCTGCCGCCAGCAGACAGGATGGCTCGCACCAATTCCTCTCTTGAAGAATAAGCAGGGGTACTGCCAGGCTTTTGGATACGGAAGGCGGCGAGGGCTATGCGAGGCGTCATAAGGATCTCCATAAGTGTTAAAAGCAAAAGCCTTCCCGTCTGATTGCGAAACGGAGAAGGCTTTTAAAGTGCAGAAAAATAGCCTCGGTTTAGAAACGCTGCTTCAGGCGCGCGCTCTTACCAGTGCGTTCACGCAGGAAGTACAGGCGGGCACGGCGAACTCTATTGTGGCGTTCAACCACTACTTTCGCGATGCGGGGTGAATTGAAGAGATAAGTACGCTCGACGCCGATACCATTGCTGGCAACACGGCGGACAGTGAATGTGCCATCGTTGGCATTACCACGCACATAGAGCACCACACCCTTGAATTCCTGGATGCGTTCGCGATCGCCTTCTTTGATGATATTGTGAACGCTGACAGTATCGCCGGGGAACAGATCCGGGATATTGGCGTTCTTCTCGGCTTCGACAGATTTCAATAATTCTGTATGGTTCATAATAACTTCCCTTCAAGTACTTACGCAAGATAAGCGTCTCAACCTTCTCGAGACGCGGAGGATTAGTATATCACAATAACCCACGAAATTGTCAAGTGGGATTCGTGTTTGTAGTGGCAACATGATAATGTCCTAAAGTAGCAATTTAGAAATGTCCTA
>CAYSVX010000106.1:0-2489 GCA_964434665.1 uncultured Anaerolineaceae bacterium
AAGCCCCACCTGATGGCATTGCGCGATCTCCGGTCCGGTGATCGATCAATTAGCCTACGAGTACTCCAATCAACACGTCGTTGTTGTAGATTACCATTTTTCAATCGATGTTCCACCCCTTTTTGATCCACCCCAGGCTCGCTGGGATGTGATACAGTTGTCCGTACCCCCTGGTACACCTTTGGGTTTAACCTGGGCAGTGGTTGACAGCGGTCGTCTCTACCATCGCGGCGCTGAAACAACCGAGGAAGCTTATAACACTTACACGGCCATGATCGATGACGCCCTGACGCAACCTGCAACAGCTGAAGTAAATGCCTACTGGTGGCGGGATGGCAATACCATCAAGATTAGGGCAGAAGTTGCAAATAACAGCACGATCACACTTTCAACGGGCAATAATGCGGGTGTTTATGGGATCGTCAAAGAAAATGGCGTGCGCTACGACACCCACACCACGCAGCACCCGGGGCTGAATGCTGCAAAAACTGCTATTTCCAGCCTGTCGCCCGGTCAGACAGATTTTTACACAATTGAAGTGCCCGACATCAACCCCACCGATTGGGAGAAAGTGGAGGTGATCGTGTTGGTGGATTATCAGACTGCGCCTGAAGGTCACTACGAACAGTTGCAGGCTGCCATTGCCAACCAGGCGCTTTACGCGCAACCAAGCTTCCATGCCTTCTTGCTTGATGATGGCCAAACCTTCGTGCCAGCTTTCACCTCGACAGTCCTGGGAAATGTAGTCTTAAGCTGGAACGCTCTGAGCGACCAAACCTGGCTGGAGCTTGATGCCACATCAGGACTGGTTGGTGACACGGTCGTAATGACTACCGATGGCGCCGCGTTGGTGCCCGGGTGGAACACAGCTTTAGTGACTTTTACCGACAGCTCCGGCGTTTATTCCTACGATGTGACAGTGAGCATTTACAAAGCGAGCCCTGGCGAATTCATCAACCGGATTTACTTGCCAGTAATAACCCAACCGTAAAACAAAAGGAGGATTTGTGAAACTTAACAAAAGAATGTCCGTTCTGCTTGTACTTGCGCTCCTGGCAGGTTTGTTTGGCGCTGTTACGCCTTCCAGGGTTGTTGCCATGGAACCTGGCCCAAAATTGTCGGTTTTCGAATTGGTGACAAGCACCACCTGACCTTACTGTACGACTGCCGGTCAGGCAGTCGACCAACTGATCACGGAATACACTTTTCCACCAATCGCCTTTATTGAATGGTGGAATGGCACCCCTCAAAATCGTAAAGACATCCTCAAAGAAAGTGGCGGCGGCATCTACGTGCCGGAAGCCATGATCGATAGCGCCCATGAATATGAGACTGGAGCTGATTCCAGCACCTACGGCATTTACAAAGGCATGGTCGATCGTTCGTTGGCGCGAGCAGCTTCCGTTGCTATCACTGCCACCTATGCCCGCACGGGCAACACGGTCACCATCAAAGCGACTGTGACCAACTTAAGCTCTATAACATTGTCAGTCCAGAATAAAGCAGCAGTACAGGCGATCGTTTACGAGGATTACCGCGCATCCAAAACCAATCACGCTGGTCGCGGTTCGGCAAAAACGGACATCTCCTACCTGCGTCCCGGCCGTTCAGAAACCTTTATGATCACAGTAAACCTAAGCAATGTTGTGGACTACAACGAACTGCACTACATCGTATTGGTTGATTACAAGACATCTGGAACGAAGGCAAATGGCGTTTATGATCAACTCCAGGCGGTCATCGCCACACAGGGCGATGTGAACCCGCCGATAGCTTTCAATGTCAGCCCTTCTTCCTTCTCTTTTTCCCTCAAAACGGGTGACGCGACCATGCCAAGCGAACAGATCAACATCACCGGTGATCCCGGACAAAGTTGGACTGCCTCGGTCGACCATGATTTCGTGCAGATCAGCCCCACCGAAGGCTCTGTCCCGGGCGTTATCAACATGACCATTGACAAATCGAAACTGGTCCTGGGAAATCAGAGCGCTTTGATCCTGATCGCCGATGACGCCGGCGTATACGAGCGCGCGGTCCTCGTGACGGTCTCCTTCTCGCTTTCCGCCTTCAATGTGTCGCCCACCTCTGTGACCTTCAACTTTAGCTCGGATGACCCGGTACCTTTCGCCTCCGTTTTACCCTCAGGTGATGCCGGGCAGACTTGGACAGCCAGCGCGAATCAAGACTGGGTCACGTTGACGCCTGCCAGCGGTCCGATCAACCAGAGTTTCAGAGTGTCAATGGACCCTTCCAAGTTGTCCCATGGTTACCAGGAAGCAATTGTGACGGTATCAGATGGCGGAGGATACCAATCCAAGCAGGTGAAGGTAAGAGTTACCTACACGATCATCTTTGAAAACCACGTCTACCTGCCGATGACGATAAAATAGCCCTGACCTCTCCAGTTCAAAAAGACTGACGTTATCTGTCAGTCTTTTTTGTTGCGCCTTAAGGCAGTCGAACTCGTGAAACGAGTGAGACAGAAAACC
>CAYSVX010000107.1:0-2489 GCA_964434665.1 uncultured Anaerolineaceae bacterium
CGAAGCGTTACCTGGATTGCACTGCCGGTGCCGGCGGTCATTCTGAAGGTATCCTGACCGAGAGCGCTCCCTCCGGAGAGCTCCTTGCGTTGGACCTTGACCCCCTGGCAATCGAACTCACCAGGCAGCGCCTCAGTCCCTTTGGCAAGCGCGCGCAATTGATGCATGCATCTTACCTGCAGAGCGCGAATATCCTGCAAGAAATTGGCTGGCAGGCTGTTGATGGGATTGTGATGGACCTGGGCGTGTCCTCCATGCAGCTCGACCAGAGCGAACGCGGCTTCTCCTTCAGACATGACGGTCTGTTGGACATGCGTTTTGACCCTACCCAGGGTCAAACTGCCGCTGATCTGGTGAACAAGCTGGAGGAAGCTGACCTGGCGGACATCATCTGGCGCTACGGCGAGGAACGCTACTCCAGGCGAATCGCGCGGGCAATTTTGAGAGCCAGGCCCTTGAACACTACGGGGGAATTGGCAGAGGTTGTGCGGAATGCAATCGGCAGAAGCAAAGAAAAGCAGGATCCCGCCACCAGAACCTTTCAAGCACTGCGAATTGCGGTCAATGACGAACTCAAGACCGTTGAACAGGCGATACCAAGCCTGATCGCACTTTTAAACAAATATGGACGACTTGCGGTCATCAGTTTTCACTCTTTGGAGGACCGACTGGTGAAGCAGGCTTTCAAACGGGAAGCCAGCGACTGCGTTTGCCCTCCCGAGCAGCCCGTCTGCACTTGCGGGCACAAAGCAAGCATCCGGATATTGACCTCAAAACCTATCACAGCATCAGCGGAAGAGGTCGAGAGCAATCCGCGGTCTCGCAGCGCGAAATTGCGGGTGGTTGAAAAGTTATAAAGGAATGGCACGGAAACTGCATGGAAAAGGCTATGAAAAAGAATCTCTTACAAGCCTATAAACAAGCCCCCTGGCGAACACAAATCCAGTGGATCGGCATTTTTTTGCTGGTACTGGTTGGGGTTGCCGTTGTTGCCGGCGTTTATTTGATGATCAGCGGTCGCGCAGCTGCCACGGGCAGACGCATTCAGAGCCTGGAAGCTGAGATCAGTGCCCTGGAAATGGAAGTGAACGATCTCAAGACGCAATACGCGCAAGTCTCATCCGCAAAATCTCTGAGCGAACGGGCAAACGCGTTGAACATGACGCTGCTGGATCCACTTGAGGCGATGTACATTGAAGTTCCTGGTTACATCCCGCCTTCCCAGCCCGTGCTTGCCCCTCCTCCTGCTGTGGAAGAGATCAGCACGCCAGTGCTGCTGCCCGAATTTACTGTTTCCTTATGGGATTGGCTCCGTTTGAAAGTCTTAATTGAGCCGAGCTTGCCCACAGAATCTACCGAAAGCGCAACCACAGAGGTTGCGCCTGCTCCGACAGAGGTAGCCCCATGAAAACCACAAATTGGAATCGTTTCTTTATTATTTGCGTGCTGGCAAGTGTGGTGGCTGGTGTAGCTGGGATTCAGCTTATCCGTATCCAAAACATTGAAGGTGCCAAACAGATCCTGGCAGACAGTGAAGCTTACCAGGGCATAAACCGCATGATCTATCCCGAACGCGGCAGCATCTACGACTCTGACGGTCGGCTTCTGGCAGGCAACGAGGTGATTTACGAGGTCGGATTGGATCTGCAGGCAATCGAACAACCTGAGACAGTTGCGGCAGTCGCTTCAAGCGTTCTGGGCTTGGATTACGCCCGAATTCTTGGCTACACACAGTTGACGCCCGGCAACGGCAACCCTTACTTCATCGTGCTGGATGGATTTGTCAGCAAAGACAAAATCGCCCAGTTAGAATCGATAAATGAAGACTACGCCAATCGCAGCACCAAACGCGGCGAGGTTCGCCCAAATCTTAATGGTTTGGTTTGGACTGCAAATAACAAACGCAGCTATCCCGAAGGTACATTAGCCTCCAATATCCTCGGTTTTTACAGCTTCCTGGACAGAACGGACGGCATCGGTTATTTTGGTGTGGAAGAGGCATACGATGACCTGATGGCTGGTGAGCCAAAAAAGGTCTATTCCGCGATCGACCCCAATCTTTTGACTTCTATAGAAGAAGTTCCTCCGGGTGTCACGGTGCAACTGACCTTTAATCGTGAAATTCAGGCAATGACAGAAACAAAACTGGACGAGGCACTTGATTGGTCCGGAGCTGAAAACGGAACCATCATCGTATATGATCCTGAAACTGGCGAAATAATTGCGATGGCAACCGCCCCCAGGTTGGATCCGAACGAATACTGGAATTATTCTGAAATATTTCCCAACCCGACGCCTTACAACAGCGCCATCAGCAGCACGTACGAGCCCGGATCTGTCTTCAAGGTCATAACAATGGCGGCTGGATTGGACGCAGGTGCAGTAGCTCCGGAAACAATTTTCAATGACACCGGCTCACTTTATGTCGGTGGAGCAACCATCTACAACTGGAACATGGGCGGTTGGGGCGAGGTGGACATGACCGGCTG
>CAYSVX010000108.1:0-2386 GCA_964434665.1 uncultured Anaerolineaceae bacterium
ATATAGATGGGGTTGAGATGTCTTTAACCGATATAACCTTTGGCAATACGACTACGCCGGGTTACTTGTTTTTCACCGTTGATTCTAAGTATCAGGTAGAAAGCCTAACCCTATCCCATGAAAAGTTAACGAACATGAATGTATCTCAATTAGATACAAATCGGTTTACGGTAGAAGCAGAGTTTTCAAGCGTTATTGAAATATCTAACGGTAGTCTCATTATAACAAGCATCGATTATCATCTTTTAGAGCCTGTTGAGATAGTCTTTCAAATACCATAGTACTTATGTTGGTAGTGTGAAAGAGTGCAGGAAAAGAGTCAAAGAACGTGACATTTATCAAAAAGAAGCTTCCTGTGAATTTCGGGAAGCTTCTTTTAATTACAATGTGATTGTTATTTAGCGTAACTGACCGAGCGGGTTTCGCGGATGACGGTCACCTGGATCTGACCAGGATACTGCATAGTTTCCTCGATCTCCGTGGCGATGTCCTTGGCGATGCGGTGGGCTTCAAGGTCATCAATTTCTTCAGGTTTAACGATGATGCGCACTTCGCGGCCAGCCTGGATGGCGTAACTCTGCTCGACGCCCTTATGGGAGTTGGCGATATTCTCGAGGGCTTTCAGCCGTTTGATGTACTGTTCAAGATCCTCACGGCGGGCACCAGGGCGCGCCCCAGAGATGGCATCGGCGGCTTCCACCAAAATGGCTTCAATCGAGACCTGGTCCACTTCGTGGTGGTGGGCGGCGATTGTGTTGCAGACCGCCGCGCTGACGCCGTGGCGTTTGGCAAATTCTGCGCCAATTTGGGCGTGGGTTCCTTCAGTATTATGGTCCATAGCTTTGCCAAGGTCATGCAAAAGCGCGCCGAGCTTTGCCACTTCCACATTCGCGCCGAGCTCAGCCGCCAGCACACTGGCGATCTTGGAGGTTTCAACCGCGTGGGCAAGCTGATTCTGACCGTAGGAGGTGCGATATTTCAAGCGCCCAAGCTTTTTGACGATTTCAGGGTGGAGACCGTGCACGCTGGCTTCGTAGACAGCCTCAGTACCGGCTTTGTAGATATCCTCGTCCATCAGTTTGCGTTCTTCTTCGAGGATTTTCTCAATATACGCCGGGTGGATGCGACCATCGGTCACAAGGCGGGTGAGCGTACGGCGGGCAATTTCACGCCGGACGGAGTCAAAGCACGAGATTGTAACCGCTTCTGGGGTGTCATCCACGATCACATCCACGCCGGTCACCTGTTCGAACGCGCGGATATTGCGCCCGTTACGACCAACAATGCGCCCCTTCATTTCTTCATTGGGCAGTGTTACCAAAGAGGTTGTCACTTCGGCGACTTTATCGGAGGCGACGCGTTGGATGGCATCGGCAATCAATTCACGAGCTTTTTCCGCGCCGGTTTCAGCAGCTTCGATTTCGAAATTGCGGATAATACGCGCCATATCTCCGCGGGCTTCTTTCTCGACTTCCTCGAGTAGCACTGCGCGGGCTTCATCACTCGTCATGGCTGAGACGCGCTGCAGTTCCGCAAAGCGTTCACTGTATAGGGCCTCAATTTCGTTGGCGCGCTTGTCCACCGCGCTCTGGCGCTTGTTTAGGGCGGCTTCGCGCTGCTGCATCTGGTCGAAACGGTGGTCGAGCTCTTCACGGCGCTTGACGAGGCGGTCATCTTCCTTGTTGAGTTCGCTGCGCTTGTGCTGGATCTCATTCTCGGCTTGCAAAGTGATTTTTAGGGCAGTGTCTTTAGCCTCCAACTCCGTGTTTTTGGCGTTTTCCTTGGCCTGGTCAATGATGTTCTCAGCGGTTCGTTTGAGTTTTTCATCCTGGTTTTTCCGGATGGTTGAGAAAATAAGGTATCCGATCAGGACACCTAAAATAACGGCGAGGCCAACCCACAGAAAGAGCAGGTTGGGGCCTGGGCCTTGTTGAAGTAAGGTTTTCATTGTGTCAATTGCTCCATAGTTTATTTGGTTCCACGGTTTCACTTTGAAGCATCTCATTCCAAAGAGAGCTTAAAGTTTCATTAACCGTGGCATAACTGAAACCGCGCCGTAAAAGCGCGTTCCCCATTTTTTTTCGATAAGTTTCATAATCAGGCGAATGATAGCGACGAACTTGTTTTCGCGCGGCTGCCATCGCGAGAGCAGCATCATCCACCCCGGACTCCGTTAGCGCAGAATCAATGGCACTTTTAGACAAGCCCTTAAAGCGCAGTTCGGCTTCGAGTTGGCTATGGCTGCGCGGGCGAAAGGTGTTGCGGTTTTCGATCCACTCTTTGGCAAAGCGATCGTCGTTGAGCAGACCTTCTTCTTCGAGGCGTGCCACAACAGCCTGCAGGGTGGCTGGGGCGTAGCCCTTGCCTTCCAGGTAGCGGGTCATCT
>CAYSVX010000109.1:0-2378 GCA_964434665.1 uncultured Anaerolineaceae bacterium
AGCCCGCATCAGATCGCCGGGTTTCCAGAGATCCAGCACCAGGATGGGCAGGTTGTTTTCCATGCAGAGGGTTACCGCGGTTGAGTCCATCACATTGATTCTGCGCGCGAGGATCTCGAGGTAGGTGAGTTTTTCAATCCGAACCGCATCCGAATTGATTTTGGGATCCTTGTCGTAGATGCCATCCACCTTGGTGGCTTTAATGACCACATCCGCTCCGATTTCAGTTGCGCGCAGAGCCGCGGCAGTATCGGTGGAGAAGTATGGGTTGCCTGTGCCGCCGCCAAAGATGACCACACGCCCTTTTTCCAAATGGCGGATGGCACGCCTGCGGATGTAGGGTTCAGCCACAGTGCGCATCTCAATCGAGGACATGACGCGCGTCATAACCCCAATCTTCTCGAGGGCATCCATCAGTGCGAGTGCGTTCATGACAGTTGCCAGCATGCCCATGTAATCCGCGGTGGCGCGGTCCATGCCTACGTTTTCGCCGGTTGCGCCCCGCCAAAGGTTGCCTGCGCCGATCACTATCGCCACATCCACCCCGGTTTCGTGCACCGACTTGACCAGTTCGGCGATCGTGCGAGCTTGTCCGGGATCAATTCCCTGCCCGTTTGGAGCCGCAAGTGATTCACCTGAAAGTTTAAGCAGAATCCGACGATATTTAGCGGTATTGTGAGTTTCAGTCATGCTATCTCCTTTGTGTGGTACTGGCAAAATAAGAGCCAACCAGTGGTTGGCTCTTCTGTTAGCTACGCAGCTTCTTCATCTTCGGCTGGCTTTTGGGTGGTTTCACCCAGAGCCCAGCGGACAAAGCGGCGGATCACGATCCGCTCGCCAAGGGCGGCGACGCGATCGTTGATCAGATCGGTGACAGTGCGGCTTTCATCGCGGATGTATTTCTGATTAAGCAGTACATTCTCATCCTTGAATTTTTTCATGAAACCATCCACGATCTTGGGGATGATTGCTTCGGGTTTACCCTCGGCGCGAACGCGCTCTGTAATCAGGGCGGTTTCTTCGGCGATCACTTCTTCGGGGATGTCTGCCTCGGAGATGTACTTGGGCGAAGCGGCGGCAATTTGCAGCGCGATTTCGTGAGCCAGGTCTTTAAAGGCTTCAGATTTTGCAACAAAGTCAGTTTCCGAGTTGATCTCAACCAGGACCACCAACCGACCTTCACTGTGGACATAGAGTTCCAGGCGACCTTCGGAGGCTTCGCGATTGGCACGTTTTTCGGCTTTCTTCAAGCCCTTCTCACGGAGTTCTTCGAGCGCTTTTTCAAAATCTCCGTTGGAGCTTTGCAGCGCGGAACGGCAGTCCATGATACCGCAGCCGGTTTTCTCTCGCAGTTCTTTGATCATGTCAATGGTGATTTCCATATTATTTCCTCTCTTGTCTGAAGCTTCAAAAAGCCTATGCCTCAACGACCGGTGCGTCCAGGTCTGTCTCGGGCTCGTGTTCGTATACGATCTTGGCACGGGTCGCGTCGCCCAAAAGCATGCTATCGTCAAGTTCTTCATCTTCGTCAATGCGGCGGGAGATAGTGGAGCGGGTTTCTACCACGACTTCTTCTTCCTCATCCTTGCGCATCATTTTGCCTTCAATGACTGCATCAGCCATACGACCAACCAGAAGTTTGATGGCGCGAATCGCATCATCATTGGAGGGGATAACGTAATCAATCTCGCCAGGGTTGCAGTTGGTGTCTACCAGCGCGACTACGGGAATGCCCTTCAAGTTGGCTTCACGGACAGCAGTGTCTTCACGCTCGATATCGATGATGAAGAGCAGGTCAGGCAGGGTTTTCATGTTGCGGATACCGCTCAGGCGAGTCTGCAGACGGGTGATTTCGCGCTGGATGAGTAAACCTTCTTTTTTGGTGAGCAGGTTGATTTCGCCGGTCTCGAATAATTTTTCGAGGCGGGTCAGTTCAACGATACGCTGTTGGATGGTAACCCAGTTGGTCAGGGTGCCGCCCAGCCAGCGCTGATTGACGTAGGGCATGCCGCAGCGTTCAGCTTCTTCCTGGATGGTTTCCTGAGCCTGGCGCTTGGTGCCGACAAAGAGAATACTTCCGCCAGCAGCAACAGTTTCGCGAATTTTGTTAAAGGCGTCGTCGAGCAGTTTGACGGTTTGCTGCAGGTCGATGATGTGGATCCCATTGCGTTCAGTAAAGATGTACTGACTCATTTTAGGATTCCATTTATTGGTTCGATGTCCAAAATGGACGCCGCTCTCGAGGAGCGCTTTCATAGAAACAGCGGGCATGATAACTCCTTTGCGTTATGCCTCCGCCCGGTTTTGCGACTGCTCCGAACCCATTTTCTGGGCACGCGGGAGGGTCTGATCCTGGGCGTGTGTAATAGTAGTCCCCG
>CAYSVX010000110.1:0-2201 GCA_964434665.1 uncultured Anaerolineaceae bacterium
CTATCGTGTTTTCCTGATGCGCCGTCAATGACCCGTCCACTGAAACCACAGTCCATTGATTGCGCAGCGTCTTCGTCCGACGTGTGCCAACCAGCACCATCGGTTCGATCGCGATGGTCATACCTTCGCGCAACAAAAATCCCTGCCCCCGGACGCCATAATTGGTTAGCTGAGGATTCTCGTGCATTTCCCGCCCAACACCGTGGCCGGTGTAGACGTGCGTGCAGCGAAAGCCGTTGCTTTCCACGTATTCTTCAATCGCCGCGCCAACATCGCCGCTGTGATTTCCGGATACCATCAATGACGTGGCAATTTCGAGCGCCTTTTTGGTCACATCAATCAAGCGTTGCGCTTCAGCAGAGATTTCGCCGACGCCGACTGTGAAAGCCGAGTCGCCCACGTATCCCTCATACACTGTTCCGCAATCCACCGAGATGATGTCGCCTTCCTGGAGCTTGCGCTTGCCGGGGATGCCGTGCACCATTTCTTCGTTAACGCTGGCGCAGATGCTCCCTGGGAAAGGCACCCCATTGCCGGGGTCATAATTTTTAAAGGGCGAGTAAACTCCATGAGCCCGCTGAAAACTCTCCGCGACCTCATTCAGTTCACCAGTGCTGACACCAGGCCGGATCTCTGCTTTTACCGCTTCAAGCGTCATGGCATTGAGCCGACCGGCTTCTCGCATCAGGGCGATTTCCGCGTCTGATTTGAGATTAATACTGCTTCCAAACATCACACCACAGCTTTCAACAAGTCTTCTGTGACTTGGTCAATAACTTGTGTGCCATCAATTTCAACCAGCTTCCCTGCCTGACGATAATAATCAATCAGGGGGGATGTCTGATCGTAGTACACATTTATTCGATGCAAAACCGTCTCTGGTTGGTCATCATCGCGCTGGTAGAGGGGTGAGCCGTCCACATCATCCACCCATTTAACTTTGGGTGGGTTATGCTGGGCATGATAAACACGCCCCGCGTGGCTCATCCAGCGACCGCTGAGACGTTCAACCAACACTTCGTTCGGCACGCTGATGAATGGCACCAGGTCCACCTTGCCATCAATCTCAGCCAAAAGCGCTTCAAACGCTTCGGCTTGTGCCGGCGTGCGGGGGAAGCCGTCCATTACGGCTCCCTTCGCACAGTCGGGTCTTGAGAGGCGTTCTTTTACCATCGCGATGGTAACATCGTCCGGTACGAGTTCGCCTTTGACCATAAAACTCGATGCCAACTTACCAAGCTCAGTTTCCTGGCTCAAATTCTCGCGGAAGAGGTCTCCGGTTGAGATGTGAACCAGCCCCAGCTTTTCTGCCAGGATCTTTGCCTGTGTGCCCTTGCCAGCTCCCGGAGGACCCAGCATGACAATGTAAGTGGCTTTCTCGTTCATTTTAATGCTTTCCTGCTTAGTTGATCAGCCGATCATCGTAGCCGTGCATTCGCAGTTCGGTCTCAATCAATTCAACCGTCTCACGGATAGTGCCAACCACAATCAGAAGACCAGAAGCCTGCATCAGTTGTACACCCGCGCTGTTATCCGGCAGGAAGTATCCCATGATGTAAGGTAAGACTGCCACCAAACCCAGGAAGAATGCTCCGGGCAGCGTAATGCGCCGCTGCACGCGGGAGAGGTAGTCCTGCGTCGGTTTCCCGCGGACAACGCCGGGGATTTGCGCGCCTTGCTTCTTCAGGTTATCGCCGTAGTTCTGCTGCTGGAAGAGCACATCCGTGTAGAAGTAGGCAAACGCCACCACCAGGATGAAGAACATAAGCGGATACCACCAGGTGTCTCCACCAAAGGCTTTATAGACCCAATTGGAGAAGCTGTTTACCCATTTTGTCTGAGCATTGATAAAGAATGAGGACAGAATCGCCGGGAAGGTCAGGAATGACTGGGCAAAAATGATCGGGATCATACCGGCCATGTTGACCATCAGCGGTAATTGACTGCGCACTGGCATAGACATTCGGTTGCCAATTCGCCGGCCTGGGAACAGGACCGGGATGTTGCGCCGTCCGCCCTGGACAAACACAATGGCCAGGATCGTCAAAACAAAGACGATCAACACCACCGCAAATACCCACCAGGCTTCCTTTGCATTAAACATCTGAGCGATTGTGACCGGGAAGCGCGAGACAATACCCGCGAAGATGATCAACGATAAACCCTGGTTACGTAAACCGTATTCAGAGATCAGCTGACCA
>CAYSVX010000111.1:0-2180 GCA_964434665.1 uncultured Anaerolineaceae bacterium
GAGGCAGAGCTACGTTGATCAGGCGGTCCAAAAATGCCCACATCTTATCTCCGCGTAGCGTAACTTTGACGCCAATCTGACGTCCTTCACGCAGCTTGAAATTGGAAATGGCCTTCTTGGCGGCGATGACAACAGGCTTCTGACCGGTGATGATTGTCAGGTCGTTCACAGCAGCATCCAAAGCCTTGGGGTTGTCCAGCGCTTCACCGACGCCGATATTGACCACCACTTTGGTGATCTTCGGGATCTGCATGACGTTTTTCAACCCGAGCTCTTTCTGCAGAGCTGGCGCGATTTCGTTCTTATATTGTTCTAGTAGTCTGTTCATATCTGCTCACCTACGCCTTAGTTGCCCTTGGCGGCTTTCTTCTTACTCTCAGCAGCGGGTTTTACCTTGCTCTCAGTCGCTTTCGCGGCTGGTTTCTTGGCGGCAGCCTTAGGTTCTGCCTTCTTTTCCGCTGGCTTCTTTTCCGCTGGTTTCTTTGCGGCTGGTTTCTTGGCGCTATCGGCTTTAGCCTTGGAAGCCTTGCGGGCGCCCTTGACTTCTTTTTCCGCTTCACGATCCAAAACGGTCACGTTGGAGGCATGGATCGGGGCTTCGAATTCACGAATACCGGCAGGAATTGTCTTGCCGCCGGATTGGGTTTGCTTCTGGTGTTTTTTCACCATGTTCACGCCCTGCACTACCACACGATTTTCCTTGGGCAGTACACGGATGACTTCGCCAATCTTATCCTTGTTGTCCTCATCGCCGCGCGTAACCAGTACGCGATCGCCCTTGTGTATTTTCATTTTCATCTGACACTCCTAATTCATCGACTACAGAACTTCCGGAGCCAATGAAACGATCTTCATATAGCCTTTGTCGCGCAATTCGCGGGCAACCGGTCCAAAAATACGCGTGCCGCGTGGGTTCACGCCGTCATTGTCCAGGATTACAGCCGCGTTGTCGTCAAAACGGATTGTGGATCCATCCGGACGGCGGTAAGGTTTGCTGGTGCGCACAACCACAGCCTTCACGATCTCACTCTTCTTAACTGAAGCCTGAGGCGTGGCAGCCTTGACGGTGCCAACCACGATATCGCCCACGTAACCGTAACGGCGGCCAGTGCCGCCCACAACCTGGATAACCAGGAGTTCGCGTGCGCCAGTGTTGTCGGCAATAACTAATCGAGACTCTCGCTGGATCATGCTGCTTCCTCTTCCTCGAGAACTTCCTCGACCTCTTCCGCGACGGCTTCGGCTTCGGCTTCAATCAATTCCTCGACCTCTTCAATGGCCTCAGCTGTTGATTCAACGCCTTCCTGGCGGACTTCGACCTTGACGATCTTTTCCACAACCCAACGCACTGTCGCTGAAATCGGAGCGGATTCGACGATCACGACCTCATCGCCAACGTTGCAATCCAGTTCATCATGCGCTTTGTAAGCTTTTGTGCTCCGCACCACTTTGTGATAGAGCGGATGCTGGTATGTGCGCGAAACTTCCACGATGACCGTTTTGGTCATCTTGTTTGACTTGACAACACCCGTTAAACGTCGGCGTTTGTTCATTTCTTACCTTCCTTCTCCTTGCGGGCGCGCTCGTTGAGGATCGTTTCCATTCGGGCAATATCCCGTCGGGCTACCTTGAAGCGGCTCGTATCCGACAATTGACCGGTCACGATCTGGAAGCGCAAATTCATGAGCTCCTGCCGGATGTTCAACAGTTTGGTCTTGATATCTTCCGTAGAAAGTTCCCTTACTTCTTTGTTGTTCATGAACCTTCTCCCATCGTTTCTCGGGCTACGATCTTAGTCTTGAAGCCCAGCTTATAACGTGCCCGGATCAGTGCTTTGTTCGCGGATTCGGCATCAGTACCACCGACCTCAAACAAAATACGACCAGGACGAATCACTGCCACCCAATGGTCCACGGCGCCCTTGCCCTTACCCATACGGGTTTCAGCAGCACGCTTGGTGTAGGGTTTGTCAGGAAACACACGGACCCAGATTTTTCCGCGGCGCTTCAGCTCATGCACGATTGCACGCCGGGCAGCCTCGATCTGGCGAGCGGTCATATAACCGCAATCCAGTGCCTTCAATCCAAAATCACCGAAGTTCACGTCCACACCGCGTGAAGCTTTGCCCTTCATGCGGCCGCGCATTTGCTTGCGGTACTTTACTCTCTTTGGCATCAACA
>CAYSVX010000112.1:0-2097 GCA_964434665.1 uncultured Anaerolineaceae bacterium
ACACCGTTCACCTTTATCCCCGCACCATTTGCTCAATTCTGGCGGACCTTAAACATAGCGTCTACCCCTTTTACCTGGGCGACTGCAATTAGCCAATACGCCACAGATCGTCCCTTTCCCTCACAGGTATAATTACCCCTACCAAATTTATGCGTGCCCCGGAGGCATATTATGCGCCAGACCTTTTTAACCAATGACCAGTTGCTTTTCCTGCAAACCGAAAAGCAGAGCCTGAACGAGATCCTGGCTGCTTTGAAGCCCTTCAACCTCAGTGAAGAATCCATGCAAAACCTGCGCAAGGCGATCGATCAGCTCGACGAACTCTTCCTGATTGTGGCAGTTGGCGAATTTAACGCCGGGAAAAGCGCCCTGATCAACGCCATGCTGGGCGAAAAGGTGCTGACCGAAGGCGTCACCCCCACCACCGCGCGTGTCACCCTGGTTCGCTTTGGCGAAACGGTCAATGAGCAGATTGTGGACGAAGGTTTTGCCATCGTCACCCACCCCTTGGGGCTGCTCAAAGAGCTGAACATCGTCGACTCTCCTGGCACCAACGCCATCAACCGCCAGCACGAACGCCTGACCAACGAGTTTGTGCCGCGGTCCGACCTGGTATTGTTTGTCACCTCTGCCGACCGCCCTCTCACTGAGAGTGAACGTCTCTTCCTCGAGAAGATCCTCGCCTGGGGCAAGAAAATCGTGATTGTGATCAATAAAAGCGACATTCTTGAAGACACGCAAGCCCGCCAGGAAGTGGAAAACTTCGTGCGTGAGAATGCAACCCGCATTCTCGGCGCACAGCCTGAGATCTTTAACGTGTCAGCCCGCCTGGCGCAAAAAGCCGCGATCGCGAATTCTTTGCTTGAGCGGGAAACACTTCGCGCAGCCAGCAGCATCGACTCCCTCGAACGCTACATCACCGAAACTCTGGATGACAACTCACGGCTGGAGCTAAAAATGCGCAATCCGCTGGGAGTCAGCACGCACTTGTTGACAGAAGCAAAAAATCGAAATGTTTTGCAGACAAACGAGATCAGCGAGGATGTCAGACTCTCAGATTCCCTGGAGGGGATGGTGGAGAACTATCAGCACGAACTCCAGTCCGAGCTGGCACCCCGCCTGTCTGAGGTGGAGAACATCCTGAATGGTTTCGAAAAACGCGGGCAGGATTACCTCGACAACACCATGAAACTGACCCGAATTTTCGACCTTGCCAAACCCGACAAGATCAAAGCGGAGTTCCAGGAAGAAGTTCAGGCTGATGTGGCAGAAGAGATTGACGGGAAAGTGCGTAACCTGATCGACTGGTTGGTGGATAAGGACCTCAACGTCTGGTACCAGGTGGCAGGCGCGCTCGAACGCCGGCAGGCGCAATCCCAGCGCGCGATGCCAACCAGCGCCAGCCCCCAGACGGAACGCCGCCGCCAGTTGATCGACAGCGTCAGCACGACCATCAAAGCTATCGTCAACCAGTATGACCGCAAGCGTGAAGCCGAGCAGCTCGGCGCGTTTATGCAGGAGTCGGTCACGCAGACTGCCATGTTTGGCGTGGGAGCCTTAGGCATCGGCGCGTTGGTGGCAACCGTGCTCACCACCAAAGCCCTGGACGTCACCGGCATCGTCACCGCCGGGGCACTCGCTGTGCTTGGGCTGTTCGTGATCCCCTATAAGCGTAAGCAAGCCAAGGATGCCTTCAGGGACAAGATGGTTGAACTGCGAGAAAACTTGATGAAGACTCTCAGCGCCACTTTTAAGCGTGAAAGCGACAACGCCATCCAACGCCTGGAGAGCAACATCACCCCCTACACCAGCTACGTCCAGAGCGAACAAAGCCGCTTGCAAGCGGACAAAGAAACACTGGATAAGCTGCACACGCAGTTGGAGGACCTCAGTCTTTCCATCCCCAAGCTGTTGGTTAACAACAAACGCTAAAGAAAAGAGGCAAAAGCCCCGTAAAGGTCTTTTGCCTCTTGTTATTTAAGGATATCAGGGTGGGACTAACCCTTGTGATCCACCAACGTTCCAACCTTCTCACCGCAAACAGCCCGCATCAGATCGCCGGGTTTCCAGAGATCCAGCACCAG
Organism: uncultured Anaerolineaceae bacterium; assembly: GCA_964434665.1. Lineage (GTDB taxonomy): Bacteria > Chloroflexota > Anaerolineae > Anaerolineales > Anaerolineaceae > Mesolinea. The sequence goes on from CAYSVX010000112.1 coordinate 2,085, forward strand.
GATGGGCAGGTTG
>CAYSVX010000113.1:0-1872 GCA_964434665.1 uncultured Anaerolineaceae bacterium
GAACCACTGACCTCCGGGTTATGAGCCCGACGAGCTACCACTGCTCTACCCCGCATCGGAAAAAAGAGTATATAACAATAAACTCACTTTGTCAAATCCAATTATCCGAATTCCTTTTGTCAAAGGCATGACCGCGACCCTCACCGATTGCTGGTTTACAATTAGTCCAAGTAGAGAGGAAGCTATGACCGAAACCAACAAACGCATTGTCTACTTCAGCCATGGCGGAGGACCGCTGCCCTTGCTTGGCGACCCGGGGCACAAGGCCATGATCGATTTTATGCGCGTCCTGCCGGAGCAAATCGCCCGACCGGATTTGATCCTCGTGATCAGCGCGCACTGGGAGGAAGCCGTCCCCACCCTGCTCGGAGCGCCCAACCCGCCTTTGCTCTATGACTATTACGGCTTTCCGCTTGAGACTTACAAGGTACAGTATCCTGCGCCAGGCGCGCCTGAAGCTGCCCAAGAGATTGCCGATATGCTCCTGGCTGCTGGTGTACCCGCCCGGATCGACCCAAGCCGCGGCTACGACCACGGTCATTTCATCCCGCTGCTGATGATGTACCCCGAAGCGGACATCCCCACCCTCCAGCTTTCGCTGATCCGCGGACTGGACCCGGAACGGCACTTGAGGTTTGGCGAGGCGCTACGCCCACTGTTGGAGGAAAACGTCCTCGTCATCGGCTCAGGCTTCTCGTTCCACAACATGGCTGCTTTCGCTTGGAGCCCCTCCACGGAGCCAGACCCCGCCAACGATGCTTTCCAAAACTGGCTGATCGAAGCCACCACTCACGCCGCCTACGCAGACACGCGCAGTGCCTTGCTGAACTGGGCGCAAGCCCCCCACGCGCGCTATTGCCACCCGCGCGAGGAGCATTTGCTGCCCCTGCTGGTGTGCGCCGGCCTGGCGCAAAGACCTGCCCAAGTGCTCTTTGACGACTTTATCCTCGGTAAGCGCGGATTGGCGTTCGGCTGGTAGGATTGCCTATCATTAAGAAAACACGCCGACCTGATTCCCAGATCGGCGTCTTTTTCAATAGCGCAATTTTATAGACTGATGACTTTTTCCGCCGCTTGCAGCGCGATCAGGATCCCGGGCATGCCGCCCACATTGCCAACCCTGATCTTATCGGTCAGCCCAAAGTACTCGAGGCAAGTGGAGCAGATGATCAGCTCCACGCCCGCCGCTTCCAACATCCTCAGCCACTGCAGCACCAGCGAGCCCTCGCAAACCAGCTTTACGCCATCGGCATAAAACACAATCTGGACGGGCTTCTCCTCCGCCTGGGCCGCCAGACTCAGGTACTTTACTACCAGGGTTTGCTGTAAACCTTCCGGAGCATCCCCCATACCGTTTCGAGCAAAAACCAATACGGTTCTCATTATCTCTCCTACGAGCTGCGCAAGATCGCGCCGTAGGTATTTTTGGTTTGTTTCACAATCCGGTTGCGGATGTTGAGGGCGTCCTTGTCGGTCAGGGTGCGGTCAAAGGCCTGGTAGGTCAGCTGGTAGGCCAGGCTCTTCTTGCCTTCGCCCAACTTGGCATCGCAGTAGACGTCAAACAACTTTACGTCCACCAGCAGCTTCCCGCCAGCCTGCCAGATCAAGGCTTCCAGGTCATCCGCCGGCACGCTCTCCTCCACGATCAGGGCAATATCTTCCACCATCGCCGGATAGCCCGAAATGGCCTTGTTGGTGAAGACCGCGTTGCTCAACCTTACCAATGCTTCCCCGTCAAACTCAGCTACCAAGACTGGATCCTGCCCGAAGGCATAGTTTTTCTTGACCTGCGGATGCAGTTCGCCCATGACGCCCAGAACTTCCTTCCCCACTCTCACTTCAGCGCACTTGCCGGGGTGGAAACTGGGGTGC
>CAYSVX010000114.1:0-1805 GCA_964434665.1 uncultured Anaerolineaceae bacterium
CGCTGTTGGGGGTGAGACCCAGATCCGAAGCCTGGATGGCACGCTCGATGGCTTTAAACGATGAGGCGTCGAAGGGACGGATGAGCAGCTGACGTGCTTCAGGCACACTGATGGTGGCAAGCTGAATTAATGAGAGGCTGGAACCATAGTACTCAACCTGCAGCCTTTCGATTAAAGCCGGAGAAGCCCGACCGGTGCGAATCGCTATCAGATCATCTTCCAACACGTCCAAAGCGCCCTGCATGCGCTGTTTGGACTCTCTTATCAGTTCATCAATCATATTGACCTCCTACCGTGTCTGAACAAAGCTTAAGCATAACCTATTTTTTCCAAAGTTGGGAGAAGCATAGAACCTGGCGGCATAATCTTCGTAGGGTGGGTTGGCGTCAGATTGTCTTGACCTGTCTTGACATCACAATAGCCAACCCACCAATTATATGCTGCTCCCCGGTGGGTTGGCTATAACAGGATTAAGTTGGTCCATTTTTTTTAGTGACGCCAACCCACCCTACCCATCCTCAAGTTTTTCCACAGGCAAATTCGCTACAAGTGGTTTTTATTTCCCTTGTCTACCTGATAAGCATGTGGTATAACACTCGCAATTACATAGCCCTTGCGGCGCTCTTATCCAGAGAGGTGGAGGGACCGGCCCTTTGAAACCTCGGCAACCAACCCAGCGTATGGTGCCAATTCCGGCAGACAATCTGGAAGATGAGAGGCTACAGCATACCAAGCGGAATGCCCCTCACTTGCAGGGGCATTTTATTTACGTAACCTGAGGAGGTTAAAACAATGACAACAACTTTTATGAAATCACCCAAGTACCTGTTCACATCTGAATCGGTCACCGAAGGTCATCCGGATAAAATGTGCGACCAGATCAGCGACGCGATCCTGGACGCCATGATCTCGGAAGACAAAGCCAGCCGGGTTGCCTGCGAAACAGCTATCAAGACCGGTTTCGTGCTGACCTACGGCGAAGTGACCACCAAGACCTATGTCGACATCGACGCCCTCGTGCGCGAAGTGGTCAACGACATCGGCTACGACCGCGGCAAGAAGGGCTTCGATGGCTCCACTTGCGGCGTTTTGGTGGCGCTGGCTAATCAAAGCGCGGACATTTCCCGCGGTGTGGATCAGAACGGCATCAAGGAAGCAATTGAGTACAACGAAGCTTTCATTGAGACCGGCGGCGCGGGCGACCAGGGTATGATGTTTGGTTTTGCCTGCAATGAAACCGAAACCTTGATGCCAATGCCCATCTATTATGCCCACAAGCTGACCCGCCGCATGGCGGAAGTCCGTAAAGATGGCACTCTGCCCTGGATGTACCCCGATGGCAAGAGCCAGGTAACCGTGGAATATCACTTTGGCAAGCCGGTTCGCATCCACACCATCGTCATCAGCAGCCAGCACGCCGACCAGCTAGATCACGAGGAAGTCAGCCACGATCGCATCGAGGCGGACATCCTGGAACATGTGATCAAAGCTGTCATCCCCGCTGAACTGGTGGATGCGGATACCAAGATTTACGTCAATCCGACCGGTCGTTTTGTTATCGGCGGTCCGATGGGCGATGCCGGTCTGACCGGACGCAAGATTATCGTGGACACCTACGGTGGTATGGGGCGGCACGGCGGCGGCGCTTTCAGCGGCAAAGATCCGACAAAGGTCGATCGCTCCGCGGCTTACGCAGCCCGCTGGGTTGCCAAGAATGTAGTCGCGGCTGGATTGGCTGAACGCTGCGAAGTGCAGGTTTCGTATGCCATCGGCGTCTCACACCCGCTGAGCATCAACGTGGAAAC
>CAYSVX010000115.1:0-1770 GCA_964434665.1 uncultured Anaerolineaceae bacterium
TACCATTGTTCCTTCCCCCTGGTCTCTCTCAGGCGTAAACACGAACACATCAATCTTCCAACAATTGACGAAATTTCTTATTGCGAGTTGTAAGCTTTATCAGACTGAAGCCAAGCATAAGTTTGATGATCATGATGTGAACCGTCTGCGATCCGCTTACAGGGAAGCAGACATCATTATGAGTGTTGGAGGTAACCAGTTTTATTCATCAGGCAGATATGGCTGGCCTTTCCCGGTCAGCATATTGGGTGTGCTCCTGGCGGAACGATACAAAAAGCCATTGGTAGTTTTGCCCCAATCGATTGGACCTTTGAAGCGTTGGTGGGAAAAGGTGCTGTTACGGAAAGCTTATGTCGGCGCCAGGCGCATTTTTTTGAGAGACGAGAATTCTTTGGACTTGGCTAACCAGCTTGGCTTGCCGAATGAAAGGATTAGTTATTCTCCCGACCTTGCCTTGGGCTTACAGTCCGGAGACCCGGCCTCAGCCGCGGAAGTATTACGCCGAGCTGGCGTGGACCTGGCAAGACCCAAACTTGGCGTGACCTTGATTTCAAAAATGAACCGATCGTTTGAATCGCAGGCAATGCAAAATTATTATGGGGTTTTGGAAACATCTTTAGCAAATTTTTCTCGCGAGGATTCGGTTCAGCTCATCTTTTTTAACCAAGTCACTGGACCCACTTCGGTAGAAGATGACAGTATCCCCACCGCCAGGATGGTGGATAAGTTGCAAAGGGATGGAATAGACGCGATACATATCAATAGAAGGCTGTCCCCGGAATTGCTCAAGGCGTGTTACGGACAGATGGACATTTTTCTTGCGACCAGGCTACACTCCGGCATTTTTGCAATGGGAATGACCGTACCAACGCTTTTCATCGGCTACCTGACTAAAACTCAAGGTCTTGTAAGATCGCTCAAGATCGAGGATGATTTTATTGATCTATCCGACATTAACGAAGAAACTGCTCGAGCAAAACTTGAAGCCCTTTGGCAAAATCGCGCTGCGAAACGGACGCATCTGGCTAAAGTCTTAGCACAGGCTCAGCAACAGCAAGTGGAAGCAGGCGAAATTCTGAAGAAGGACTTTGCTGATGACTGAATTGCGGGTCTTGCAGATCATAAAAGGACTGGATATCGGCGGCATGAATGGCGGAGCGGAACGTTTTAGCATTGATCTCAGCGAGCAATTAATGAAAATTGGCTGTGAGGTCGACCTGTGTGCTTTTTTCAGGATGCATACCCAGGCAGAGAATGATTGGCTTGCCAGGGTCCGGGAGATTGGTTTGCCTGTATATTTTGCTACAAATTGGTCAGGTCCTAATCACACGCAAAGCTTTATTGCCGGATCAAGAACCCTCAGGGGAATCGTCGAAAGCAGGGGGCACAATGTCTTTCACAGCCATTTTCAACTAGGCACATATAATGCGCTTTGGTTGAGGAGCAAGCTAAAAACCCCCGTCGTGTTAAGGACTGCCCACAATGTGGTTGAATGGGAGCCTGGTTTTGTTGGGAAAGCCAAGGAATTAATTTCTGACATAATCTACCCCAGATTTCTTGACGCCGAAGTAGGGGTGTCCACGGCGATCACAGAAAAACTAACAAAGCGTTACCCAACCCAAGGAGATAAGCTGCAGCCAGTCCTGATTTTCAACGGAATTAATCTTCCATCCGCCAAACCTTACCTTGTGGAGCCCGAAATTGTCAAGAAAACCTTCACCGTTGGAAGTGCTGGCAGACTTGCTGAACAGAAAGGATACACTCACTTAC
>CAYSVX010000116.1:0-1764 GCA_964434665.1 uncultured Anaerolineaceae bacterium
ACCATGTTCTCAGTCACATAGATCGGAACGTGACGGCGACCGTCATGCACTGCAATCGTGTGCCCTACCATCTGGGGGAAGATGGTGCTGGCGCGGCTCCAGGTGCGGATGACCTTCTTTTCGCCTCTTCCGTTCATATCTTCAATTCTTTTCAACAGTTTCGGGTCAATGAATGGCCCTTTTTTCAATGATCGCGACATCTTAGTTTCCTTTTCTGTCTCTCATCCACTACTTGCGCTTAGCCTTGGAGCGGTGGCGAAGAATCATGTCATCCGTGCGCTTATTAGTGCGCGTCTTGTAACCAAGGGTCGGCTTACCCCAGGGGCTCTTAGGACCGGGCATACCGATCGAGCTGCGTCCCTCACCACCACCATGCGGATGGTCCCTTGGAGACATCGCAGTACCACGAACTTCAGGGCGAAGCCCCATATGGCGCGCGCGTCCGGCTTTGCCGAGTTTAATATTGCTGTGTTCCACGTTACCAACCTGACCGATCGAGGCGCTGCATTCCTGCAGAACCAGGCGAACTTCACCCGAGGGCATACGCACGTGGGCGTACTTGCCTTCTTTGGCGAGCAGTTGCGCGGAAGTTCCAGCGGAACGGCAGATCTGCGCGCCCTTACCGGGTTGCAGTTCAATCGCGTGAATGGTCGTGCCGACAGGGATATTCGCCAGGGGCAAATTGTTGCCAGGGCGGATTTCCACGTTCGGACCGGATAGGAGTGAATCGCCAACTTTTACCCCGATCGGGGCAATGATGTAGCGCTTCTCACCGTCAGCATAGGTCAGCAGAGCCAAACGGGCTGTCCGGTTGGGATCGTACTCGATCGCGGCGACTTTGGAGGGGATGTTCATCTTATCCCGTTTGAAGTCCACCATGCGGATCTGCCGGCGTGCGCCACCGCCACGATGGCGGACAGTGATACGACCAGCCGAGTTACGACCAGCGCGTTCCTTCTTCACCACGATCAAACTGCGCTCGGGGCGGCTCTTGGTAATTTCTTCGAACGTGTAGCTGGTCTTGTGGCGCTGACCGTTCGTCTTGGGTTTATATATCTTTACTGCCATTAGTCCACTCCTTCAAATACAGGAATGCTCTCCCCAGGCTTCAACGTTACGATGGCTTTTTTGTAGCCGCTCGAACGCACTGCCAGCCGGCGGGTCCGCGAGTTGCGGTGCGCTTTGGCAGGGAGGTTGATGATATTTACACGCACTACGTTGACATCGAAAGCCGTTTCAATGGCGGTCTTCACCTGTTCGCGCGTAGCATAAGATGCAACTTCGAACACAAACTGGTTCAGTTTTCCTGCCAGGTAATTCGACTTTTCAGTCACAACAGGGCGTCGCAGGATATCAAAGACGGTATTACTCATTCTGCTTCACCTTCCTATCCCAGATAACTCTTGATCACATCGAGTGAAGCAAGGGGGATAATGACTTTCTCACAAGTGAACAGATCGCGGATGTTCAGGTAATTTGCCTGCAGCAGCTTGGCATCTGCCAGGTTGCGTCCGGATTTGATCAGGTTTGTGTAAGATTCGCTCTTGTCGGGCACCAAAACCAGCTTGCGTGCGTCGCCAGCCAGGGCTGAAAGCGCTTTTGCCAGGTCTGCACTACGGGCATTTCCCATGCTGAGGGTGTCGACCACGATGATCTTGGCATCGTTGGCCGTCACGGTCAGGGCACTGCGCAGGGCTGCGCGGCGCATTTTCTGGGGCATAGCCTGGGTGTAGTCCCGGGGTTTTGGGGTGTGGATGCGACCAC
>CAYSVX010000117.1:0-1590 GCA_964434665.1 uncultured Anaerolineaceae bacterium
CCATGGGCCAGGGCAAACAGGCCGCCCTGAACATGCACCGGTATTTGATGGGGGAAGACCCGCCGGAAATGTGATCCAGACTGAGCAGAAAAAGCCGCAGGAGCGTTTCGCTTCTGCGGCTTTTTGCTGTTCACCGCATTCTTTGCATTTTCTAATTGCCACCCAATCTTTTCTCTATCCTTTTTTGGGACCTATTCATTATCCAAGACGATGATCATTAAACAGGCAGACAACAGACAGTCCGATTTAATCACGCTCCAGAACCTCCTTACTCACCCTGATGCCAACACGATCGTCAAGAAACGCATTGAGCGAGAGATGCGCACTATCCAGGCCGGGATCCGGGGAGAGGAGGAAGCCGCCTATGAAATGAAGGTCCGTTGGGGGGAATCCAGGAATTGGATGGTCATCAACGACCTACGTGTCGAGCATAATGGACTCGTGGCCCAGATCGACCATCTGATATTGAACCGCTGGCTTGATATTTGGGTGTGCGAAAGCAAAAACTTCTCCGAGGGGATCGCCATTAACGAGCATGGCGAATTTTCGGCCTTCTTCGGAGGAAAACCTTATGGTGTTCCTTCCCCTATTGAGCAGAACAACAAGCACATCTTGATCCTTCAGCGACTCTTTGATTCCGGCACGGTCAAGTTGCCGACTCGCCTGGGGTTCACGATCAAACCCTCCTTGAAGAGCCTTGTTCTAGTATCCAAAGGTGCCAGGATTAGCAGGCCAAAAAAAGAATTCGATGGTGTATCGAACATCGTCAAGAATGACCAGCTTTACAATTTGATTTACAAGGAAGCGGACAACACCAGCCCCTTAATGATGGCCAAAATCATCAGCCAAGATACTCTGGAAGAGGTATCAAGAGAAATTGCCAAACAGCACAAGCCAGCACAATTCAATTGGGCGGCTAAATTTGGCTTATCGGCAATGGTACCAACTTCCGTTACATCTCCTCAAACGATTGAGCGAGCAGCACAGGAAAATGGTCAGCAGGATCAAGTGGCAAGCCCTTCTGTCAAAAAGAAACAGGTCTGTGGTGAATCGCAAAAACCAAAGCAAAAGCTGATATGCCATTCCTGCGGGGTAGCCCTCGCATACAACGTCGCCAAATTTTGCTGGTTCAACAAAGCAAAGTTTGGCGGAAACCTCTACTGCATGGATTGCCAGAAAAAAGTCTGATCCATTTCAGAAAAACAGGATGTGTTCGATAAAAAGCAAACCGAGTCATTTTTGACGCTACGCGCACTAGCTTGCCGAAGACGGACTACCACTGAGCCCCTCATGTCCTTGCCAGAACCGACCGCACAGCATTGTCGACCACACCTTCAGGTTGCCTGCGCCATCATCGAGCAGGATGGGCTGGTCCTTGCTGCCCGGCGGAGTTCGACCATGAACTTGCCGCTCAAGTGGGAGTTCCCCGGAGGCAAGATCGACCCGGGCGAATCACCGGAGGAATGCCTGGTTCGTGAGTTACGCGAGGAATTGCGGATTCTCGTTCGCCTGGAGCAGCAACTTCCCGTCAGTACCCATCACTACCCGTCGGTAACAGTCACCCTGCACCCGTTTGTCTGCACCATGGCC